>NZ_CP020370.1:600000-892500 GCF_002813775.1 Candidatus Thiodictyon syntrophicum
GCGTGACTCGTAGGGGATGGCCATCCCGGTCTTGCGATGGCGGCGCAAGGCCACGCGGATCTCCAGGCAGCCGGCCTTGAGCATCCCGGCCAGCAGACCCAGGCCGTTCGCGACCGACTCCGGCCCGGACTGGGGCTCCGTAAGGGCGGCCAGCAGCGTCTTGGCGAGATGCCCGAGGTCCTGGTGGTCGAGAATGATCTGGGCGTCCTTCGGGTCCAGGTCCGCGCCTGCCACCAACCGCACGCGCCCCTGGTGTTCGACCAATGCCGAGAATCCCTGGGAGGCCGCGGCGAGTGAGGTCGAACGGAAGTACCCCGCCACCCGGTCGTAGCGCCGACTCAGGCGCAGGACCGGGATATAGAAGTCATGGAGCAGGTCGCTGGTGGTGCTGCGATAGCGGGGCTCCCAGCTGCGCTGCTGGAACGACTCGGGCTTGTCGGTGCTCGCCATCTGAGATTCTCTGATTCAGAAAGCGAGTGCTTCGGGCGCCTGAGCGAATAACTCGGCAAGCTCGGGAAGGTGCCGGTGTTGGCGCTTCATCTCGGCCCACACCGTGGCGTGGGGCGCCGTCTGAAACCCATTCCCCAGGCGTGCCAAGTCATCTGCCGAAGCGCCTGCTTCGCGTTGCTGGATGAACTCCCGCAGACGTGCGCGGTAACCGCCGAAGGCATCGGCCCGCGCGGCGACCAGGAGGTCGCGCTCATTGAGCCGCAAGACCCTGATCGTGTACTCGGCACGCAGGTACTCCGGGGTCTCCGGGACGTGCAGGGGCGTCAGTTGGAAGGTATCGCGGAGATCCAGCATCAGGAAGTCGAACGGGTCCTCACGCCGCGGGTCGAGTAGGGCCGGTTTACCCGCGGCAGGCGGCACGACTGGCGCCTTCCGCAGGCGCGAAACGTCGATGAACTGCTGCGTGTCTTGATCGATGACAGCGAACTGATTGTTCTTCGGTCCATTGCAGGGTCCGCAAGCATACAGATAATTCCGCCAGACGAAAACCAGCTCGGGATAGAGGTCCTTGGGGCTGTGATGCTCCACCTCATCGGCCGGGGCGTCCTCGCAATACATGCAGCGCCCAAGCCCCCTGCACATACTGGTCAGGGTATCGCGCACGGCGGCAAAGGCGGGATTCCTCCTCTTGTTACGGCTACTGAAGAGCGATTTGGCCGCCGCAACCCGGGCGGCATAGTTACCCTTCCCGTCGACCTCAGCCTGGTATTGCTCCAGCAACCCGTTTGCCTGGGCGGGAAGCACTGCGTCCGGTATCCTGATCATCACTCAATCGACCCGCGCGGCGACGGTCGGCAGGGCAGCACGGAGTTCCACCTGTTGCTTGCGCTCCGCCGCATCTAGGCCCTTGATCAGTTCCTTGTTGTTCAACTGGGCCAGGCGGTCGCGCATTCCCTGCGCGGTCGGCGACCGGGTATTCGCTGCCTCCGCGCCGAAGGCATCGGTGCCGTAGGCGTCCAGCACGTTGCCGTAGACCACGCGCTTGAATTCATTGCCATCCAGTAATCGGGCCTCCTCATTGGTTCCGGAGCGGGGCAGCAGCAGGATCGAACCGTGCTCCGCCGCCTGGCAGATCAGTGGGCTGTGGGTGGAGACGATGAACTGGATATTGGGGAAGTGTTCGCAGAGCCAGAATCCGATGCGCTTCTGCCAGGTCGGATGCAGATGGGCGTCGACCTCGTCGATGAGTACGACACCACCGGCCCACACTTTTTCAGGGTCATTCCAATCAAAGATCTGCCCCGGTCCAAACGCGAAGGAGAGTTGTCGAATCAGCTCAAAGGTCATGCTCAGGATCGAGCGGTACCCATCGCTAAGCTCCTGCACGGGAATCGACACCCCCGATGCGTCTGAAAAAACCACCTGCTTCGGCGTGATGTCTTTTAGTCGTACGCCCGACGGCAAGAAGCCATCCTGGTTGATGAATCGTTTTAACGGATCCAGTAGAACGTGAGCATCGTCCTGAAAAAGCCCCTCAGCGCGTAACCCGACCAGCCACTCCAACCCCTCCGTCAGTGCGATGCCTTCGCCATAAAGCGACAAGTGTCGATTTAGTCGAAGCAGGGTCCCCGATGTGGATTGCTCCACGCGCCCCACGCCCCCGGTAAAACGCCGAAACGGGCCGTATGAAGCCGCGAACCAGCCTCGTTCGCTGCCCCAAACGTGTCTGTTTGGGTCAGGTTTGCTTTTCAGCGGCTCAAATGAAGGGGCCTTCGTGTCGTCGTCTGCTCGCGCCAGTTTCAAGCCCAAAGGCAGAACGGTATCCGCGGCCGGCGTTGTTCCCTTCCCAGCAAAGCCGTCGAAATCTGGATTCCAGGCGATTCGTAGCTCGATCTCGCCTGCGTCGCAGCCATCACGCAACCAGGCATCCCAGGGCTGCCTTAACCCGTAGGATTCGCGCGGCCCCAGCAACGCGACAGCGATCGACTTCAATAGCGTCGACTTGCCTGCCCCATTATCGCCAAGTACCACATGCCAGCCCTTGGCCTTGTCCGCCGGTATGTCCCAGGTCAGCTCACGAATAGACTTGATGTTCTTTATGTGAATCTGGCGGATATGCATGACTCGAACCTCACCGGAAGGGCGATATGCCCCGCTTGTTCTCGTGACACCGCTTTGCGGTGTCACGCATGTGTCTGGCGCTCTGCGCCGGGACTTGGCAGCACACGCGGACCGCGTATCGAGACGACCCCATACTCAACTCTGCGTACCAGACCCCAGACCCCGCCGCACAGCGGCTGACACATGGGTGACACCGCAGAGCGGTGTCACCAGCGGATCACCGGGCCGCCCACCCGGCTACCCGGCCGCCCCGCGCAGCCCGAAGAGCGCGGTACGCGCCTGGCGCTTGAGGTCCGGGGAGCGCGCCTCGGCGGCCCAGACCTCCAGGAGGTCGAGGATACGCCCGGCGCGTTCGGCGGCGTGCTCCTGGAGATAGGCGCGGGCGACCGGGATATCGCCCTCACGGTAGACGGCGATCAGGCCCTGGAGGCGGTCCCAGTCGGTCTGGGGGTCGGTCAGGCGGGCGCCGTGGCGCTCCTCCGGCAGGGCCAGACGGAGTTTGGAGCCGGTGCGGACCAGGGGGGCCTGGTAGCCGTCGGTACCCTTGTCCCGGCCACGGGTACCGGTGGCCTGGTTGATGCCGATCTCCCGATCCTGGACCCGGTAGCCCCCGGGCTTGGCGTCCAGGGCAATGCCCAAGGAGCGGGAGAGGTTCAGGATGTCGTCATAGGCGACCTCGGACAGTTCCCAGATGCCGAAGATCGTCAGGGCCATGGCGGTCTCGCTGTCCAGGTCTTCCACCCGGACCTTGCCCTTGGTGATCTGACTGACCCGGCCCTGAGAGACCACGCGGCTGGCCTCGTTCATCGCCTTGACGGGGCTCACCAGGTCATCGCCGTCCTGCACCGGCCAGTGGGCGGAGAGGACCTGGAGCGCTTTGCCGTAGCTCGCGACCATCTCGTCCACCGGGTTGAGGCGCAGCGGCGCGAAGTCGGTGAGGCCCTGGCGGACGGCCGCCTCGATCTGGCGGCGGATGCCGGTCTGGCCGAAGGCGCTGTCCCAGATGGCGGTCTCGGTGCCCTGGGCCGGGCGCTTGCGGCAGGACAGAAAGATGGAACTGGCGGCGGCGGCCAGGTCCTTTTGGTGGGTGGAGTTCTCGCCCTCGGACTCGACCGGGAAGCAGGCGGTGATGATCCAGCCGGCATCGATCAGCGAGCGGGTGAGGGTCTCCCAGGCGTCCTGTGACTTGTGGTTGAACATCAGGGTGAAGAGGCCGTCGTCCTTGAGGGTGCGCCGGCACTCGCGGAAGATCTCGCCCATCATCCGCTCATAGGTCGCCTTGGCCCCGTCCGGTCCCCCGTCACGATGGGGATTGGCCACCGCCTCGGCCTTCTTGTCGGTCAGGCGCCGGTTGTAGACGCCGGGATAGAGGTCGCGCAGGGTGCGCCGTTGCCAGACATAGAAGTAATCGGACAGCTCGGCGTATTGCACGTTGTTGTAATACGGCGGGTCCATGCAGACCAGGTCCACCGATTCATCGGGAACCTGCGGGATGTGTGCCCCGGTGCCATTGAGGATGGTGACCGGCGGCTTACCGTCCGTCCCCTCCAGCACGGGTGCCAGCAATTCAGCCATGCCTTTGTAGGCATCGAGAACCTGAGATAGACCCCAGGCGGCGCCCGAGTTAGGGCCGGAAAATATCATCTCGCCGAAGGTCCATTTCAGCGAAAAATCATGGCGGCCGAAGGTACCTTTGACCACGCCGCGAGTAAACTCCCAGCGGGTCTGACGGCTGTTGTAGTCGAGCCCCTTGTCGATGGCGAATTGCAGATAGGTCACGACCGCCCGGCCGCGTTCAGGTCCTAACTCAGCGAGAATCTCCGGTTTGAGCTGGTTCAGGGTCTCGATCAGGGTTAGGTGGCCCAGCAGTTGCCTCGGGCTGAACATATCGAGCCAGTGGGTGATTCCGTAGCGCAACAGTCCATCGCGTTGGTCGCGGCGATGTCCGGGCGGGATCTCCTCGGTCGGGATCAGACCCTGATCGTCCCAGCTATTCCACTTGGCCTGTAAACGACGCTGGGCCTCTTCCAACGCGTCGAGGTCGCGTTGATTCGGCGGGCGGAAATAGCGAGCCTTGGTGGTCTTAATCTCGCCCTTGCGGGCGCCGCTGGTATAGCGCAGCGGTTGACCGTGGCTGTCGAGTTTGGGTTCCAGGCGCACGGCCACCACGGCATAGAGTCGGTTTTGCCAGCCGTCCGGGCAGTCCGTCATCGCGGTCGGGTGCTTGGCGACGGCACGCGCCTGGCGCTTGATTTCTTCGCCGTCGATGGCCTGCTTACAGTGAACGCATTGGCCAGTGCCCCGATTGACGGTTGCGGCGTTCGGGTCCTCGCCGTTGGGGCCACGGCCGTGTTTTACCTGATAGGTCTGAAAGCCGACCTTACCGCGCTCCGGGATGACTCGAACTCCCCACGCGTCGCTGGCATCCTTTGACAGCCAACAGGTGTTGAGCAGCGGCGCCTCGCCGCCGCAGTGGGAACAGGTGACTTGGCGGTTGTATAGAAACGCGTCGAGGAACTCTGTAAGAAAAGGTCCACCTTCCTCTGGTGAGTCGGCGAACAGACGCTGTAAACGCGATAAATGCGGTTCAGCAATCGGCGATGGGGGAAACAGGTCGGCGATCTGATCGCGCATGTCCGCGAGCATGATTTGACCCCAATGTTCGATGTCGTCGTAAAGGGTCTTTCCATAACGCGCGGGATAGTCGAGCGTTGCATAAAGGATCGCAGTAGCGACCGGATTCAACTCGTTGGCAATGACCCGATGCCCAAGACGGAGCGCCTCGAACGGGATCGACCCACCGCCTGACGTCGGATCGAGGACAGTGAGACCGGTCGCCGCATAGTTGGGTAGATGGGTGTAGGCGCGAGGATAGAGATACTTGTCCTCAGGGGTGCGAATCTTGTGCCCGTTCTCGAACGCGATCCGTTCATTCGCCCATGCGGGGTCGGCCGTCGCCCTTTGGATGGGGAGTAGGCGGTCGATCAGCGGACGAAGCTCGGGCAACGGTTTGCACTCGGCCTCCCATCGCACCATTACGGGATCAGACCGCAGGTCAGGCTGCGCCTCCTGCAATCGCTCGATAATCCTGAGGTTCGCCTGACGGCGCACCTGTTCCTCCGCCAATGCCCGCAAGACGGGATCATCGACCGGCAAGACCTCAGGTCCCGCCCTCGATTCGATCCGTTCCAATAGCTTGCCTGTCAGGGTCCAGGGCTCGCCATGGACCAGCGCCTGAACGCGCTCAATGCCGAGCCGGCGGATGAAGGTCTCGGGGTCGGTCCCGGCCGGCAGCAGGGAGGACAGGATGGCGGCGCGGCTCGCCGTCAGCGGCCGGCGCGCCCACCAGACATGCAACCGATTGACCGGCGGCTGGAGCCCGACGCTCTGCTCCCGCTGCGTCTCAGCCCCAACCTGGTGGCAGGGAAATCCGGCCTCGATCAGTCGGGTGTCTGTGGTGTCTTCCATCGGATGTCCTCGAAGCCCTTGCCGAACGGGCGCAGTATCCCATAGGCTGCCGCTTCCATGTAGGAACGACTGAGCCTGGTGCGGGTTACCCGCAAGATGATCCGGCGGCCCGCCGATGTCACGCCCTTTCAGGGCTAAGACCCTAACGACAGACCACCCGGGGCGTTGCCCTGGGCTGGTATGTCGCGCCCCTTCGGGGCTAGGGGCGTCACGCACTGAAAAACCTTGGTGAGCGGGGCGTGACAACGGCTCTTTCCAGGTTGACCCCAACGGGGTCACACATACCAGCCCAGGGCAACGCCCTGGGTGGTACACGGCAATGATCTTAGCCCTGAAAGGGCGTGACAGATGACCGCACCGACACCCGCTCGGTTGCGACACGAAGCAGGTCCGGTGATAAGGCGAAGTGTCACGCGCTCTGCGCAGTGAGCGCGGGTGGCCGGAGTAATGCCAGGGCCTTGGTGACGAACGCAGGGATACCCCGGAGGATGTCGCCGTCATCGGTCTGCACCCCGGCCGCGGATTCCCAAATCGCGCTGTAGTGTCAATCTTAATCATTATGCCGGCCACATCACGAATGACATTCGTCGCGGCCCGGGGGCCGCTCCTACCCGGAGCGTCGCTCATGCCGCCAACCGCAGCCGCTCCAACATTTCGGCAACGCCCTTGTCGTCCGTATGTCCGCCCAGCATGGTCCGCAACCCGGAGAGCGCCCAGCGGTTGGCGATCGGGCCGAAACTGGTGGTCCGCGACAGCCAGTAGGCGGCCTCTTCACGGGTGAACTGGCGGACACGATAAGCGATCAGCTCCACTCGATCCAAGTCTTTGATGCGATCCTGCAAACGGAAGATCAGGGCGAGCTTGGCGCCGGCCTCCTCGTCCAGGGGCAGGTTGCCGCGGATACGCATCCCCTCGGCGGTGAGGTAGCGGGCAAGCTCCAGGGGGACCCCGGCCGGATCGGTGACGCCCTCGACGATGCGGCGCAGCAGCGGCAGGCAGCGGTGCAGCGGTTCGCCGCAGAGGTTGCCGCGCTCGATCAGGACGGGGCGGGCGCGGCGGCGCTGGCCGTCCGGCCCCGGGGCGCCCTCGTCCGGGTCGCGGTACTGGCGCTCTTTGACCACCAGCACGGGAACCGGGGCACCCTGCCACTGCGTGATGCGCAGGAGGAAGGGCGCCTTGGCGCTCTGTTTGGCAAGCCGCTCCGCGAGGTGTTTGGCGAGGTCGAAGGGTTCTTTTTTCTTGGCCATGGGCGGCTTCGTCATGTTTGCGGGAGCGATGGGCAGCGCTGCGAGACTGTGAAAGTATTCGCCGCCGCGCCAATACGCGCGGCCTTTGTAGGCTGGGTAGAGCGCAGCGAAACCCAGCAATCAACGCCTTACCGAGGCGCGGACGATGGGTTTCGCTGCGCTCTACCCATCCTACGGATTCACGCAAATAGCAAGTAGGATGGGCAGAGCGGGAGCGAGGCCCATCATGAAGCCTTCAGTTCGGCGACGAGCTTGCAGCCGGGCCTGGGCTCATTGATGACGATCTGGACCTCGGTCTCCGCATCCTGGGTGGTCAGGGACATCGCCGGGTCCAGCAGTTCGTCCAAGGCACGCACGTCATCGGGCTTGAGTTGATGCAGTTGCAGGGTGATCCGCCCGCCCTCGGGGAGCTTGAGACCGCTGACCTCCAGGTAATCGATAGTGGAGGTGCCGCCGGTCTTATAGATTCCCGCGAGCCCCCGTAACAGCGGCAGGACCTTCTTGCGCGCCTGCTCGCCGGAGAGTGACAGGGTTTCGTCCTTCGTGGTAACCCAACCCCGTGTCGCGGCCTCGGTCCTGGTGACGACCTGGTAGTCCGGGCTGACGGTCTCCAGCACCCATTCGTTGGCCCCGCGCAGGACACTGGGGTCGAGGCTGGGGTCCTTGTCCGGAGCATGGACATAGAGATAGTTGGCCTTGACCAGCTCGTCGATGGCGCGTCCCGTGTCCTGGACCGAGATGTCGCCGTGGGTCTGCGCGACCGCGGCGGCCACATCGGTGACGGAGCAATAGCGGGCCTGCACGATGGCCTCCTGGACCCATTTGCGGACCTGGGCGGCGTCCGGCTTGTCCACGGCGGTCCAGTTGCGCTGCTTGGCACCCTGGGGGGTAACCAGGCTCCAGCCCTGCTCGGCGAGGTCGATCGGGAGCGGGACCTCGTCCGTCTCGCGGGCGTAGAAGTCGGCCGGTCTCTCCGATTCGGCCGATCCCATGCGGAAAAGGCACCAGGCACCATGCCTGATGCCGGCACGGACCAGGGTGTCGAAGCTGCCCTTGTCCTCCAATACGGGCCAGTCACGGCGGCAGGCGAAGGCGCCGCGCAGGTCCGCAAGGGTCTGGTAATCCTTGTTCGCCGCGAAGAACAGCTTGAGGGCGGCACCGGCGGTCGCGCTGGTGACGGCCAGTTCGGCGGTGACGAGCTTGCCGTCGGCAAGCAGGACCTCGCGGATACTCTCGATCACGGAGCGTCCGCCCTCGCCGCCGGCCGTACTGATCTCGTGGCGGATGATCTTGCCGCCCTGGCCCGGATACCAGAGGTTGCGGTACGCCTGGGTGACGACGGTCAGCAGGGCCTGCTCGCGCTCCTTGGTGTCACGGTTGAAGGTCTGGTCGCTCAAGACCGCCTCCGACAGGCCGTAGCCGGCCGGGTTGTTCTTGAGCGTGCGCCGCGCCAGTACGTCGATGCCGATGCCGTTCAGACGCTCGCGCAGGTCCAGTGCGCGAGTGGCGGCGTTGTCGAGCATGTCATCGCCGGGGCGGTGCTCGCCGTTCACCTCGACCGTGTCCGGCACCAGTAGAAATACCAGATTCTGGTGCAGGCGGGGCTTGTTGGCGCCCGCCTGGGTGATGAAGTGCTCCGGTCGGACCGCCGGGCTGTCCAGGGCGACCAGGGCCAGCGTTGGCTTGGTGCCCTTGTCGGGGATACGTTCCGGAAGCTCGACCTCGGCAATGACCTCGAAATTCAGCGTGCCGGGTTTCACCACCTTGCGCGAGGTTTCGTGGATGAGTTGATCGACACCCTTGGTGCCGCGTAGCGCCCGGCGGATGTCGGCCAGGACCCGGTTGATCGAGACGCCGGTGCTCGCGTAGTAGCGGCCCTCGGTCTCCGAGTAGCGCAGGTAGTAGGCCTGGGAGCGCAGGGCGTCCAGGGCGGTTTCCACCTGGGGCGGGGTCATGCCCGGAAAGGCGGTGGCGAACAGTGCGTCCTGTTTGGCGATGCCGAAGACGTTGGAACCAAGCCCGTCGCCGAACCCTGCCAGGCTGTGCAGGAAGACGGTCTTCCAGGCGTATTCGTGCAGGGGGAAGCCGTCCGGGTGTGGATTGGCGCGATCGGCCAGGGCGGCGTTGCTGTGTTGCGCCTTGAGGTCGCCGCTGTCGGGGCCACCGATGTCGGCGTTGATGATCGGCATCAGCTCGGCACTCTCAGTGCGGCTCACCAGCTCGTCGGAGAGTCGCGGGTCGCGTAGATCCAGGTGACAGGCATGGATCATGGGTGCGGGGGAGCGGCGGCGCCAGAGGTTGGCGACCGTGAGCGCCAGGACCCGCAGCACGCCGCGGGTACCCTGAAAGCTCTCGACGGTGGCGAGCTTGTCGGTGAGATAGTCGATCAGGGTCGGGTGAAAGGGGTAGTGGGCGGTCAGGCGCTCCCGATAGGTCTCCTGCCGGGCCTGTTCGGGTAGCAGCAAGGCGGTACGCCGGTACATCTCCATGTAGGCGTCGGCCGCGGCGGCGGCGCCGCCCTGGTCGATGTGGACGAACAGGCGCCGTGCCAGCACCCGGGAGATCTCCTGGCCCCGGACCGGGACAACGGCGGTGGCGTCGCGCTGGACGACGCTGCGCACCTCGCCGTCCGCCGCGCGGGCGATCCCGAGTGCTTCCTCCTTCGATACGTCCTGGCCGCGGGCCTGGGAGACCAGGTCCTGGATCATCGCGGTCTGGCGGGCAAAGGCATCACGTTGACTGGCCAGGGTCAGGATCACGGCGAGCCCCGTATGCTCCTTGGCATACTGGAAGAGCGACATCAGGAAGGTTGCGACGCTGGCGCGTCCGCCCGGCCGGGCGGCCTCGATGCGGGCCGCGTAGGCGGCCAACTCGTCGAGCATGATCAGGACCTTGCGGCCCTTGAAGACGACATCGAAATACTCGTCCCCGGGGGAACCGAAGGAACTGGCGCCGGGGCCGATCGACTGATAGAGGGCCTCGCCGCCGATCTGGAAGGCGATCTCGCCCCACAGGGTATAGGGGATCAGCCGGGCGCCATGGGTCTCATGGATGGCGACCCGATCGCCCGCGATCCCGACCACCGTGACCTCGCCGGGGGCGAGCAGCAGGGCGGGATCGATCACGCCTTGGGCCGCCGCGGCGATGGCGGTGCCCTGGAAGGCCAGGTGGGTGGCGCCGATCAGGGTGTGGGTCTTGCCGCCCCCGAAGGCGCTTTCCATGCGCTGGATCGCCGGATAGGTCGCGTCCGTCCCGCCGAGCCGGCCGAAGCAGTTGCGCAGGACTTGGCGCATGCCTTCAGTGGGATAGGTCCCCTCGCCGAAGAAGGCCACCGGGTCCGTGTAGATGTTCTGGACCACATCGGGATCGCCCCGGTAGTGGTCGATGACCTGCATCAGGTTGGCGGTGAAGATCTCCGGGTTGAGGGTCCCGGCGAGCAGATCCGCGCGGGGCTGGCAGAATTCCAAAATCGACATCGGTGCGCTTCCTATCGAGGACCAATCGGCGCCCCGGATGGTAACCAAACGCCGCGGGCGCGTCGCGCCTGTTGTTGCGGGCTGGCTCGACTGGGAGGGCAGCCCGCTGGTGGTGGCCGACCACCTGGTCGACCTGCTCGACGGTCAAGAACCGGCCCCCGGCATCCCCGCGCTGGGACTCATCGCCCAGGCCGTCGAGCCGCTGGTCGGGGCGGCCCACCAGGGCCCCTTGGTTGCACTGCGTCCGCGCATGGGCTGGGGCGCCGACCCCGCACCCGCGCCGGCCGCGACCTGGCAGGACGGGCGCTCGCCCGAGGCCGTGGTGCACGAGCGCATCGTCGGCGAGGACACCTCGCTTCGGCCCGTCGCGCCTGCAAACGAAGGATTGCAGCACATGCCCGCGCAGGCCCCAACGGTCGGCGTAGCGCCCCAACGCGCCAAGACTGGTCTTGCTGCCATGGCCGTTAACCGGTGCCCGCCGCTTGCGAGCCTGGTTGGGGCGACAAAGCGCGCAGTTTGGGCCGACGAAGGAGGCCCAAGGCCCCAGGCGACTGCCCAGGCTTCTCGATCCGATCCGGCCCCGCTAAGATGGTCTCGTCGGCGGTCATCGCACCGCCCCTTGCCCGCGGAAGGTGATTCCACATGACCGACATCTCAGTTGCCGAGGCCAAGACCCGGCTGACCGGCCTGATCCATTGGGGTCTGTGGGACACCATCGCCGACTGGCGCACCCAGACCGCTTTCGACTGGCCGGACCTGACAGCGGAGGAGGTCGACGGATGGCGCGATCCCTCGCCCGGGAGGGTCTTCGATTGGACCGACTGAGGTTCCTGCTCGACACCGATATCCGGTCGCAGTCCGTAGGGTCCGCTGTGCGGACCCTTCGCACGCTGGGTCCGCGTGGTTCGGTCCGCATAGCGGACCCTACCCGGCTGGGTCCGCGCGTGGTTCGGTCCGCACAGCGGACCCTACCGGGCTACCGGACGTTCTCGCGGACCGGGCGTCGTTGTCGTTGTCGTTGTCGTTGTCGTAATCGTGGTCGGATTATTCGATTACGACAACGACAACGACAACGACAGCGTACCCGGGATCTCGGGCGCCACATCAGTGCTGATCGCACCCGTGGCGCTGCGTGCGTTGGACGAGGGCTGCGATGACCAGCAAAATGAAAGACGGCAGCCGCATCCTCGCGGCGGTCCACGAAACCGCCCAAGACCTGCATGTTGCCGGCTTCATCGACAAGCGGCGTATGCGGCATTTCGATGCCCTGTGTCTTGACCCCATCCCCACCTATACCGGTGAGGGTATCCGCGCCTTGCGGGCACGCTACCAGTTGAGCCAGACCGTGCTCGCCTGCGTTTGCTCAACCCACACCGGCGGGGTTATTTGCGAGATCGCGCCGCACTGGGGTGCGGCGCTCCCAGGCCGGGCTGGACTGGAAGTGAGGCTTAACCTAATGGCAGTGAGACGGCGCGTGGGAACGAGAGTGGCGCCAACTGTCGGCGTAGCGCTCCCAGGCGCCGGGACTGTGCAAGAATTCCCCGTGCGCCGTCGGCGCTTCCATCCGGCTGAAGCCTCGACCTCCGGTTCGGGCCTGATCGCCCGGGACGTCGAGGCTTGCGACTGGTCGGCGCTGATGCTGGAGGAGGTCGACGGGTGGCGCGATCCCCGCGGGCCCACGGGGCCTTCGCCGAATGCCGTTAGGTCCCAGCGCTGCTCATCCGAGCGGACGCAAGCGCCGGCGAGGCAGCGGGCCTGTTGCCGCTACCACGCGATCCCGCAGAGACCTAATACCCGGAGTTTCTCGGTCACCCGCGCTGCGATTTCCGGCAGCGGGATTTCCTCTACATCTTTCTGCGCGAAATCCTCGGTCAGATACTTGAGTTGGACCTGCCCTTGCGACAATTCCTGGTCTCCCGCGATGATGACCAACGGAATTCCTTTGCGCAGTGCATATTTCAACTGTTTGCCGAGCCGTGCTTCCTCGGTGAAGACTTCCGTTGCGATGTTTGCACTGCGCAAGGCGTTCGCGATCTTCAAATAGTCCGGCAAGTGCTTCTTGTCGAGGCTCGTGACGAGTACCTTCGCCGGGGTAGAGGCCCGTGGTTTGACAATCTTCTTATCAAGCAACTGTGCCATCAGGCGCGTCAGGCCGATTGAAATTCCCACGCCGGGCAATTTTTCATCGGCAAAGAAACCGGTGAGATCATCATAGCGGCCGCCGGAGCAGATACTCCCGATGGCCTCATGCCCCACCAGCAAGGTCTCAAACACCGTGCCGGTATAGTAGTCGAGACCTCGCGCCAAACGCAGGTCGATCTTGAAATGGGTCTCGGGCACTCCAAGTTCGCCGACCGCTTTGACAACGACGCCCAACTCTTCTACGCCCAAGGCGAAATCCTTATCCGCGTTGGCGTCATGATCCTTCAACCACTGAAGGGTCTCGGCCGTGGCCCCGCCGGCACCAAAAAAGAATCCCGTAACACGCTCTACCACGTCCGGGGACAGGGTCGTTTGTGCAATGAGTACCTTGTTCCAGTCTGCCGGCGGATGGCGATCGAGTTTATCGATAACACGCAGGCCGGCGGCGCTCGTATCCCGATCTACTCCGTAATGTCTCAAGAAGCCTTGGAGAATCTTCCGGTTGCTGATACGAATAATGAACTCACCGATGGCAAGCGAGCGAAAGACGTCATAGATGACGGCCGGCATTTCGGCGTCCGCGAGCAGGCTGAGTTGCTCGCGCCCGATGATATCGATATCGCACTGGTAGAATTCGCGGAAACGCCCGGCCTGGGCCCGTTCTCCTCGCCAGACCTTCTGAATCTGATACCGTCGAAAAGGGAATGAGAGTTGTGACGCGTAGGAAGCGACATAGCGCGCCAAAGGCACGGTCAGATCGAAATGCAGGGCGAGATTGGAATCCGAGGCCTCGGCGCCGTCCTGCTGCCCGAGCAAACGCGAAATCGCGTAAATCTCGCGTTCCGCCGCCTCGCCGCCTTTGGAGGTCAGCACCTCGACGCGCTCTACCGCGGGGGTCTCGATCGGAGAAAAGCCGTGCAGTTCGTACGCCGCGCGGATGCGGCGGATGAACTCCTGAAGAATCAACTGCTGTTCCGGAAGAAATTCAATAAAGCCGCTGATCGGCAATGGGGCTGATTTCGCCACGCTGGCAGAACCTCTCAATTAATCCGGTAAGATATGAAAACACCGAGGTGCGCGACCCCTCCCGGCAGCTTGAAGAGCTTATCGGGCGGAAAGTCGCGTCCGGCCTTTACCAGTCTGTTAGTGAAGGTGTACGGGAAGCCGTGCGCCGGATGGACGAACCGGATGGACGCGACGCGCCGGGCCGAACGGTGCCCGGCGCACCCCGGGGCTAGTCGATCAGCCGATACCGCGCCCCGCAATAGGGGCAGATCGCCTCGTGGTCGGGCTCGTCCGCGATCGGCAGATAGACCCGCGGGTGCATGTCCCAGAGGCTGTCCCCCGGGCGCGGGCAGGCGAGCGGCAGCTCGGCGCGGGTGACTGGGATGAGCGGCTGCACCGCGGCGGGGGCAGCGGGTAGCGCGGTTCCAAGCGGGGTCTGGGTGATGGCCGGTACCATGCGGGTTCTCCGTCGTGTGCGGGGCGCGGGGGCGGGTTCAGACCAGGTTCAGCCATTCCGGGTGGGTGTCCCGGCGACCGTGGACCTGATCGAAATAGAGTGCCTGGAGACGCTCCGTGATGGGGCCGCGCCCGCCCTTGCCGATGGGCCGGCCATCGACCTCGCGGATCGGCGTGACCTCGGCGGCGGTGCCGGTGAAGAAGGCCTCGTCGGCGATGTAGACCTCGTCGCGGGTGATCCGCTTCTCGACCACCTTGAGCCCCAGTTCGTCGCACAGTGTGATGACGGTGCGCCTGGTGATGCCGTCCAGGGCGGAGGTCAGGTCCGGGGTATAGAGGACGCCGGCGCGCACGATGAAGACGTTCTCGCCGCTGCCTTCCATGACATGGCCGGAGGTGTCGAGCAGCAGGGCCTCGTCATAGCCGTCGCGCACCGCCTCCTGCAGGGCCAGCATGGAGTTGGCGTAGCTGCCGGTGGCCTTGGCGCGGCACATGGTGACGTTCACATGGTGCCGGTTGAAGGACGAGACCCGGATGCGGATGCCGTTCTTCATGTTGTCCTCGCCGAGATAGGAACCCCACTCCCAGGCGGCGACGACACAATGGACCTCGAGATTGTCCGCGCGGATGCCCATGCCCTCGGCGCCATAGAAGCAGAGGGGGCGGATATAGGCCGAGGCGAGCTGGTTCTCGCGCACCACCGCGCGCTGGGCGGCGATCAGGGTCGCACGGTCCCAGGGCATGGGCATGGCGAAGATGTGGGCGGAGTTGAACAGCCGCTCGGTGTGGTCCTCCAGGCGGAAGATGGCCGCGCCGCGGTCGGTCTCATAGGCACGGACCCCCTCGAAGACGCCCATGCCATAGTGCAGGGAGTGGGTGAGGACATGGACCTTGGCCTCACGCCAGGGCACCATCTCGCCGTCCAGCCAGATCAGACCGTCGCGGTCCGCCATCGTTGCCATTCTGCTACTCCGAAGGGTCGGGCCGATGGCCCCACCCTGTTGATCTAAAAAAGGTTCGCCGGGAACTCAGTCCCCCATCAGGTCCCGCCACAGCGCGCGGACCCGCGCGCGCTCCGGGACCAGTTGGTCGTCCGCGACCGTCTTGGGCTGGTCCTGCAGGGCACTGCGGTGATAGGCACCGCGCAGGGCCTTGTAGGCGGCCGTGAGGTCCGCGGCCGTCGCGCCGGGCAGGAGATCGAGCCGCGCCAGGGTCTCGAGCTGGCGGATATTGTCCGTCCAGTCGGCCAGGGCCGGGTGCGCGGCGGCCCAGCGCAGGACCGAGTATTGAACCATAAACTCGATATCGGCAATACCGCCGCGTCCCTGCTTGAGGTCGAAGCGCCCGCGCTCGCCCTTGTCCAGGCTCTCGCGCATCCGTTGGCGCATGGCGCGGACGTCCTCGCGCAGCCGCGCGGGGTCGCGCGGGCGGCAGATGGTGGCGCGGCGCACGGCGGCGAAGCGCGCGGCGAGCCCGGGGTCCCCGGCCACCGGCCGGGCGCGGATCAGGGCCTGATGCTCCCAGGTCCAGGCGGCCGTCGCCTGGTAGTCCGCGTAGGCGGCGAGCGAGCGCACCAGCATCCCCTTGTTGCCGTCCGGGCGCAGGCGCATGTCGACCTCGTAGAGGATGCCAGCGGGGGTGCGGGCGGTGATCATGTGGATCAGGCGCTGGCCGAGCCGGTTGTAGAATTGCTCGGCGCTGGTCGGCTTGGGGCCATCGGTGTCGGCGCCGGGTTGGTCGCCGCCGTGGAGCAGTACCAGATCCAGGTCCGACCCGTAGCCCAGCTCCAGCCCCCCCAGCTTGCCGTAGCCCAGGACCAGGACCCCGGTGTCCCCGGCGCCGAGCCCCGGGGGGCGGCCGTGGCGCTCGGCCAGGTGGGCGAAGGCCAGGGACAGGACCCGCGCGACGGCGACCTCGGCGACCTCGGTCAGATAGTCGCTGACCTTCATCAGGGGCACGCCGCCGGTCAGGTCCGCGGCGGCCACCCGCAGGATGTTGCCATGCGCGAACTGGCGCAGCCGCTCCAACTGTTGCTCCAGGTCGTCGGGGTCGATGGGGGCGAGCAGGGCCTCGAGTTCCACCTCCAGATCGGCGCGGCGGTGCAGGGCATAGAGCCGGCGTGGGTCGATCAGCTCATCGAGCAGCAGCGGCTGGCGGACGATCTGCTCCGCGATCCAGGGGCTCATACCGGTGAGCCGGGCGAGTTGGGCGAGCGCCATGGGCCGCTCGATCAGCATCGCCAGATAGGCGGTGCGCCGCACCACCGACTCCAGTACCTTGAGGACCCGCTCCAGGGCCAAATCCGGGGCCTCGCTGGCGGCGATGATCCGCAGCGTCAGCGGCAACAACTGCCGCAGCCGCTCCGCCCCCCGGGTGCTCAGGCCCTTGCGGGCGCAGGCCTCGCGAAAGGCCGTCAGGCGCACCAGGGCCGCCTGGGGGGCGCTGAAGTGGTTGGCGGCCAGGATCTCCAGGGCGCGGCACTCCTCCAGACAGCCGCTCCAGAGCGCCGCGAAATCCGGGTCCTGCCCCGGGCCCTCGGTCTGGGTGGCGCTGAAGACCTGGTCGAATTGACCCTGGACGCGCCGCCGGTGCCCCTCGAGCACCGCCGCGAAGGCGCCCCAGTCGGGGAAGCCCATGGCGCGCGCCAGGCGCAGGCGGCCCGGGTCGTCCGCCGGCAGCAGGTGGGTCTGCTTGTCCTTGTAGGCCTGGATCCGGTTCTCCACCAGGCGCAGGAAGCAATAGGCGGCGTCCAGGTGGGGGACGGCGGAGGCCGGCAGCAGGTCGCGCTCGCCCAGCAGCGCCAGGACCTGGCGGATGGGGCGGACCTGGAGCGCCGGGTCACGCCCGCCGCGCACCAACTGGAGCGCCTGGCCGATGAACTCGATCTCGCGGATGCCGCCGGGGCCGAGCTTGATGTTGGCGTCCATGCCCTTGTGGTGCAGTTCCTTGGCGATCATCTGCTTCATCTCGCGCAGCGACTCGATGGAGCCGAAGTCGAGATAGCGCCGGTAGACGAAGGGCCGCAGCAGGTCCTCCAGGGCGGCGACCGCGGCCGGGTCGCCGGTCAGCACCCGCGCCTTGATCATGGCGTAGCGCTCCCACTCGCGCGCCTGGGACTGGTAGTAGTCCTCGAGTGCGTCCAGGCTCATGACCAGGGGGCCGGAGTCGCCGAAGGGGCGCAGCCTGGTGTCCACGCGGAAGACGAAGCCGTCGGCGGTCTGGGCGTTCAGGGCCTGGACCAGGCGCTGCGCCAGGCGCACGAAGAACTGCTGGTGGTCGAGCGGGCGCGGCCCGTCCGTCACCTGGCCCTGGGCGGGGTAGGCGAAGATGAGGTCGATATCCGATGACAGGTTGAGCTCGCGCGCCCCGAGCTTGCCCATGCCGATGACCAGCAGGCACTGCGGCCGACCTTGTGCATCGCGGGGCGTGCCCAGTTCCGCCCGGGTCCAGTCCTGGAGCCGGTCCAGGGCCGTGCGGATGCAGCAGTCGGCCAGTTCCGAGAGGTCCTCCAGAGTCTCGTCGAGCCCGGCGAGCCCGCCGATGTCGCGCCAGATGATGCGGGTCTGCTCGCGGCGCCGGACCACCCGCAGGGCGCGCTGCAGGGCGGCCTCGTCCGGGTGGCCGGGCAGCGCGGCGGCCAGGGTCGCCGCGACCCGGGCGGCGAGGTCGCCGGGGGCATAGGCACGCCCCAGGTCGCCGCAGTCCAGGAGCGCCGCGAAGTCCGCCGGGTAGCGGGCGGCGCCTTGGGCGCAATACTCGCTCGCCTCCCAGACCCGCGTCCTGACGGCCTCCAGGTCGGCGGCGAGCGGCACCATCCGGCCCTGCGCCTGCGCCCACGCGAGCCACTCCTGCCAGAGCCGGTCCGGGGCCTCACCCAGTGCCGCCAGGCCACTCATTCCAGCGGCTCGATAGCGTACTCGGCCGCCAGCCGCGCCTCGCCGCCGCCCGGTATCCCGATCACCTCGGAGGCGGCGTTGACGGTCTCCACGCACAGCATGATCCGGTAGTCCCCGTCGTCCAGGTCCGCCATGGCGCGGGCGGTCGCGACCCAGGGGTTCCAGACCACGGTGGTGGCGCTGTGGCGGCTGCTGATACGGATGCGCCGCGCGAGTACCGGGTCCTCGATGGTCAGGACCGGGGGCACTGATTCGTAGATGCGGTTGACCTCGGCGGCCACCCTGAGCGGCCCGTCCTGGGTGAGGATGGCGTCGTTGGCCCCGGCCGCCTTGTCGATATAGTCGCACCCCGCAAGCCCCAGGACCCGCGCCTGGGTCGCGTCACCGACCCGGAAATAGCTGTGCAGGCCTTGGGTGATCTGGAAGGATCGGTCGCCGGCATTGCGCGTGATCAGCTCGACGGTCAGGGTCGACCCCACGGTGATCTCCACCAGCAGGTTGAAGTGATGGCGCCACAGGACGCGCGTATCGGCATCGTCGGCCAGGCCCAGGGTGACGCGGGTGGCCCCGCTCGGCAGGGCGGCGGTGGCGAGGATGGACCAGGGCAGCCGGCGGGCGAACCCATGGATCCCCCGGTCCGGTACGTCCAGGTCCGCGGTATCCGGGTCCGCCCCGAACCAGGGCCAGCAGATGGGCACGCCGCCCTTGATCTCCTTGCCGGGGGCGAACCAGGCCCGCTCGCTGACGAACAGCAGGTCATCCGGTGCCCCCGCCGGGCAGTAGGACAGGACCTGCCCGCCGTGGGTCGAGATCAGGGCGTTGGCGAGGCCGTTGTAGACCTCGATCATGGTCAGGCCGCCGCGGCCCACGGCGATGCGCAGGGTCCCGGGGAGCCCGAAGTCGGCATTGAGTGCGTCGATATCCAACCTGAAGCCTCCGGAGTTGGGAGCCGGCCGCGGGTGCCGGCGCGGGGCGCAAAGCGGGAGGGTACCCCGGGCGGGCGGAAACGGGAAGGGCAGGGGCGCCGCGCGCCTGCCGATCGCCATGTGAACGCCCTATTTGAACGCAGGCAGTCCGGAGACCAGCCACCAGTTCTTGAGGTCTTTGTCATACTGCCAGACTTGCCGGTCGGTGAGGGTCATCATGCTCTGCCGGTCTTCATGGAGGTAGTCGATGGTGACGATCTGGGTCGCCTTGCCCTTGTCCGCCTCCATGGGCTGCTGCACGACCTCGTAGCCCGTGAGACGCAGGTCCTTGTACAGGGCCGGCAGGTCCTTGCCCTTGCGCAGGGCGGGGTCCACGAAGCCGTAAGCGGTCTCGAAATAGCCCCAGCGGATGGCGGACTCGTAGCGGGCGGTCGCGGCCTGTAGGGCCAGGGCGCGCTGGTCGTTCATGACGACGCAACCGCCGCCCACCAGGGCGCAGAGGGCGAGGACGAGGACGAGGATCAGTCGGCCGACGGGTTGGGGGTTCATCCTGGTTACTCGGCATGGTAAGGGTAGCGCCCCGGCGTGGCGGCGCGATCGACATGACCGCCCCGGGGCTGACGGCGATTCTACGGCATCGCCCCAGGCCCACCAACGTGGCGTCGGCGTATGATGGCGCGGCCACGCCTCGCGCCCGCCCGACCAGGATCCATCCATGCCGCAACCGCCCAGTGCCCCGCCCAGCGCCCCGGCGGCGCAGCCCCAGTGCGAGCGCACCATCGGTGCGGCCCGCGTCACGCTGCTGGGCACCGCCCATGTGTCGCGGGTCAGCGTCGCCCAGGTCAGTCGGCTGATCGAGGGCGGCGATTACGACGCGGTGGCGGTGGAACTGTGCCGCAGCCGCTTCGCCGCCCTGACCGATCCGCAGGCACTGGCCGGCATGGATCTCTTTTCGGTCATCCGCCAGGGGCGGGTCTATATGGTCGTGGCCAACCTGGCGCTGGCCGCCTATCAGCAGCGCCTGGCTGACCAGTTCGATATCGAGCCAGGTGCCGAGCAGCGCATCGCCGTGCGCCTGGCCCAGGAGCGGGGGCTGCCGGTGCTGCTGATCGACCGCGAGATCGGCGTGACCTTCCGACGCATCGCGGCGCGCCTGGGCTGGTGGCGGCGCACCACCCTCTTCGCCGGGCTCCTGACCGCCCTGCTCTCCGGCGAGAAGGTCACCGCGGACGAGGTGGAACGGCTCAAGGAGGGGGATGTGCTCGAGACCGCCTTCGCCGAGTTTGCCCAGGACCGCGAGGACCTCTTCGTCCCGCTGATCGCCGAGCGCGACCGCTACATGGCCGCCAAGCTGCGCCTGGAGGCGCAGCGCGTCGGGGCGCGCCGCGTCCTGGCCGTGGTGGGGGCCGGCCACCTGGCCGGCATCGCCCGCGACCTGGATGCAGCCCCGGGGGACCCGCAGGCCTGCCTGCGCGACCTGGAACAGGTGCCGCCGCCGCGCCGCGGGCCGTCCGTCCTGCCCTGGCTGGTCCTGGTGCTGGTGCTGGGCGGGCTCGCCTGGGGCTTCGTGCAGAGCCCGCAACTGGGCTGGGACCTGGTGCTCTCCTGGGTCCTCATCACCGGCGGGCTCTGTGCCCTGGGCACCCTGATCGCCGGCGCTCACCCGCTGACCATCGCGGCCGGCTTTCTCGCGGCACCGCTCACCACGCTCCACCCCGCCATCGGCGCCGGGATGGTCACCGGGGCGGTGGAGCTGTGGCTGCGGGCG
Source organism: Candidatus Thiodictyon syntrophicum (assembly GCF_002813775.1). Taxonomy (NCBI): domain Bacteria; kingdom Pseudomonadati; phylum Pseudomonadota; class Gammaproteobacteria; order Chromatiales; family Chromatiaceae; genus Thiodictyon; species Candidatus Thiodictyon syntrophicum. The sequence continues at coordinate 620,956 of NZ_CP020370.1, forward strand.
CCGAGCGTGGGCGACTTCAGCCGCCTGCGTACCGATGCCGCGACCCTCGGCGGCTGGTGGCGCAACCGGGTGGCGCGGGTCTTCGTCGTCTTCCTGCTGAGCAGCCTGGGGGCGGCGCTCGGGACCTATGTGGGCGGGGTCCACATCGCCAAACGGCTGCTTGCCTGAGCCCGGCCCCGGTGGCTCGGCCCGCACAGCGGACCCTACGGGCTCTTCGCGCCGTTGTCGTTGTCGTTGTCGTTGTCGTTGTCGTAATCGAGGTCATCGTAGCGCCGCGGATTTTCCCGCACCGCAAATTGCATCGCTTCTGCGATCACGACAACGATAGCGACAACGACAACGACAACGATTGCGTGTGACTTGTTCTTGACTCGTTACTCAGCCCGCTTGCTGCGACTCCCGGCGCTGCGTGCTCAGGTGCGTGCGGATGCAGTCGATCGCCTCGTCCAAATGCTGGAAGGCGTGGTCGCCCCCGTCCCAGATCAGCAGCCGGCCGCAGCGCCGGTAATTTGACTGCGCGATCCGATAGTCGATCACCTCGTCGCCGCGGTCCAGGAAGAGCGTGGTCGGCACCCCATCGCAGGGGTCGGCGAGGCCGTAGGCGCGGGTGGCCTCGATCAGCTCCCGGGTGATCTGGTAGGTTTCCCCGTCCGCCGTGGTCATGGTCTCGCCCAGATGGGGCGGGAGCAGGTCCCAGGGGGTCAGGGCCGGATTGATCAGGAACAGGTGCGAGAAGGCGAAGCGGCGCGCCAGCCACTGACCATAGAATCCGCCCATGGAACTGCCGACGACGGCCGGGCACGCCGGCCCCAGGTCAGCGAAGAAGGCGGTGAGGCGCGCCACCGCGGCGGGCGGGCGGTGGGCCTGGTAGTCCGGCGCCAGTACCGGGTAAGGCGAGAGGCGTTCACGCAGCGCCGCGGCCTTGGCCGAGCGGCCGGAACTGTTGAGTCCGTGGAGATAGACGAGCATGAGGTCAGGGTTCGGGGTTCGGGGTTCGGGGTTCAGCGGCTAGTGATGGGGTGCCCGGACCATTGACCGCGCCGCTGCCGTAGGGTGCGCCGTGCGCACCACGGCGCCGCCCGAGACGCTGACGGCAGCACCCGAGCGCAGCCTCTCAAGGTGCGCGCGGCGCACCCTACGCCTAAATGGTCCGAACAATTGCGCCTGGTGGTACTGGTAACCAGGGAGAGGGAGGAGATCCCTGTACAGGCTTGCATCATACTAGCCACTGACCACCAGCCACCAACCACTATACAGCCATGGCAAAACGCCGGATCGACGCCGATAACCGCTTGACGGAGCGCCTGGCCGGGCTGCGGACGGCCGTGGCGGATGGCGGGGCGACCCTCGAGACCCTGCGTCCGGCCCTGGCCGATCCCAACTACCGCCTGGTCGCCGCCGCGGCGGGGTATGCGGGCGACGGGCTCCTCTACCCACTGGAGCCGGACCTGATCGCCGCCTTCCGCCGACTGGCGGACGGGCCCCACACCCAGGACCCCCAGTGCACCGCCAAGGGCGCCATCGCCCGCGCCCTGGTCGCCCTGGACTGTGCCAATGTCGAGTTCTTCCTGACCGGCATCCGCCTGCGCCAACTCGAACCCGCCTGGGGCGGCAGCCAGGATACCGCGCTGGACTGCCGCGTGAGCTGCGCCATGGGTCTGGCCGCGACCGCCTATGCCCGCGCCCTGCCCGAACTCATCCGCCTTTTGGCGGACCCGGAACCCCGGGTGCGGGCCGGGGTGATGGACGCCATCGCCTGCTGTGAGCCCATCGCCGCGGAGTCCGTCCTGCGCACCAAGGCACAGTGCGGCGACCCCGAGCCCGAGGTCACGGGCGCCTGCCTGCTCGCCCTGCTGCGGCTGGACGCGGCCCCCTGCGCCGCCTTCGTCGGGACCTTTCTGGACCGGGGCGACCCCACCCTGCGTGAACTGGCGGCCCTGGCCCTGGGCGAGTCCCGCCTCCCGGAGGCGCTCACCGAGTTGCGGACCCGCTGGGACGCCGAGCCCTACAAGGGCGCGGCCGAGCAGGTCCTGCTCAAGGGTGCCGCCCTGCACCGCAGCGAGGCCGCCTTCGACTGGCTGCTGTCCCTGGTCGCCGACGGCGAGCACCGCATCGCCGAGCGTGTTCTGCGCGACCTGACCGCCTATCGCGGCAACGAGCGCCTGCGCCAACGCCTGGCCGCCGCGCTCACCGCCCGCCAGGATGCCGACCTGATCGCGCTGCTGGCGCGGGTGTGGCCGGCGGGTGCCGAGTAGGGGATCAAGACCAATGCCGACCTCAAAGGTAACGAAAGAGCCCCGGTATGGTTCGCTACGCCGTGTTTGATCATCGTCTCGGCCACCGGGTGTCGATGTATGCGCGAAAAAGCATCGCCACCGCCGGTCGCCGCCTTACCGTGAAAGTCAGGCCGGCCCCCGGTGGGAGCGGCTTCAGCCGCGACGCGACCTCGCAAACTGCCGTGGCCCCCGACCGGCCGCGCTCGCTCCGCACAGCATGGCCGCGGATTCCCCGTAGGGTCCGCTGTGCGGGCCAACGACACCGCAACCCGCGCGCTTGATGTCCGGCCTTGAGCCGATCAGGTTCCGCCGACCATAGGCCTGCCACCAGGGCCAGACAAGGAACGGCACCAATAGGGCAAGCGGAGCGGGTGCGGGGGCTGCGGCCTGGGTCGCCGGGGCGAATAGCGGGCTCAGGGGCAGGGTGAAGGGCGCGGGGGGGATGATGCCGCCGCTCCCAGCCACGAGGTCGTGCAGACCGACGACGTACTGGATGTCCGGGTCGAACTTGGTGGACTCGAATGGTACCCATTTATCCTGACTGCTGCTGTAGCGGCCGGGCAGGTAGCCGGTGGTGCCGCCGAAATGGACGGTGCCTTTGCCGAGCGTGCCCTCGATCTGGGTATCGACCAGGTCGTCGATCAACAGGTTGCAGATCTGGATCGCGGTGACGACTGCATCCGGCCAGTCCGTCAGTACGTCGAAGTCATTGAAGTCGTCGAAGTCGATCAGGGTCGCGGTGGCGTCGTTGTCCGTGCTGTAGACCTCATGGTCAGGCGTGTAGCGCCAGTTCGTCCAACCCAGGGTGTCCAGGTACAGGCGTGCCCCGAAGGCCTCACTGGTGGCGGCCTCGAAGATCGCCAGGTCGGGGCCGGGCAGGTTGGCGAGTCCCTTGCCGTCTGACCAGGCCAGTTGGATGGCGTCGCGCGGGTTGCCTGAGGTCGGGGGAAAGTTCGCGTCATGCCCCAGGGTGACCGCGCTGCCGGGCCGGCCGGTGGTGGCCGAGTCGGCGCTGTAAGTGGACTGGAAGGTCGGAACCAGGAAGCGGGTGCCGAGTGAGTCGGGGATGGTCCAGGACGGTGAGGTCCCGCTGTGCAGGGCCGTGCCATGGTTGGTGTCGTAGCCGCCGCTGACGATGTCGGTGCTGGTGGTGACATTGTCGGTATCGAAATCGATGCCGGCCACGCTCGCCGGGGCACTGCGACCGCTCCCCGGCGCCAGGCTCAATGCGGAGCAGAGCGGCAGGGCGAGCAGGGCGTGGGGAACCCGGGGCATGGGAAGAAAACGCGAACCATGGTGCTGGTTGGTCACTATCAACTCCAGTTATCCGTTGCGAGGCGCACGGCGCCTGACACCTGCGTGACACCGCGGCAGCGGGGTCACGAGAGCAAGCCGAGCGGGTACCCGGCGCTCCCTGGTGCTCACTGCCCCGCCGGCCGTAACATCAGCACCCCCTTAGTCTCCTGCGCGGGCGGTCCGTTCCAGGGCCAGGGGTGGCCGCGGCCGGCCAACCAGTCGTCGAGTTGGTCGGTGCGATAGGGTGAGAGGCGGTGACCGGATTGGCCGAGCGGCAGGGTGCCCCGGGTCTGGCCCCAGTCCGCGGGCACCTGGACCACCCGCATGGAGGGGATTACCAGTCCGCGACCGGGGTCCTGCGGCGACGACTTCATCACATCGAGCGTATCGGCCGCGCCGCCGACCCCGATGGGGCCGACATCGAAGAGGCGCCCCAGGAGCGGCAGGCCGTGGAAGGCGTGGGGGAAGGTGAGGGTGCGCAACCGGTCGAGTCGCTGGTCGCGGGGGTCGGGCCGGGCGGCGGCCAGGTCCGCCGCGGCGGCGCGCAGGGCGCGGCCCCAGATCTGCGCGGGTGACTCGACCGCGGGGGTGCCCACATCGTCCCAGAAGCCGGACTCACCGGTGCGCAGGGTCTCTTGCAGGGAGTTGTAGCTGAGGTAGGCGAGCGACATCAGGGGCGCCAGGTCCTCCCCCAACTCGTCCCCATAGATGGCCTGCCACAGGGCCGGCTCCAGCAGGGCATAGAGTGCCGCGGCGCGACTCGACCCATCCATGACGCAGTCCCAGGACAACAGGTCGCGCTCGGCGATGTCCCAGGCGGCGGGGTCGGCGGCGCGCAGCTCGGGCTCGATGCGGCGCAGGGCTTGCTGGGTCAGGCGCGCCTGGATGCTCGTGCGGTCGGTCTGGATGGCGGCCATGGCGGCGGCATCGAGCGCCGGGGCCGTCGCCAGCCGCTCTGCGATCCGCTGGGCGCGGTAGGGCGCGAGCCAGGAGTGGCTCAGGTTCACCGGGTAGTCCAGCGGGATGGTGCGATTGTTGGCGGTGATGAGCGCGGCCCCGGGGGGATCGGACAGGGTCGGGTTCTGCCTTGGGGGGACCAGGCCGTCCCAGCCGTAGCCCGCCACCCAGCCGGGGGCGGGGAAGGTCCCGGCGCCCTTGGCGCGGTGCGGCAGCAGGCCGGTGACCTGCCAGGCGATACCCCCGTCGCGATGGGCGAGGATCAGGTTCTGGGCCACGGCGCGAAAATCCCAGCCGGCGCCGTGCGCCGCCGGCAGGGTGCGCGCCCGGGCGAGCCCGGCCAGCGCGGCCAGGCTGCGGTCCGGCGGGTCCGTTACCTGACTCAGGGCGAGCAGGTCGCGGCTGGCGACGGCCGGGAGCGACCCCGGCTCCATCCCCGGCGGGTGGGCGAGCAGGTCATTGAGGATGGTCCCGCGGCTGGTGCGGCGCAGTGCCAGTTCCACCGCCGGCGCGTCCTTGACCTCAATGCGCTGCACCCGGGTGCTGATCGGCTCCGGCGGCCCGCCGGCCCGCTCCACATGCTCCCCGTCCGCGGTGGGGCGCTCCAGGAACAGGTCCTGGGTGTCGGTAATGGCGCTGGTGAGGCCCCAGGCGAGGTCGGCGTTGTGGCCGATCAGCACCAGCGGCACCCCGGGCAGGGCGAGCCCGGCCACATGCAGGTCGGGCCCGATCAGCTCCAGTTCGTACCAGGTGCCGGGCATCGCCGGGGGCAGGTGGGGATCATTGGCGAGCAGGGCCCGGCCGTCGGCGGTGCGCACACCCGTGACTGCCCAGGCGTTGCTGGCCGCTCCGGGCACCGGCAGGCCGAAGCGCGCGGGCGCGTCCAGCAGCGCAGCCAGGGCGGCCGGGTTCGCGGCCGCGGCGCTCCCGCCCGGCGTACCGAGCGGTCGGTCCGGCAGTTCGGGCGGCACCGCCGGGGCCGGTACGCCCTCGTCGGTCGGGAAGAGCTCGCGCGCCCGCTCGCGACCCAGGCGCTGTGCCAGGCGCAGATAGGTCAGCTCCTCCTTGAGGTTGAAGGTCTGGGTGAAGGCCATGTAGGCGCCGATCAGCAGGCTGTCCTCGGGCCGCCAGGGTGTCGGCGCGAAACCGGCGAGCAGATACTCGATGGGCAGCCGGTGCGCGGCCCGGGCACGATAGGCGTTCACCCCGTCGGCGTAGGCGCTGAGCAGGGCGCGCTGGGGCGCCTCCAACTCGGCCAGGGCGCGCCGTGCCGCGGTATTGAGCCCCAGGGTCCGGAACAGCCGGTCGGCGTCCAGTGCGTCCGGCCCGAAGACCTCCGCCAGTCGCCCGTCGGCCAGCCGGCGCATCAGGTCCATCTGCCACATCCGCTCGCCGGCCACCAGGTAACCCTGGGCGAACAGCAGGTCGTGGGTGGAGTCCGCCTGGATGCTGGGCACCGCGTGGGGCCCGAAGCGGACCGTGACCGGTGCGTCCAGGCCCGGGACCCGGACCTCGCCGGAGTAGGGCGGCTCGGCGCGTTTGAGCACCCAGTACAGGAGGCCGCCGCCCAACAGGGACAGGGTCAGCAGGAGCGCGGCGGCGGTGGTGAGGGGGCGTCTGAACATGGCGAGACTCGGCGCGGGAGGATCGGGACTCGAGAGAAAAACACGCCCTGCGCGGCTTGTCCAGTGGGGGGAGATGCCGGTGCGCGACCGGACCTTCTTACGGACCGGGCGTCGTTGTCGTAATCGAACAATCCGATCACGACAACGACAACGACAACGACCAGGACAGCGTACCCGGGATTTCGGTCACCACATCAGTTCTGATCGCGCCCAAGATGCGGCGCTTTGGCCACGCTCTAGGGGTATGATTCCCCCCTGCAGCCGGACGCCTCTCGATGGGCGAACCAGGCGCAGCAATCCACCACCGTCGGCGGTCGGCAGCGTATCAGTCCCGCGGGACGCGGCGCTCAGACCGCTTGCCGTTCGCACAAAGCGCCGAGGTCACCGCGAGGGTATGGACGAGACGACAGTGGCGCTCTGTATCGATCTCGACCAGACCCTAGTGCGCACCGATCTGCTGCTGGAGTCGGGCCTCAAGGCGCTCAAGGACCGGCCCGTCGCGGCGGTCGCGGCCCTGTTCGGGCTCGTGCGGGGCCGGGCACACCTCAAGCAGCGCCTGGCCGAACTGGCCGAACTGCGCGTCGACCTGCTGCCCTACCACCCGGCGGTGCTGGCCCTGGCGCAGACGGCCAAGGCGGCAGGGCGTCCGGTGGTGCTTGCCACCGCGTCGAACCGCAAGTATGCCGAGCAGATCGCCCTGCACCTGGGGATCTTCGACGCGGTGCACGCCAGCGACGCCGCCACCAACCTCTCCGCCCGGGTCAAGGCCGAGCGACTGCTCGGATTGTACGGCGAGGGCGGATTCGATTATATCGGGGATTCCAGGAAGGATCTCGCGGTCTGGCGCCATGCCCGGCGCGCCATCGTCGTGAATCCGCAACCGGGGGTGCGCTCCGCATTGGCGCGCAACCACCTTCCCCATGAATTGCTGAGCCGGCGCGGGTCCCCCCTGTCACCCTTGATCCGGGCCTTGCGACCGCACCAGTGGCTCAAGAATACCATGGTGTTTGTACCCCTGCTGGCCGCCCATCTGTTCCTGGACCTGCACGCCATCCTGGGCGCGGTTGCGGCCTTCCTGGCCTTCAGCCTGATGGCCTCCGCCGGTTATGTGATCAACGACCTGCTCGATCTCGAGGCGGATCGCCAACACGCGCGCAAGCGACAGCGCCCCCTGGCCTGCGGCGACCTGCCCATCGGCTGGGGGCTGGCGCTGGCCGCGGTGCTGGTGGCGGTCGCCGCCGCGGTCGGCGCCTGGTTGCCGCCGCTGTTTCTGGTCGTCCTGGGCGCCTATTTCGCCGCCACCTTGGCCTACTCACTGCACCTGAAGCGCCGGATGACGCTGGACGTGCTGACGCTGGCTGGTCTCTACACCCTGCGGGTGATCGGCGGCGCGGCGGCGATTGGCATACCCCTGTCGTTCTGGCTGCTCGCCTTCTCCATGTTTCTGTTATTAAGCCTCGCCTATCTCAAGCGCTACGCGGAGCTCGAGTCGCTGCGCCGCGACGGGGGCGACTGGGCATCCGGGCGCGGTTACGGGATCAAGGACCTGGAGCTGGTGCGGGGGCTCGGCATCCCCGCGGGTTACAGCGCGGTCATGGTGCTGGCCCTCTACATCAACAGTCCGGAGGTTCGGGCACTCTACCGCGATCCGCAGATCATCTGGCTGGTCTGTCCGCTGCTGCTCTACTGGATAGCGCGTACCTGGTCCATCGCCCATCGCGGGCTCATGCACGACGACCCCTTGGTCTTCGCCATCGCCGATCGGGGCAGCCAGGCGACCCTCCTGCTGTGTGTCCTGGCCCTGTGGTTTGCGCTCTAGAGCGGATGGCAGCGCTCACGCCTTACCAGTCCTGGGGGCGCTACCCGCGGGCGTTACCCGCAGGCGTGCGATCCCTGCGTTTTCGCGATCAACCGCTGCCGCGGGTCGCGGGCAGCGTGCTGCCCTTCGGCAACGGCCGCAGCTATGGGGATAGTTGCCTGAACAACGGCGGCACCCTGCTCGCGACCCGGGGCCTGGACCGCTTCCTGGCCTTCGACCCCGCCACCGGCCTGATCCGCTGCGAGGCCGGGGTCCTGCTCAGTGAGATCCTGTCCCTGACGGTCGGCGGCGGCTGGTTCCTGCCGGTGACGCCGGGCACCCGCTACGTCACCGTCGGCGGGGCCATCGCCAATGACGTGCACGGCAAGAACCACCACCTGGCCGGCACCTTCGGTCACCAGGTCATCCGCCTGGAACTGCTGCGCAGCTCCGGCGAGCGCCTGCGCTGCGGCCCCACCGAACGGGCGGACCTGTTCGCCGCCACCATCGGCGGCCTGGGATTGACCGGCCTGATCACCTGGGCCGAGTTTCGGTTGAAGCGTATCGCCAATCCCTATGTCCAGGTGGAGCGGACGCGCTTCGACCATCTGGACGGCTTTTTCGAGCTGGCCCTCGGCGCGGACCGGGAACACGAATACACGGTGGCCTGGATCGATTGCCTGGCGTCCGGACGGCACCTCGGTCGCGGCATCTACCTGGCGGGGAACCATGCGGCTCCAACCTGCGAAGACGCGCCCAGGCCGCCGGGCCGAGCGCCGTCCATCCCCTTCGACCCGCCCCTGTCGTTGATCGCCACGCCCACCTTGCGGGCCTTCAACGAGATTTTCTACCGCAAGCAGCCGCGCCGCCCGACGAACGGCGTGGAACACTTTGCACCCTTCTTTTACCCCCTGGACGGCATCGGTCAGTGGAACCGCATCTATGGCCCCAAGGGTTTTCTCCAGTATCAATCGGTCGTACCCATGTCCGCAGGCCGCGACGCCACCCGGGCGATGCTCGCGTGCATCGCAGGCTCCGGGCAGGGGTCCTTCCTCAGCGTACTGAAGGTCTTCGGTGACCGGCCGGCGGCCGGCCTGCTGTCCTTTCCCCGCCCCGGGGTCACGCTGGCCCTTGACTTCCCATATAAGGGCCGTGCCACACTCCGCCTTTTTGAAACCCTTGACACCCTGGTCGCGCAGGCGGGCGGGGCCATCTATCCCGCGAAGGATGCCCATATGTCCCCACGGTTGTTTGCCGCCGGCTACCCCCGGGTCGACGAATTCCGGCGCCACCTCGACCCGGCCTTCTCGTCGAGCTTCTGGCGACGGGTCACGGGGGCGGTCGCATGAGCACGCGGGTCCTGATCGTTGGTGCCACCTCCGCCATCGCCGAGGCGCTGGCCCGGCGCTATGCGGCCCAGGGGGCGACCCTGTTCCTGGCGGCGCGCCACACCGAGCGGGCGGCGGCCATTGCGGATGATCTGCGGGTACGCGGCGCCGCCATGGTCGAGGTCGGGGCCTACGACGCGACAGTGCCGGACCGGGCCGAGGCCCTGGTGGCCGCCGCCTGGGAGGCCCTCGGCGGCCTTGATGTGGCCCTGATCGCCCACGGGTCCCTGCCGGACCAGGCCGCCTGCGCCGCCAGTGCCGCGCTCACCCGGCGGGAATTGGAGGTCAACCTGATCAGTGTCATCGATCTGCTGACGCCGCTTGCCAGCCGGATGCAGGCCGCGGGGTGCGGCACCCTGGCCGTGATCGGCTCGGTGGCCGGCGACCGCGGGCGCCAGAGCAACTATGTTTACGGGACAGCCAAGGGCGCGCTCGCCATCTTCCTCCAGGGACTGGCCCACCGCCTGGCCCCGGCGGGGGTGCGGGTGCTGACCATCAAACCCGGCTTCGTCGACACCCCCATGACCGCCGCCTTTCCCAAGGGACCCCTGTGGGCCAGCCCCGACCGGGTGGCGCGCGACATCCAGCGCGCCATCGCGCGCGGGACGCACATCTGCTATACCCCGTGGTTCTGGCGCTGGATTATGCTGGTCATTCGCCTGATACCCGCAGCGATCTTTCATCGTACGCAGCTGTGACCTCGGGCACAAGGAGTGATGGTCGCGGCGTTCAGTAGTTACTCAGGTCATAAACATTTCAGCTTTGAGCGATAATGGCTGGCGTGCGACTGTTTTTTCTCGGCCTCGTTCCGGCCATCGCGTGCTAGCCGCGATGCCGACACTGACCTCCAGAGCGTGCGGCAGTCTCAGCCGTACTCTGCTGGCGTATACGTTATATCAATTTGGTGGAACTGGTTATACTGCTGATTGCGCTGTACATAGCTACCGTATGGGTTATCTTGATCTTGACGCGAAAAATCTTTGCCGCTGCGAAAGCAATGCGCATCCCACCCGCCCTGGCCAGCATCGTGACCGTGGTCGGACTGGTGTATGTCTCATGCCTCATCCCAGGGATGTTCGGTATGCTGTTCACGAGAACAGCTTGGTGCTTATTCATCTTGCTCGCCGTTGCAGGCTCGCTCCTGGTTCCCAGGCTCAGTACCCAAAATCCAATGGCGCCGGCCACGCTGGAGGGCGGTCAAGGTGCCAGGTCGATCGATTTTACCCTGATTGTTTTCGGTCTACTCGGAGCAATACCAGTTCTGGACTATCTCCGCTGGACACTTCCATCGTCACTGCTCAATCCGGATAGTGCCTTGCAATGGGACACCGTCTCTTACCATCTACCGGGCTTTATCGAATTCTCGCAACACCACACGCTTTGGTCGTTGGATGGGCCTTACCAAAGTTACAGCTTCGGCTTCGAGTTGATTGGCAATTTTTTGTCACAACCTTTCCACGCCCACTGGGGACTCATTATAGCCAATCTCTTGGCTATTATTCTGCTGGTGATTGCTATCGCCGCCGCCGCAAGAATTTTGGTTCCTTCGCTACCAACAACGCGAGTGGCCAACTGGCTTCCTGGTGCAGTTCTGGCGTTCTGGCCATCGGCATCTGGTGTGCTCTACAGCGACGAGACGGTCACCGGCTTTCGGGTTCGCAGCAATGCCAGCGAGCATCTGCGAGCCGTGATACCCGCGGGGTATGAACTGAAGATGGGTGGATGAGGGTCGCATGGGCAGGAGCCCCCACCTGACTCAGACGCGCCGGCGAAAACGCGCGGATGCTGCGGGCAACGTGCGCGAGAATCAGTACACTAGGCACCTGAGCATCAGCGGCCCGGCATCCCAGATCCGGACTGGGCCCCACCCTCACCAGCCGGAGCCCCCCACATGACCATCCGAGAATTTGACTGCATCGTAATCGGCACCGGCCCCGGCGGCGAGGGCGCCGCCATGAAACTTGCCAAGGCCGGCCGACAGGTGGCCGTGGTGGAGGCCCACAACGCCGTCGGCGGGGGCTGCACCCACTGGGGCACCATCCCGAGCAAGGCCCTGCGCCACTCCATCCAGACGCTCGCGGATTACCGGCGCAACCCGCTGTTTCAGCACACCCGCAATCAGATCGAGGTGGATTTCCCGGACCTGCTGCGCGCCGCCGACGGGGTCATCAACGAGCAGGTACGCACCCGCTACCGCTACTACCAGCGCAACCGGGTGGAGGTCGTCTTCGGCCGCGCCCGCTTCCTGGCCCCCGACCGGATCGCGGTAGAGCGCCCGGGCGGGGCGGCGCAGGAACTCACCGCCCGGCACTTCGTCGTCGCCACCGGCTCGCGCCCCTATCACCCGCCGGACGTGGACTTCAGCCACCCGCGGGTGCGCGACAGCGACTCGATCCTTGCCCTGGCCCACACCCCGCGGTCCCTGACCATCTATGGGGCCGGAGTTATCGGCTGCGAGTATGCCTCGATCATGAGCTACCTGGACATCAAGGTGAACCTGGTCAACACCCGCGACCGGCTGCTGTCCAACCTGGACGACGAGATCACCGATGCCCTAAGCTATCACCTGCGCCAGAGCGGGGTGGTGATCCGCAACGACGAGACCGCCGACCGGGTGGAGGCGACGGACGACGGCGTGGTGCTGCACTGCAAGTCCGGCAAGAAGTTCAAGACCGAGGTCCTGTTGTGGGCCAATGGTCGCACCGGCAACACCCGTGACATGGGACTGGAAGCGATCGGCCTGACCCCCAACCGGCGCGGTCAGTTGGAGGTCAACGCTAGCTACCAGACGGCGCTCCCGCACATCTATGCCGTGGGCGACGTGGTGGGACCACCGGCACTGGCCAGCGCCAGCTATGATCAGGGACGCTTCGTGGGCGCCCATATCGTGGACGGGGAGTGCGACTGGTCGCTGATCGAGGAGTTTCCCACCGGCATCTACACGGTGCCGGAGATCAGCTCCATCGGGCGCAGCGAGCGCGAACTGACCGCGGCCCAGGTCCCCTACGAGGTCGCCGAGGCGGATTTCAAGTCGCTGGCCCGCGCCCAGATCACCGGCCACACAGTGGGTATGCTGAAGATCCTGTTCCACCGCGAGACACTCGCGATCCTGGGCATCCACTGCTTCGGCGAGCAGGCCGCCGAGATCGTCCACATCGGGCAGGCGATCATGTCCCAGCAGGGGAGCGCGAACAGCATCCGCTATTTCACCGAGACCACCTTCAACTACCCCACCATGGCCGAGGCCTACCGGGTGGCGGCGCTCAACGGGCTTAACCGCTTATTTTAGACAAGAAAACAGTTTAGCCGCAAATGAACGCAAATTGACGCAAATAATCCGACGCTTGGCCTTTACTGCATGTTCACTGTCCGGGTAGCGCCCCCGACGATGCTAACCAGCAGATTTATTTGCGCTTATTTGCGTTCATTTACGGCCAAATACTCTTTTTGGGTCTAGCGCCTCGCTTGACCCTTTGGAGTCCAAGGCTTTGGACTCCCTGCCAGGACCCGGCCGCGACGCCTGGCCCACCCCCCCGGCCAGCCAGCCGCAGCCCAGGCAGCGCCCGGCCTTTCGGGTTACCCTAGCCGGCATCGGCAAGCCGCATTGCGAGGGTTTCATGCACATTCGTCCGCCAATACTCCTGACCCTGGGTCTGCTCTCGGGGCTGACACCCTTCGCCATCGATATGTATCTGCCGAGCCTGCCGGTGATCGCACTGGACCTCGGCTCGAGCATCGAACTCGCCCAGCTCACCGTGACCGTCTACCTCGGGGTCTTTGCCCTGGCCCAGTTGTTCCTGGGTCCGCTGTCGGACGTGCGCGGGCGGCGCTCGACCATCGGCGGCGGCCTGGCCCTCTTTTGCCTGGGGAGTCTGGGGTGCGCCCTGGCCGGTTCCATGGAAACGCTGATCGCGGCGCGCGTGGTCCAGGCCCTGGGCGGGGCGGCCGTCGCGGTTACGGTGCCGGCCCTGGTGCGCGACCTGTGTGAGAAAGACGAGTGCGCCCGGGTGCTGAGCCTCGTGATGCTGGTGATGTCCCTGGCACCGCTGCTGGCACCCTCCATCGGCGGGCTCATCGTAGGTCAGGTGGGTTGGCACTGGGTCTTCATCGCCCTCTACGGGATTGGATTGCTCGCGATCGGGCTCTTCTTCGCGTTGCTCCCGGAAACCCTGCCGCCGGCGCGCCGCCATCCGGCGGATGTGGGTCGGGTCCTGCGCAACTATCTCCAACTGATGCACCATCGCACCGGTATGGGTTATCTGCTCGTCGGGGCCTTCTCCTTCGGCGGCATGATGACCTATATCGTCACCTCGCCCTTCGTCTATATCATCCTGCACGCCGTTCCGACCGCCTGGTTCGCGGTCCTGTTCGGTCTCAACGTGGCCGCGGCCATGGTGACCACCACGCTCAACGCCCGCCTGGTCACGCGCCTGGGGGCGGAGCGCCTGTTGCGCCTGGGCCTGGGCGTCCAGGTGGTCGCCGCGCTCCTGCTCCTGGGGCTCGCGCTCTGGGGAACCCCGCCGTTGTGGGCGATCGTACTCGCCACCCTGCTCTATTTGGGGGTGGCCGGGGTGGTGCTCGGCAACGCCATGGCGGGCTACATGATGCACTTCGCGCCCATGGCCGGGACCGCCTCGGCCTTCTCCGGGGCGGCGCGCTTCGGCACCGGGGCCATCGTCGGCTCCCTGGTCAGCCTGGCCCATGACGGGACGGCGCGCCCACTGCTGCTCGGCATGGCCCTATGCGGGCTGCTGGCGGGGCTGAGCTACCTGTGGCTGGTCGCAGCGCCGCGTGGGTTGCTGCGGTCGGCCGTGCCGCAGCGGGGCTGACAGGGAACCGGTGGGGCGGAACGCTACGGGAGGTTCCGCCAATCGGCCGGGAGCCGCGAGGCCCGCCCGTCATTCGGGCACTGACCGCGAGACGCGGACCACCCGGCGTCGCCTTGGCGGATCGCTCTGCGGACAGCCGCCCTGCGCGAGTTGCACCGGCAGTTGACGGCGCGTCGCCGGCAGGCAAAAGAACAGGTTTCAACCCCAATCTCGGTTGGATATGCTGGCCCCATCCTGAACGCCTGCCCCTTGACCCAAAGAAGACCTGCGATGACCAACATTACACTGGAATTGTCCGAGTCCGTGGTACGACAGGCAGACCAGGCCGCACGCCTCATGCACCGCCCCTTGGAGCAGGTACTCGCCGCACTGCTGGAAGCCGCCCTCCCGGCATTGGATGATATTCCGCCCAAGCTCCAGACCCAGCTGATAGAAATGACTTGGCTGAGCGATGGAGCCCTGATGGATATCGCCGGCACCGACATGTCGGAACCTGACCGGCTACGCCTTTGCGAATTGGGACTGCGGGCCGACGAACTGGCCTCCGAGGAGCAAAGGGATCTCGAGGTATTGCGGGAGCACTATGGCGAACTGACCCTACGCAAAGCCCGCGCCTTTGCCTTACTCAGCATCCGCAGCGGCAAGCGATTGCTGAGACAAGCAGCCGCGGCTTGATGGCCGACACGCTGCCGAAGGCGCTACGCGAACGGGTTGCCGCCGCGGCCCGCTATCGCTGTGGCTACTGCCAGACGGACCAACGCGTCAGCGGCGCGCAGATGCATATCGAGCACATCCTCCCCCGCGCCTTGGGCGGCAGTTCGCAAGAGTCGAATCTTTGGCTGTCCTGCGCCTGGTGCAACAGTTACAAGGGTAGGAAAGTCGAGGCGCCCGACCCGGATACGGGGGCGACGGTCCCGCTGTTCCACCCGCGCGGGCAGCGCTGGGCCGAGCATTTCGCCTGGGACCTGGACGCCATCCGCATCGTCGGCCTGACACCGACCGGACGCGCAACGGTCGCCGCGCTGAATCTCAATAACCCTTATATCGTCCCCGCTCGTCGTCTCTGGGTACTCGCCGGATGGCATCCACCCGAATAATAAGACCGAGGGGCGGCGAAGGCCTGCGCATTAGTCCGCAGCATTCTAATGGCACGCGTGAAACATGAAGCCAAATCGGGGCAACGCGAATTAACATCTTGCTCACCAATGGCGGTCGCAACCCGGTGAGGTTTCTGCGATTTTAGGGGCAGTCGGATTTCGCTATAGCTGAACATTTTCTTAATCTGTGCGACGACCTGTTGGGGGATGCGCGAAAGGCCAGGCCAATGACTATCGAAAAAAACTACAACATCAGTTTCATTGCCGCACTCGCCCTGCGCGAGAAGCAGATTCAGCAGAATTATCGCCCGATCATTGCCGTTCACAAGTGGTTTGCCCGTCGCCCCGGCACCCTGTTCCGCGGGCTATTGCTGTCGGAATTTGCCGCGGGCCCCATCGCATCGACCTACTTCAAGTCGCACCGCTTCGCGGGAATCACCGTCGTTGACCCTTTCATGGGCGGGGGTACGCCGCTGCTTGAAGCGAACCGGATCGGCTGCAATGTCGTCGGCACCGACATCAACCCGATGGCGGCCTGGGTGGTACGCGAGGAAATCGACGCACTCGACCTCTGCGCCTATACCGAAACGGCCGGGCGGCTGGCCGGGCATCTGGCGCAGGAACTTGGCCATTTCTACAAGACCCGCTGCCCGCTGACCGGACGGGCCGACGCCGACGTCAAATACTTCATGTGGGTGAAGACGGGGACCTGTGTGGCTTGCGGCCAGGAGTTCGACCTGTTCCCCGGCTATACGCTGGCCGAGGACGCCCGGCATCCGGCCTATGTGCTCATCTGCCCGGGCTGCGGCGACCTCAACGAGGTGGCGGACCCGAAAAATCCCGGCAACTGTGCCTGCGGGGTGAGGCTCAGGGCCGATGGCCCGGTCAAGCGCAACAAATGTCCCTGCCCGCACTGCGGCCAGATGAACGCCACACCCTTTCATGGCGCCGGCCCGCCCACCCACCGGCTTTTTGCCATGGAGTATCACAATCCCGAGCTGAAAAAGCGGCCGGGTCGGCTGTTCAAGAAGCCGGACGCCGAGGATCTGGCGCGCGTCGCGGCGGCAGGTGCGGCATGGCAACGGATGCGTCCGTCGTTCGTGCCCGACGATGCGATACCCGAGGGGGACGAAAGCTCGCGTCTGCACCGCTGGGGCTATGAGCGGTTCAGCGAACTGTTCAATGACCGGCAGTTGCTGGCACTGGAAACGAGCGCGCGGTTTATTGCCGGCGTAACCGACCGGCGGGTGCGGCGGGCCTTGGCGACGAATCTATCCGACCTGCTGCGGTATCAGAACATGCTCTGCCGCTATGATGCAATGGCGTTGAAATCCCTTGATATTTTTTCAATCCACGGGTTTCCGGTCAGCTATCTGCAGGTGGAGTCCAATATCCTCGGTCTGCGCAACCCCAACGGTTCGCCGATCGGCTCGGGCGCTTGGGTCAATATCACCGAGAAATACACCAAGGCGAAACGCTACTGCACCGCGCCGTTCGAGGTATTGTTCGACGGCAAGAAGAAGACGACGCACTACGTTGTCGGTGAGTGGATCGGAGAGAAACACCCGGAACTGCCCGATGCCGCTCCGCGCGACATCGATATCCGCTGCCTCTCATCGACCGACATAGAACTGGCGCCGGACAGCCTTGACGGTGTATTTACCGACCCGCCCTATTTCGGGATGGTTCAGTATGGTGAACTGATGCACTTCTGCTATGTGTGGTTGCGCAAGCTCATGGGCGGCGACTTCCCCGGCCTTGAGCTGACGACGACCCGGCACCTTGACGAACTGACCGGCAACGCAACGGCCGAGCGCAACATCGAACACTTCGCCGAAGGGCTCGCCGCCGTCTACACACGAATGGCGGCCGCACTCAAGCCCGGCGCGCCGCTGCTGTTCACCTACCACCACAACAAGCAGGAGGCGTATCAGGCTGCCGCGCTGGCTATCCTCGACGCGGGCCTGACCTGTTCGGCCTCACTACCCTGCCCGGCTGAAATGGGTGGGTCCATCCATATCCATGGGACCGCCTCCTCCATCGTCGATACCGTCTTCGTCTGCCGCGACCGCGGCGCGACGCCGCGCGCCTGGCTGTTCGAGGACGCGGCCGGACTGGCGCGGCTGATGAAACGCGAACTGGCCGAGCTGCGCCTGGCCGGCATGAAACCGACCCTCGGCGATACCCGTTGCATCGCCTTCGGACATATAACGCGGATGGCGATAGGGGGCTTGCGGCCGGAGTGGATACCGTCCTGGTCGACCGCGAAGAAGCTCGCGACCATCCGGGTCGCCATGGATGCGCTAGCCACGGTGGAGGAGGCGTGTGCATTGCTGCAAGCCACTGAGGGCAAGGTCTTCACGCTTGCGACAATGCCGCTTCTCAGCGAACAAACGCGCATCCGCGAGTACCGGACGCGATAGCAGACCAAAGTCCGGGTTGCCGCTTCCCGGGCGGGATATTCATCCGTGCCGAGCGATTATTCCTACGCCGACCTTGGTCATAACTGCGCCCACCTCGCGGGTGATAGCCGTCGCGGCCGGGGGGCCGCTCCTACGCCGTAGGAGCGGCCCCCCGGCCGCGACGGGTGGCCGACAGGGCGCGTGGCCGACGTTATGATCATCAGCCCTTGAATTCAGCCAACTGCCCGCGCCGCTTCAACAGCTCCACGATGCGGTCGATCAGGATCAGCTCCATCGCATACATCATCTTGCCTCCGGGGATCACCAGCGTGTTGAAGCCGGTGATCATGGTCCCGTCGATCAGGCCCTTGAGGTTGATCTTGTATTCCACGCTCGGTTTGGGCTTCAGGAAGTGGATCAGCACCAGGCTTTGATCGGCCGTGGGGACGTTGGTGACGCACAGTGGGTTGGAGGTGTCGGTCAGCGGGATGCGCTGGAAATTGATGTGGGTAACCGAGAACTGCGGAAGGATGTACGTCATGTAGTCGTACATGCGCCGGTAGATGGTGAACATCACGTCCTTGGGGGCGTAGCCGCGCTCATGGGTGTCGCGTCGCAGCTTCTGCACCCATTCCAGGTTGATGGTGGGACAGACGCCGATCAGGAGATCCACCTCCTTCGCCATGTCGATATCGCCCGCCATCACGCCGCCGTGCAGGCCCTCGTAGAACAGCAGGTCCGTGTCCTGCGGGATCTGTTCCCAATCGGTGAAGGTCCCGGGATCACCGCCGTAAAGCGCGGCCTCGGCCTCGTCGTGGATGTATTGGCGCCGCTCCCCGGTGCCGGAGCGGCCATAGCCCTGAAACAGCTCCAACTGCTTGTCGAACAGGTTGCCCTCCGGACCGAAATGGCTCAGGTTGACGCCCTCGGCCTTCGTCTTGGCCAGTTCCTCCTTCATTTCCACGCGGTTATAGCGGTGGAAGCTATCACCCGCGACGAAGGCGGCGCGCGCCCCGATGCGCTGGAAGATGCGCTCCAGGGCGTTCTTGACGGTGCTGGTGCCGGCCCCGGACGAGCCGGTGACGGCGATGATCGGATGCTTGTTGGACATGGTGTCTCCTCATTGCTCTCATTTTTTTTGGTGTCGGTGCGCGGCGAGGTCGCCGCCGCCAGGCCCGGGATCGGGACCGATCCGGACCTGGGGCGGCGCCGTGCTCGCGTGCCGGCCGGTTGGTGCCGGCCGGGCAGCGGGCCTCGCCCCCAACCCGCGACGGGGTTGATGAGGTGCAACGCGAAGGGGGCGAGCCGTGCCGGGTAGAGCATAACCCCAGATCCGCGAGTGAGTCCGGGAAATCCGCGAAATCCGGTGGCGCGGGCCGAGGTTTCGGCCTTGGCTGCCTTCAGCCCGAAGCGACCAGACGTTCTCACGGACCGGGCCTCGTTGTCGTTGTCGTAATCGTGGTCGAATTATTCGACCTACGACAACGACAACGACAACGATCACGGTATCCTGTGACTCCGTGGCAACCCTGGTCGCCCCACCGTCACTGCCATTAAGTTAAGCGCCGCAGCCCAAGCCCCTGGAGTCCAAGGCTTCAGCCTTGGAGCGCGCCAAGGCTGAAGCCTTGGACTCCAGGCAGAGGCGACGTGGTCGGCGAGTGCGCCTTAACTTAACGGCAGTGCCCCGCCGTGGGGACCCCGCAACCGAGACCGAACGCATGACCGAATCCCTCGATCCACTCGCCGTCCGGCTCGGTGCCCTCCTGCACGCCCGGGGGCTGCGCCTCGCCACGGCTGAATCCTGCACCGGGGGCTGGATTGCCAAGGTGGTCACCGACATCGCCGGGAGCAGTGCCTGGTTCGACCGCGGGTTCGTGACCTACAGCAATGCGGCCAAGGAGGACCTGCTGGGGGTGGCGACGCAAACACTGCAAACCCACGGGGCGGTCAGCGAACCCGTGGTGCTGGAGATGGCGGCCGGCGCCCTGGCGCGCAGCCAGGCCCAGGTGGCGGTGGCCGTGAGCGGCATCGCCGGACCCGACGGCGGCAGCGAGGACAAACCCGTGGGCACGGTCTGGTTCGCCTGGGTAGTCCCCGGTGCCCCGCCCTGGGCGCGGTGCCTGCAATTCGCCGGAAACCGGGGGGAGGTGCGACACCAGGCGGTGCGGGTCGCCATCGAAGGGCTGCTGGAGCGGTTCGCGGGCGCGCCTCAGTCCGCCCCATAGCACCTGGCCGGCCGCACCGGCCGCCCCGTGACAAACGACAATTGCGGATCGACCAGCGCGTGTCCGGCGATGGCGCCGCGCCCGAGCAACATCCGGAACAGCATGGTCTCGCGATTGGTCAGGGTCAGCTCGATCGGCCACTCGCGGCCCCCGATCCGCAGCCGGGTCAGGATCACACAACGCTCCTCCCGGTGCCCGCCGGAGTCGCAGACCCGGCGGCGCTCGAGCAATGGCGCCTCACCATGCACCACCACGTCGAGGCGCCCGCGCAGCGGGTGTACGCCGAAGCGCACGGACTGGGCGGCGCCGCGGCGCAGGGGCTCGACATAGAAGGCGTGCAGGGTCGAGGTCCGGGCCCCGGTGTCCACCTTGGCCTTGATCAGGTGCAGCCCAAGGTCCGGCAGGGCCGTCCACTCCCGCCAGCCGAGCAGCAGTGGGCGCGTCGCCGGGTCGCCGGCCGACGCCGATTTACCGTAGGGGGTCTGGGCGGCTATCATCCGCCAACCTATACCACGGTGCGGTCGAACTGCCAACCGCTGGACCGGGTCCAGCGAGTCCTTACCCCGTAGCAAGACCATCTACCCTTCAGGAGTCCGATCACAATGATGCGTTCACTCTACGCCCTGCCGCTCGCCGCGTTGCTGGCCGCCGGCTACCCCACCCTGAGCCTGGCCGACGAGACGGCCGATCAGTGTCGCAAAATGGCCGCCGACGAAGAGGTAGCCCCGGAGGACATGGAGGACTATATCTCCGAGTGCCTGGCGGTCGTGCAATCCGAATCGCCCGATGAGGGCGCCGCGGCTATGGAGCGACTGGACGCGGTCGCCGCCGGGGCGGCACCGGCGGCGCAGCCCCCCGCACCGCCCGCGCCCACGTCGGCACCGAAGCCTTAGGGTTCCCCATGGCCAGCCTTGCCCCCCTGCTCGCCCTCGTCGGCATCGCCGTCGCCCAGCCCCTGTGGGCCGAACAGGGCACGGCCAAGATCCTCGCCCCCTGGGAGGCCAATGGACAGGTCTTCCAGGTCGCCGTAGACAAGCTCCAGTTCATCGGCACCTTCGCGGGCATCATGTATATCGAGCACGGCCAGGGGCTCCTGGACGCGGCCCTCTTCACCTGCCCGTCCACCCAGATCACCGAGATCCTCGCCAACACCATCAAGGGTCACGGCTACTGCACCATCGAGAGCCCGACTGGCGACTATATCTACGCCGAGTACAACTGCGACGGCGAGCCCGGCTCCTGCACCGGCACCTTCAAGCTGACCGGGGGCACCGGCAAGCTCACGGGGATCACGGGGGAGAGCGACCTGATCGTGCGCACGGCGCTGTCGGGCACCACCATCGATCAGGCCGGCGGCGGTACCGTGTCCGCGGCCAAGGGGCTCGCCATCTGGCCCGAGATGCACTTCGAGATCCCGGGCAAGAGTGCCGAGGCGCTCAATATGCTCGGCACCGGGGCCGGGGCGGCGGCCGCCAAGACCCCGCAGTTCCAACCGAAACCCCCACCCAAGCCGGTCGAGGAACCCAAGCCCACCGGCCCCGCGAAGCCCGGTGTGCCGCTCGAGCCGACACGCAAATAGTCAGGCGCCCGCCATCGGTGGGGGATCGGCCGGGCGCTGGTCAGGACGCCTGCGCGTCCTCCCCGTCCTGCCCCCAGAGCTTCAGGGCATTGCGCAGCCCTATCCGCTCCAGCGCGCGGCGGTTGGCGCCCTCATGGCGCATCCGCTCGACCATGCGGTCGATCTGGTGCTCGGCGTGAATCCAGTCATCCATCGCCCCCTCCCCGGGGAATCCGCGCTGTTCCGCCAGGTAATAGGCGGCGACGGCGATCATTTCGTGTCGTTCCTCGGCGCTCAGGGTGAGCGCACTGTCTGCTCGTTCCGGTTGCATCCGGGATGGCCCCCTCTTGGTGATGGCGTCTGTGCTGATGGGAGGGTGCCACGGCGCGGCCCAATCGCCAAGCGCTGTCGTCGTCGGCCGCCTCCGAGTGGTCGCCGACCCGGCAAGAGTGTTTGGCAAGTCCCCCCCGAGCGGGTATTGTGCCCCGGTTATGGAGACCCTGGTACGCGTAACCGATCTGACCCGCCGCTTTGGCCGCTATACGGCCCTGGCGGGACTCGACCTGACCCTGGCCCGGGGGGAGGTGCTCGGCCTGTTGGGGCCCAACGGCGCCGGCAAGACCACCTGTCTGCGGGTCCTGAGCGGCAACCTGGCCCCGAGCAGCGGGCGGGTGGAGATCGCCGGCATCGACCTCGCCCGCAACCCGGTCGGGGCCAAGCGACTCCTGGGCTATCTCCCCGAGCGCCCGCCCCTCTACCAGGACCTGAGGATCGATGAGTACCTGGGGTTCTGCGCCCGGCTGCACCGGGTCCCCCGCGCCAGGACCGCGGACGCGGTGGCGCAGGCCAAGTGCCGCTGCGGTCTGGATGAGCTGGGCCGGCGTCCCATCGCCAAGCTGTCCAAGGGCTATCGGCAGCGGCTCGGCATCGCGCAGGCAATCCTGCACCGGCCACGGCTGCTGATCCTGGACGAACCTACCGAGGGGCTGGACCCGGTGCAGGTCCGCCAGATCCGCTCCCTGGTGCGCGAGCTGGCGTGCGACAGCGGGATCATCTTCTCCAGCCACGTCCTGCCGGAGGTCCAGGCGGTGTGCGACCGCGTGGCGATCCTCCATCAGGGGCGGCTGGTGTCCGGGGACCACCTCGCCACCGACCGCGGCACCCTCGTCTGGCGGCTGCGCCTGGCGCCGCCCGCGGACTGCGCCGCGGTCAGCGCCCTGGACTGCGTGGCGCAGGCAAGCCCGCTCCAGGAGGAGTACACGCGCGTCGTCCTCAAGCCCGACCAAGGACCCGAGGACCTGGCCCGGCAGGTGGTGGCGGCCGGGCTCGGGCTGCGGGAGCTGACTGCCGAGCGCAGCGACCTGGAGCGGGTCTTCTTCGACCTGATCGGGGCGCAGGAGTCGGCGTGATCCTCACTATCGTCGGTCGGGAACTGCGCGGCGGCCTGGTCACACCGCTCTTGTGGGTGCTGCTCGGGGCGGGCCAGGTGGTGCTCGCCTGGGTCTTTCTGAAGGTGGTCGACGACTTCAGCGGGCTGGGGGCCGATGAGCGGGTGGCCAGCCTGTCGCAGGAACTGGCACTGAACCTGTTCAGCATCGCCGCCGTGATCGCCATGCTGGCTGCCCCGCTGATCGCCATGCGGATGCTGAGCGCCGAATTCAGGGACGGGACCTACGATCTGATCGGCGCGGCGCCGGTGCACCTGTACGCCGTGGTCCTGGGCAAGTTCCTCGGGGTGGCGGCCCTGCTCACCCCCCTGTGCCTGCTGCCCGCGGCCAACCTGACCCTGCTCCTGGGTGTCGCCGACCTGGACCCGGGGCTCTTCGCCGCGGCCACCCTGGGGCTGTGGCTGGCGGGCCTGATGTTCGGTGCCATCGGGCTCTATGCCGCCAGCCTGAGCGCCCAGCCGGGGGCGGCGGTATTGGCCGCCTTCGGCCTGCTGCTGCTGTTCTCCGTGATCGGGCGCGCCCAGGACTTGAGCCTCCCGGGGCTCTCGCTCTTCGCCTGGCTCGCCTGGAACGAGCACCTGCTGTGGTTCCTGCTGGGCGCCGTGCGGGTCAGTGATGTGGCCTATTTTCTGCTCTTTACCGGGCTCTTTCTGGCGCTGACCCACCGGCGGCTGGCCAATCGGCGGCTTGCGTAAATCAAGAACGGAGTTAGCCGCAAATGAACGCAAATAAACGCAAAAAACAACAACGATTGCTGGGCATTCCCCGGACACCAGCCCAGGGCACCCGCGAGGCCATCTCCCAATGTGGATAAACGCCCGACAACCTGCGGTATTTATTTGCGTTCGTTTGCGTTCATTTGCGGCTAACCACTCTTCCTAGGTTCATGAAAACCTGGACTACAACCATTTTCCGGGCCATCAAGGGCATTGAACGCCCCCTGGCGGATGCTCTCTTCGCCCTGCTGCTGCTCGCCTGCGTGATCGCGGCCGGCTGGCTGGTCGCCCGCCACGACCGCTACTGGGACTGGACCGGCGAGGGCGCCAACTCCCTGAGCCCGGAGTCCGCGGCGATCTTAAGCCGCCTCGACTCACCGCTGCGCGCCAGCGTCTTCGCCGACCCCCAGGACCCCCTGGGCAAGGCCATCGAGCGCCTCCTGGCCCGCTACCGGCACGCCCTGCCGGGGCTCATGGTGCGCTTCATCGACCCCCAGCGCTTCCCGGAACAGGCGCGCGACGCCAAGGTCACCCTGGCCGGTCAGATCATGCTCGAGTACCGGGGGCGCCGGGAGACCCTGAGCCGGGTCGGGGAGCGCACCCTCAGCGCCGCCATTGCCCGCCTTGCCGGCACCAGGGCGCCCTGGGTGGCGGTCCTGGAGGGCCACGGGGAGCGCAGGATCGACGGCGAGGGGGGCGCGGACCTGGGCCGCTTCGCCCAGGAGTTGAAGGAGCGCGGCTTCCTGCCGCGCAATCTGGACCTGGCGACGGCGGCGGACGTGCCGGTCAACACCCACCTGGTCCTGCTCTCCAACCCGGCGCTCGCACTCTTCCCCGGGGAGGTGCAACGGCTCGCCCGGTATCTGGAGCGCGGCGGCAACCTGCTCTGGCTCATGGACCCGGGGCCCGCCGACGGGCTCGAACCGCTGCTGGATCTCCTGGGCATCGGCGTGCTCCCCGGCACCGTGGTCGACGCGAAGGCGGCGCAGTTCGAGTCCAAGACCCCGGCGGTGGCCGTCATCGCCGAGTTCCCGGACGACTCCCTGGGGGCCGGTCTCAAGGACCCCGCGCTGCTGCCCGGGGCGCTCGCCTTCGAGACCCGCACCGCCCCCGGCTGGACCCTGGCCGGTTATCTGAGCACCGGCAGCGAGAGTTGGAACGAAACCGGGCGCGTCGAGGGCAAGGTCTTCCGCGACGAGGTGGTCGGCGAACAGGCCGGTCCGCTCCCGGTGGTCCTGGCCCTGACCAGGCCCCTGGGCGAGGACGGCCAGGTGCAGCGGGTGCTGGTGGTCGGGGACGGGGACTTCCTGAGCAACGCCCAACTCGACGCCTACGGCAACCGCGCCCTGGGTCTCAAACTGCTGCGCTGGGTGAGCGGGGAGGAGGGCCTGTTCGCCCTGCCCCCGGACCCCGCGCCGGCCGCGGGCCTGATCCTGGACCAGGACCGCCGCCTGCTCCTGGGGCTGGGCGCCCTGGTCCTCCTGCCCGGACTCTTCCTGGTCGCGGGCTTGACCATGCGCTGGGCGCGTGCGCGAGGTTAGACCATGAAGGCACGGTGGCTCATCAATCTGGTCCTGCTCCTGGTGCTCGCGGCACTGGGCCTGGGCATCCGTCACATAGTGAGCGTTGCGGACAGCCCCCAGACGCTGACCGCGACCGCCGCCGCGGACGTCCGACTCATCGAGGTGGAGCGCGTCGGCGAGCCCCGCATCCGCCTGGAGCAGACCCCGGACGGCTGGCGGATGCGCGAACCCATGGACCTGGACGCCGACCAGGGGCAGGTCGAGCGCCTGCTGAGCGGCCTGCGCACCCCGGTCCAGCGCAGCTTCCCGGCCCAATCCGCCGCGCTCGGTGAACTGGGGTTGGCCCCGGCCAAGCTCCAGGTCAGGTTGGACGACCTGACGCTGGGCTTCGGTGGTCTGGACCCGCTGGGACAGCGCCGCTATGTGGCGGCGGATGGATTGGTGCACCTGATCGACGACGGGGTCTATGCCCGGCTGATTGCCCCGCCCATCGACTATTGCTCGCGCCAACTCCTGCCCCGCGCCGCCCCCCCGGTCTACGCCACACTCAATGGGGTGCCCCTGGCCGGCGCCTCCCTGAAGACCCTGGCCGGGCTGACGGCCGAGCGCCTGGAGCCCATGACCGGCGACCTGAGCGGCGAGCCGCTCCAGGTCAGGTTCGGGGACGGCACCACGCTGCGCCTGCTGGTGTCCGCCGATCGGCGCCGCTGGACCCGGCTGGATCAGCGGCTGCGCTATGTGCTGGGCGATGGGCTGCTGTTGGAACTGGACCCGACGGCCATTGACCCAGGCCCGCCGCCCGCCCCGGCCGACGGCGCGCCGACGCGCGTCGCGGTGCCGCCCGGCCCCCTCATGCCGGCTGTCGGCAGTACCGCGCCCAACACCCCGGCGCCGGACCCGCTCGCGCTCACGGCGGACCCCGCCCCGGACACCCCCCAGGAGACCCCGCCGGTGGTCCGCCTGAGCCCGGACCAGGACCAGTCCGACCAACCGGACGCGGATGAACAACCACGCACCGGCTTCGGCGCCGAACCCTACAAGGCACCGCCCGCGGGATTCGGCATCGACCCCTTCGCACCAGACCCGGCGGCGGACCCCGCGGGGACGGCCCCGGCGACCAAGGGAAAGGCCGAGATCACGCCCTCGCTGCGCAGGTACTGAGGGTGCCCGAACTCCCGGAGGTCGAGACCACGCTGCGCGGCATCCGCCCCCACCTCGAAGGCCGACGGATCGAGCGCCTGGTGGTGCGTCAGCCGCGCCTGCGCCTGCCCATCCCCGCCGACCTGCCCGAACGCCTGGCGGGCCTGTCGATCGGCGGGCTCACACGGCGCGCCAAGTACCTGCTGCTCGAGGTCGGCGGCGGCAGCCTGATCCTGCACCTGGGCATGTCCGGAAGCCTGCGCCTGGTCACCGCTGGGTTGGCGCCCACCCGGCACGACCACGTCGACCTGGTGCTCACCGACGGCCGCGCCCTGCGCCTGCACGATCCCCGCCGCTTCGGCCTCCTGATCTGGACCCCGGACCCGCCCGCCCTGGCCGCGACCCGGCACCCACTGCTGCGCGACCTGGGCCCCGAGCCACTGGAAAGCGAATTCGACGGCGCCCACCTCTTCGCCCAGAGCCGGGGCCGACGGGTGGCGGTCAAATCCCTCATCATGGACGGGACCGTGGTGGTCGGGGTAGGAAATATCTATGCCAGCGAATCCCTGTTCCTGGCCGGCATCCACCCGGCCCGCGCCTGCAACCGCATCGCGCTGCCGCGCTACCTGCGCCTGGCCGACACCATCAGGACCGTACTCAAGGCATCCATCGTCCAGGGCGGCACCACGCTGCGCAACTATGTGCAGGAGGACGGCAACCCCGGCTATTTCGCGCGCCTGCTGCGCGTCTACGGCCGCACCGGGCAGCCCTGCCCGACCTGCGGCACGGCGCTTCGCGAGCAACGCATCGGGCAGCGGTCCAGCTTCTATTGCGCGCGGTGTCAGCATTGATGGCGCGCGGCCGAGAAAGGGCCTTTAATTCACCAATGAGCGTTGTCGTTGTCGTTGTCGTAATCGTAATCGTAATCGAAAGAACGATGAAATTTGCGGTGCCAGAGAATCCGGGCAACTACGATAACCTGGATTTCGACAACGACAACGACAACGACAACGACGCGACAGGCACTCTCTAATGAACTTGTTTAGCCTATTACTGAACCACTCCTTAGCCCCCGGACGCCGACACGCAGCGCCCATCGCCGCGTTGGTCGGCCTGTGCCTCGGCCTGCCGCCGGCCGGGGACCTGTACGCCGCCGAACAGGTCAGGGTCCGGGTCGGCCCCGCCGCCTTCCAGGTGGAGTTGGCGCAAACGCAAGAGGAGCGCCGGCGCGGCCTGATGTTCCGCCGACACCTGCCCGCCGATCAGGGGATGCTCTTCACCCAGCCCCCGGCCCGCGCCGAATTCTGGATGAAAAACACCCTGATCCCGCTGGACCTGCTGTATTTCGACGCCGCCGGCACCCTGCTTCAGATAGTCCCCGAGGCCCAGCCCTGCCGTCAGCAGGACTGCCCCACCTACCCCAGCACCTCCACCGCCGTCGGCTACATCCTGGAGATCAAAGGCGGCGAGGCCGCCCGCCAAGCCATCCAGGTCGGCGACCCCCTGGCGCTCATCCGCTAGCCGACCCTGCCGCGTCCCACCGCAAGAGTCGCGCAGCGACGCTGCGGGAGCGGCTTAAGCCGCGAAGAGACCGCGCAAACTGCCGCCACGTCGCAGGTTACCGCGGCCCCGCAGCGCGGCTGCAAGCCAAGTCCCGAAATGTCTCACGCCAAGGCGCCAAGCTCGCCACGGTTTTTCAATGCCCTATCTGCCTTAGTCCATTCACCCGGCGGGTGATCTGGTGACTTTGTCTACCCTTAAGTTAAGCCGTAACGGCGACTGGGAGCGCCGCACCCCAGTGCGGCACGGCCTCTGCTCAACCCACACCGGCGGGGTGATCTGCGAGATCGCGCCGCACTGGGGTGCGGCGCTCCCAGGCCGGTCCGGGCTGGAAGTGAGGATTAACTTAATCGCCGTGTGCTAAACGGGTACCGACAGCCGTCGACATGACTGGTCTAGGCGGCAAGGTTGCCGCATAACGCACCAGCTTCTTAGCGAGAGAATGCGTCCAAGGCAATGACGAACCGAGGGAATCTTCGCGGGGACCGCAGATACGCCGGTCTATGCGGCAGTTCGTCCGGCAGTGATTGACCTTGGCCTTTTTCGCTCTTGATCGTCGTTCCGGTCGCAACGAGACGCGTTACCGAGAAAGTCCCGCGGGGACCCCGTGGGAGCGGCTTGCGGCCGCGATGCGGCGCCGCGGCGAACTCCGACGCCGCGTTCCCCGCGCGGCCCGTCGCGGCTCAAGCCGCTCCCACAGCGTCGCCGCGCGACGTTCGCGGCGCTAGACCGTCAGGCCGCTGCCGCCGGGCGCCGCGGGCAGTGGCGTCATGGGCAGGCCCTCAAGTGTCCATGCGGGCGAGCAGCGGCTGTCGCGACGGCTACGGGAATGCTATGGTTTATCGATCAGCGACAGCCCGGGCGCGCCGGGGGCCTTTATTTTCTTTTCGTTCCGGCCGCGATTGGCGACCGACGTAGGGTGCGCCACACGCACCTTGCGCCGGGACGACGATCGAGCGAGGCCGCACCGAGATCAGTGGGTGAAAAGCACAACGATGAACAGGTCCAAGGTGGCGGCGATCCAGATGACCAGCGGCACCGGCGTGAACGCCAACCTGGCCGAGGCCGAGCGCCTGATCCGGGCGGCGGCGGCGGACGGGGCGGGGCTGGTGGTCCTGCCGGAGAACTTCGCCCTGATGAGCAAGGGCGCGGACGAGCAGCTCGCCCTGCGGGAGGCGGACGGCGCGGGGCCGCTCCAGTCTTTCCTGGCCCGGGTGGCGGCGCAGGCGCGGGTCTGGCTGGTGGGCGGGACCGTCCCGCTGGCGGCGACGGACCCCGGGCGGGTACGCGCGGCTTGTCTGGTCTTCGATGACCGGGGGCGGCGGGTCGCCCGTTATGACAAGATCCATCTTTTTGATGTCTGCGTGCCCGGGGCGGGCGAGCACTATCAGGAGTCCGCCACCATCGAGCCGGGGGAGGCGGTGGTCGTCGTCGACAGCCCCTGGGGTCGACTCGGCATTGCCGTCTGCTATGACCTACGCTTCCCGGAGCTGTTCCGGCGGATGCAGGAGCGCGGTCTTGAGGTGCTGGCCCTCCCGGCGGCCTTCACCGCGACCACCGGCAAGGCCCACTGGGAGACCCTGGTGCGCGCGCGGGCGATCGAAAACCTGGCCTTTGTGGTGGCCGCGGCCCAGGGCGGGGTGCATTCCAACGGCCGGGAGACCTTCGGGCACAGCATGGTGGTCGACCCCTGGGGTCAGGTCCTGGCCCAGCGCCCGAGCGGCAGCGGCTTCGCCGCGAGCGACCTGGACCGGGATTTTCAGGGTGCGGTCCGCCGCAATTTCCCGGCGCTTGAGCATCGGCGTTTGAAATGTGGGCCTTGAGCCCGCACGAAAGGGGTAACAGCGAGGCAATGACACGGGATTTTCCGGTTGGATTGTGCGCCGCAATGAAAGTCCGGTCGTCTGGTTTTTCCTGTAAAATTCCGTTAATCCTCGCACATGACCCATCGCCGGTTGCGACCTTCGACGCCTGCCCGCGCACTGCGCGGCGGCTCGGTGCGACGCGCGGCCCCGCCAGACAGTGAGTCGACTCCCCGCTATGAACGATCTCCTATGAACGATCCCATTGCCATCGCCCGCAACAGCATCCTGGTACCGGCCGGGCTCGACGATCACCACCTGGACCGGCTGCTCGGCCTGCTCGCGGGCTCGCACCTGGACGCCGCGGACATCTATTTCCAGAAGAGCCGGCTGCAGTCCTGGGTGCTGGAGGACGGCATCATCAAGGACGGCAATTTCAGCATCGAGCAGGGGGTGGGGATTCGCGCCGTCAGCGGCGAGAAGACCGGCTTCGCCTACTCCGATGAACTGGAGTACCCGGCCCTGGCCCAGGCGGCCGAGGCCGCGCGCGCCATCGCCCGGGCCGGCAGCGAGAAGCGCGTGCGCATCGGCCAGGTCCGCGCCGAGCGCCGCCTCTATGAGCCCATCGACCCCCTGGAGAGCCTGCCGGACGAGGACAAGGTGGACCTGCTGCGCCGCGTGGACGCGGAGGCCCGGCGCCAGGACCCGCGGATCAAGGAGGTGAGCGCGAGTGTCGTCGCCGTCCAGGACACGGTGCTGGTGCTGGGCGACGACGGGACCCTGGCGGCCGACGTGCGCCCCCTGGTGCGGCTCAATGTCAGCGTGATCGCCGAGGACCAGGGCCGCCGCGAACAGGGCGGGAGCGGCGGCGGGGCGCGCACGGATCTGGGCTGGTTCCTGGTCGAGGACCGTGCCATGGAGTTCGCGCGGGAGGCGGTGCGCCTGGCGCTCACCAACCTGGAGGCGGAGCCCGCCCCGGCAGGGAGCATGACCGTGGTCCTGGGCCCCGGCTGGCCGGGGGTGCTGCTGCACGAGGCGATCGGTCACGGCCTGGAGGGGGACTTCAACCGCAAGGGGACCTCCGCCTTCGCCGGCCGCGTGGGCGAGCGGGTGGCCGCCCCCGGGGTCACGGTGGTGGACGACGGCACCCTGCCCGGGCGGCGCGGCTCACTCAACATGGACGACGAGGGCACGACGACCCAGTCCACGGTGCTGATCGAGGACGGCATCCTGCGCGGCTACATGCAGGACAAGCTCAATGCCCGGCTGATGGGCGTCAAGTCCACCGGCAACGGCCGGCGCGAGTCCTACGCCCATCTGCCCATGCCGCGCATGACCAATACCTATATGCTGGCCGGCACCCGCGACCCGCGCGAGATCATCGCCTCGGTGCCGCGCGGACTCTATGCGGTAAACTTCGGCGGCGGTCAGGTGGACATCACCTCGGGCAAGTTCGTCTTCTCCACCAGCGAGGCCTATCTGATCGAGGACGGCAAGATCGGGCGGCCGGTCAAGGGTGCCACCCTGATCGGCAACGGGCCGGACGTGCTGACCCGCGTCAGCATGATCGGCAACGACCTGGCGCTCGACACCGGCGTGGGCACCTGCGGCAAGGAGGGCCAGAGCGTGCCGGTGGGCGTGGGCCAGCCGACGTTACGCATCGACAGCCTCACCGTCGGCGGTACCGGCTCCGAGTGACCCGGGAAAAGCCAATCGAGCCGCAAATGAACGCAAATGAACGCGAATAGAGACGGCGCGCGCATCAGGTCGGGCGCGACCCGTATAGTTCTGAGCCCGGCTGGTAAGCTGATTTATTTGCGTCCATTCGCGTTCATTTGCGGCTAAATACTCTTTTTCAGATTGCCGCTATTCAGAGTTTGCAGGACCCCTATGAGCATCACCTCGACCGAGGACACCGCCGAACGCCTGGCGCGGTTGGAACAGACCATCGAGCACCTCCTGGCGGAGGCCAAGCGACTCGGGGCGAGCGCCGCCGAGGCCTCGGTCGGCAGCAGTGCCGGGCTGGAGGTCGGGGTGCGCTTAGGCGAGGTGGAGACCGTCGAGCACACCCGCGACAACGGGCTCGGCATCACCGTCTATTTCGGCAATCGCCGCGGCTCCTCCAGCACCACGGATCTGAGCCCCGATTCCTTGCGCGCGGCGGTCAAGGCCGCCTGCGCCATCGCGGTGCATACCCAGGAGGACCCCTGCGCCCACCTGGCGGATGCCGCGCTGATGGCCCATGGGGTGCTGGATCTCGACCTCTATCACCCCTGGCCGATCGGGGTCGAGGAGGCGATTGCCATCGCCGCCGAGTGCGAGGACGCCGCCCGCGCCTTCGACCCGCGCATCGTCAACTCCGAGGGGGCCTCGCTCAGCGCCCACTCCGGCCTCCAGGTCTACGGCAACAGTCACGGCTTCGTCGGCGGCTATCCGAGCACCCGCCACGGTCTCTCCTGCGCCGTCATCGGTGAGGAGGGCGACACCATGCAGCGCGACTACTGGTGGACCAGCGCCCGTGCCGCGGCGGATCTTGAGCCCGCCCGCCTGGTGGGGGAGCGCGCCGCGCAGCGCACGGTTGCCCGCCTGGGGGGCCGCCAACTGGGCACCTGCAAGGCCCCGGTGCTGTTCCGGGCGGAGGTGGCTACCGGGCTGGTACGCAGCCTGGTCTCGGCCATCTCCGGCGGCAGCCTGTATCGGCGCGCGAGTTTCCTGCTCGACCACCTGGGGGAGCGGCTCTTCCCGGAGTTCATGCGCATCCACGAGGAGCCCCACCTGCCCCGCGGCCTCTCCAGTGCCCCTTTCGACAGCGACGGCGTGGCCACCTGGGCCAAGGACCTGGTGAGCGAGGGGGTGCTGCGCACCTATGTCCTGGACGCCTATTCCGGCTGTCGGCTCAAACTCCCCACCACCGGCAACGGGGGTGGCGTACGCAATCTGGTCGTCGCCATGGGCGAGCGCGACCGGGCGGGCCTGCTCGCACTCATGGGCACCGGGCTCTTCGTCACCGAGTTGATGGGCCACGGGGTCAACGCGGTCACCGGCGACTATTCCCGCGGCGCGGCCGGGTTCTGGGTGGAAAACGGTGAGATCGCCTACCCGGTGGAGGAGATCACCATTGCCGGCAATCTCAAGTCGATGTACGCGGGCCTGGTGGCGGTGGGCAATGACTGCGACTTCCCGGGCAGCACCCGTACCGGGTCCTGGCTGATCGATGAGATGACCATCGCGGGGCAATAAACCAACCGCATCGAGCGGCGGCGGCCGGGGACCAACGCGCCCCAGGAGTCCTGACTATGGCCCATACCCCCCTCTACCGCACCCTGCTGCGCGCCCTGTCCGCGGCGCGCCGGGATCATTCGGCGGCAGCCGGGCCGGCCGCGCCCGGGGTCGATCGACCGGGGGCGGCGGGGTGGAGCCGCCGTCGGTTCCTGGGCGGTACCGCGGCCATCGCGGGGTCCGCGCTCGCCCCCACGCTGGCCCCGGGCCTGTCCATGGCCGCCGCGGACCTCGCCCCGCAGGCGCCCCCGGCCGCGGCGGGGCCGGCCCACCGGGTCGCCGTGGTGGGCGGCGGGATCTGCGGTCTGCACGCCGCCTACCGCCTCCAGCAGGCCGGGGTGGACGTGGTCCTGTACGAGGCGAGCGGCCGCCTGGGCGGGCGCATCCTGACCCGCACCGGGGCGCTCGGCGCCGGCCTCGTGACTGAACTGGGGGGCGAGTTCATCAACTCCGACCACACGGACATGCTGACCCTGGCCCGCGAGTTCGATCTGCGGATCTTCAACCGGGCGGAGTGCCCGGCCAGCCGCCGCTTCCCCAACACCGCTTATCTGTTCGACGGGGCGCGGCGCACGGAGGCCGAACTGGCGCGTCTGCTCCGACCACTGGCCGGCCGGATCGGGGTCGACGCCGCCCTGCTGGAAGCCGACCCGCAGACCCGGCTCCCCGCCTTTGACCAACTCTCGGTCACCGCCTACCTGGACCGCCACGCCGACCTGATCCCCCAATCCTGGGTGCGGACCCTGATCGAGGCGTCGATCCGGACCGAGTTCGGCCTTGAGCCGCGGCTGGCCTCGGCCGTCCAACTGCTCTCCAACCTGCCGGCGGTGGATGGCGAGTCGGTCGAGATCCTGAGCCAGAGCGACGAGGCCTACTGCATTCAAGGCGGCAACGGACGGCTCATCGCGTCCCTGTGGGCGGCCCTGGGGGAGCGGGTCCACACCGGCCATCCACTGGTGTCCGTGCGCGCCGGACCGGGCGAACCGGTGCGCCTGGGCTTCCAGGACGGCCGCGAGGTCGAGGTCGACCAGGCGATCATCGCCGTCCCCTTCACCGTCCTGCGCTCGGTCAGGATCGAGGCGCCCCTGTCGGCCCTAATGCGGCGCGCCATCGCCGAACTGGGGCTGGGCCGCAATGAGAAGGTGACGGGCGCCTTCTCCCAGCGTGTCTGGCAGCGGCCCGACGGCTTCGTCGGTCAGGCCTGGACCGACCTGGGGTTTGCCGAGGTGTGGGACGCGAGCCAGGCCCAACTGACACGCCCGGACGGCGCCTTGACCTACTTCCTGGGCGCCGATGAGACCGCCGCCCTGGCGGCGCGGGGCAACGACGCCCCGAGCAAGGGCCGCGCCTTCACCGAGCGGCTGGACACCTTCCTGCCGGGGGTCCGGGCGGCGGCTACCGGCCGCTACATGCGCAGCGCCTGGACCCGCAACCCCTATTCGTTAGGGGCCTACACCAGTTACCAGCCCGGTCAGTTGAGCAGCTTCGGGGCCCTGCGCTGGACCGAGCCCGCGGAGCCCGGCGCGCGACGGGAGGTGCGCTTCGACAACCTGGTGTTCGCCGGCGAGCACCTGAGCGACGCCTACTTCGGCTACATGAACGGCGGCGCCCAGACCGGGCGGCTGGCGGCGGAGTCGGTGTTGCGGGTGGCGGCGGCACGGGCTGGGGTATCGGACCCCTGAGCGAAGTGAAGATGATTTGTCCGCAAATGAACGCAAATAAACGCAAATAAACGCAAATAGGGTGAAGGCCCTGCGGGACCGGGGCTGAAAGCTTAGGACTCCAGGGGCCGCGTAGGGTCCGCTGTGCGGACCGAGCGCCGCGATCAACCTAAGTCCGGCAATTGCTCACGCCAAGACGCCAAGAAGAAACAAAGGGAACTGCGCAGCATCCGGAGCGCACAATGGGTGAGCCAAATCACTTCGACAACGCCTGGAAATTCCTTGGCGAGCTTGGCGCCTTGGCGTGAGTAACTCCCGAATTTTGGGTCAAGGCGCCGGAACCAACCACTCGAGCCGGGTCTCCCCCGGCCCCGCGACCCGCAGCCGGTCGAGCAGCGCCGGCAGCAGCCGCCCCAGCACCGCCTCAAGCCCCCAGGGGGGATTGACGATCACCATCCCGGACCCGTGCAGGCCCATGGGACCCCGGTAGGGCAGCACCCCCAACTCCGCACACAGGATGGCCGGGATGCCGAGCCCCTGCAGGCGGCTGAGAAACCCCAGACTGGGCTCGCGCTCGATGATCGGGTACCAGATGGCGACCACCGCGCCCGCCCAGCGCCGCTGGATGGTCTTGAGCGCCGCGGTGAGACGTGCATACTCGCCCGGCATCTCGAAGGACGGGTCCATCAGCACCAGACCGCGCCGCTGGGGCGGCGGCATCAGGGCCGTCGGCGCCTCATAGCCGTCCCGGAAATGGACCGCCGCCTGGGGGTCGCCGACAAACTCCGCGCGCAGGTCCTGATGGTCCGCCGGGTGGCGCTCGCACAGGATGAGCCCGTCGCCCGGCCGCAACAGGGCGCGCGCCAGGTGCGGCGAGCCCGGGTACCAGCGCAGGCGCCCGTCCGGGTTCAGGGTCCGCACCAGGTCCAGGTAGGCACCCAACTCCGGTCCCGCCGGGGCCTCCCAGAGCCGGCCGATACCGCCGTCGAACTCCCGGTTTTTGAGCGCGCTCTCCGACTCCAGGTCATAGAGCCCGGCCCCCGCGTGGGTATCGATCACACAAAAGGGCTTGTCCTTGAGGCGCAGCGCAAGGCAGATCTGCACCAGGAGGGCGTGCTTGAACACGTCCGCGAAGTTACCGGCGTGGAAGGCGTGGCGATAGCCGAGCATGGGTTAGCGAGAGTCAGTCAGCACGATGCCGTCGCAGCAGCCGAATCGTTCCGCGCGATGGAATCGGTGAGGCGGTAGACGCCGGTGCTAAGGTTGCGGCCAGCCTCTCCTGCTCAAAACAGGGGTTGGACACGGCCAGTTCGATGCCGTTGGTGCCGTCGAGTTGGCGGGCCTCGTTGAGGTTGCGGTTATCGTTCTCGTCCACGTCGAATGCGCACCAGACCTCGTCATAGCCAAGGAAGGTATCAGCCTCACGCCTTGCCGCGGATTCGGCCGCGTCCTTCAGTCCCGTTGCCCGCTCGACCAGCGCCAGCCCCTGACTGCGCTTGATCGGGATATCGATCTGCACGGTGTTGTTGCGCGCCCACCGCTCGAATCCCCGGAAATACTCGGGCTCCGTCACCTCGCCTTCGCAAACCATCAGGAGACGCCGTTTCACCGTCCTGTTCGGCGCACCACGGGCGGGGCGGCGTTTCCGGTTGCGGCGGTCATTCCCCATCCGCTGGATTCCCGACGCTGACCAGGTCGCCGAGAAACGGGATGGCCCCATAACGACCCTGGAGGTAACCGCACTCGACGTTCTCATCAGGCTGCGGCTTGTAATCGGTGAGCGGATAGAGGCAGGTGGCGCCATCCGGGTCCTTCTCGGTAAGCCACACCTGATCGCGTCGCAGCGGCGGCTCGCCGAGCATGGTGCCGAGCAGGTGGGTGTCGTGGGTTGCAAACAAGATCTGCGCGTTGTGGGGGTTGGTACGCGGGTCATTGAATTGCGCAAGAATCTTAAGGGCCAAAACGGGGTGGAGGCTCCTCTCCAACTCGTCGATGAGGACCATGCCGCCATTCTCCAGCACATCCAGAAGTAAATGGCCCATGTGAAACAGCGTACGCGTCCCCCGTGACTCATCCTCCAGCGCAAGCCACGCATCCTCTGTATTGCTGTGGTGACGCAGCAAGACTCGGAGCCGCTGACCCACATTACGATGCGCGGAACCCGCGGATGTCCTTTCGATTTTCATATCCACAATGCCGACGTCGGCAGCGCGCAGCAACTCCGTACGCAGGTCGCGAAACCAGCCGTAGAGCGGGCCGAGCTGTTGGTGCCGGAGTTGAACGGCCGCAGAAAGGAACAGTGCGTTGGGCCGAGTGACTCGCCCGACTAACTGGTTCTCGCCAATCAGGTGCTCTCCGAAGTTGAACAGGTCGCCGTCCCGCTCTAACCAGGTCTGCTTCTCGTTGCCAGGCCACGCATAAAGCCATTCTTCGAGAACACGTCGGTCATCCGCGACGAAACCGTATTGGTAGCGCACTCCCGCGACCAGCACCATCACCTCGAAAACCGAGGGCTCGGATGACTTTGCACCCCAAGCGAAGGGGTCGCGTGGCACTCCGTCATCGGGCGCCCAGGCGCCAAGCGACTGAATGACGGCATCGCGCATAAACCCTAGCGCAGAGAGTACGTTACTCTTGCCGCTGGCGTTAGCGCCGTAGAGCGCAGCCGCCGGAAGCAGCCGCCCGGCAAAGCCCGGAACCTGCCGGGGACGCGGATCAGACAGGTCCCCATCGTCCGCGGCCTGCATGGTGAGCGCCTGCTCGTCCCGGATGGAGCGATGGTTTTCGACCCGCAGCTCGATCAGCATCAGCTTGTCTTATTTGCGTTCATTGGCGTTCATTGGCGGACAAATCATCTTCCGCCCCCGCCTCAGGCCGCCGCCTCCAAGACCAGCGGCGGCGGAAACCAGGTCTTGGCGATCTCCGCGTGCAGGTCGGCGATGGCCAGTTGCAGTTCATCGACATAGGTGTGGAGTTGCTGCTGGTCGAGCCGCCAGGGCTCGGCCGCTTCCAGATTGCGCCGCAGCCGGCCGGACACCCGCAGGGCGGCCTCGTTGCGCGGCAGCTTCTCCAGACTCTGGCGGGTGACCTCGATACAGTGGCGCACGGCGCGGGGGAAGTCCCGGTGCTGGAACAGGAAGCGCAGCACCCGCTCGCGCTGCACCCGCACCTGCTCGCTGCGCCGGTAGGCCTGATAGGCGCTGAGCGACTTCAGCACGCTCACCCACTGGATGGTCTCGAAGGGTTGCAGTTCGGTGGTCGTGTGGGGCAGCAGGTTGGCGGAGCGCACATCGACGATGCGGGTGGTCATGTCGGCGCGCTCCAGGAAGCGCCCCAGGTGCAGGAACTCGTAGCCCTGGTCGTGGATCATGGTGCCGGAGAGCAGGCCGTTGATCCCCTGAGCGCCCAGGATGATCGCCTTGAGATAGGCGTGACGACCGCCCTTGGTCATGCCGCGCTCCAGTTCGTCGCGGCCGTAGAGATACAACTCGTTGAGTACCTCCCAGGCCTCCCGCGGAACGAAGTCGCGGATGGTGCGGCAGCCCTCGCGCGCCGCCGCCAGGGCGGAGAGGATAGACCCGGTATTCTTGGTGTCCCCGAGCAGGAAGTGTACGACGCTGGCCTCGCTGTAGTCCGGGTAGTCGGCCTCGAACTGGGCATTGGCCCCGCTGATGTAGACCAGGGGCGCCCAGCCGGGGGCGATGCCCCGCGGCAGGTCCAGGAGCAGGTTGGCGTTGACGGCGACGACCCGGGCGGCGTTCTCCGCCCGCTCCACATGGCGGCCCAACCAGTAAATGTTCTCAGCAACGCGCGACAGCATCCGCAAGTGTCCTCTTTGGCAAAAGATCGAGCTAGCCGCTAGCTAGTCGCCTGTTTCGTCTCTTGTTGCGTACCGACCCCAACGGGGTCGAACATACCAGCCCAGGGCAACGCCCTGGGATAGCGTCATTTCGTCGGCCTAGCCCTGAAAGGGCGTGACACAATTGCGCGATTGCTTATGTCACGCCCTTTCAGGGCTGGGCTCCGTTATGCCTCATACCCAGGGCGTTGCCCTGGGCTGGTATGTCACGCCCCTTCGGGGCTTAGGAACGGTCCACTGATAAGTTAAACAAGTCCATCAGGGCATGCTTGGCGCGTCGTTGTCGTTGTCGAGGTTATCGTAGTGCCTCGGATTCGGTCGCACGCCAATTGTATCGCTTCTCCGATTACGATTACGACAACGACAACGACAACGACAACGACCACGACCACGACCACGACCACGACCACGACCACGACAACGACAACGACAACGATTGCGTTGTGTTGGACTTGTTCTTGACTCGTTACTAATCCGGCACGATCCAGGTGTCCTTACTCCCCCCGCCCTGGGATGAATTCACCACGAGCGACCCCTTGCGCAGCGCAACCCGGGTAAGCCCGCCCATGGTCACCTGTTGGCGGTCGGCCGACAGGATGAAGGGGCGGAGATCCACATGCCGGGGCTCCAGGTTGCGCCCGACGATGGTCGGCACCGTGGAGAGCTTGAGCGCCGGCTGGGAGATGTAGTTGCGCGGGTCCTGCTGGATCAGCACCGCGAACTGCGCACGCTCGGCCGCGGTGGAGGCGGGGCCGACCAGCATCCCGTAGCCGCCGGACTCGTTGGCCGGCTTCACCACCAGCCGTTCCATGTGCTCCAGGGTATAGGCCAGGGATGGTGCGTCCATGCAGCGATAGGTCGGCACATTGGGGAGTATGGCCTCGGCGTCCAGGTAGAACTTGATGATCTCGGGCACGAAGGCGTAGACCACCTTGTCGTCCGCCACCCCGGCCCCGGGGGCATTGGCCAGGGCCACGGTGCCGGCGGTCCAGGCGCGCATCAGGCCCGGCACCCCCAGGGTGGAGTCGGGCCGGAAGGCCTCCGGGTCCAGGAACAGGTCGTCGACCCGCCGGTAGATCACGTCCACCCGCTTGGGGCCGTCGACCGTGCGCATGTAGACGCAGTCGTCCTTGTCGACGAAGAGGTCGCGCCCCTCCACCAGTTCGCAGCCCATCTGCTGGGCCAGGTAGGCGTGCTCGAAATAGGCGGAGTTGTAGATGCCCGGGGTCAGCACCGCCACCTGCGGATAGTCCGCGGGGCGCGGCGAGAGTGCCGCCAGGGTGTCGAAGAGCTGGGACGGGTAGTCGTCCACCGGCAGCGGGGCATAGTGCTCGAAGAGTTCCGGGAAGACCCGCTTGGTCACCAGGCGGTTCTCCAGCATGTAGGAGACTCCGGAGGGGACGCGCAGGTTGTCCTCCAGGACATAGATGGTCCCGTCCGCGTCGCGCACCAGGTCCGAGCCGCAGATGTGCGCCCAGATGCCCAGCGGCGGGTTGACCCCCACGCACTGGGGCCGGAAGTTGACCGACCTGGCCAGCACCTCGGCGGGGAAGACCCCCTCCTTGATGACGCGCTGATCGTGGTAGAGGTCGTCGATGAAGAGGTTGAGCGCCTGCACCCGCTGCTTCAGACCCGCCTCCACCCGGTCCCACTCGGACTTGGGGATGATCCGCGGGATGATGTCGAAGGGCCAGGCGCGGTCGATGGCGCCCTCCTCCGAGTAGACGGTGAAGGTGATGCCCATCTCCTTGATCGCCACCTCAGCCGCCGCCTGGCGGGCCACCAGCTCGTCCGGCCCCAGGTCCTTGAGGTCATCGAGCAGCCCGGCGAAGGCGTTGCGGCCCTGACCGGGGGCGGCCACCAGCTCGTCGTACAGGTCCTGACAGGGATAGGTGTTCCAGTCGATGCTCAAAGCGCTTCACTCCAGGGCCGGATGACCTGAGACGGCTGCCTCAGGGGTAGGCGGGCGGACCGCGGACGCCGGGGCGGACGACGGCAAGCCTCGGGTGGGGAGTATGCTGGAGCGGGGGCGGGGAAGTCTATGGGCAGCGGGGTCCGCGGGTTTGGACACGGTTTTCCACATTTAGAACACCGCGAACAACTCGCTCCAGCGCTGGTCCAGATGGTCCGCGTGCCGCTGCTCCTCGTGCGCAAAGAACGCGAACAGGTCGCGTAACGGTCCCGGAGGGGCCAGTTCCGCCAAATAGCCGTAGTGCTCTCGGGCAATCTCCTCCCGGGACTTGGCATAGGCGAGCAACTCGTCCTCTTGGGGCGCGGCCGGCAGGTCCAGGGGGGTGATGAAGGTACGGAAGGCCGGGGTACTCGCGGGGGCGGCGATGCGCTGGCGCAGGTGCTGCGCAAGCCCCGGTTGGGCGGCCAGCCCGCGGAGCATGAGGCCGTGCTGTTCCTCCTCGTTCGCTAACTCATCGGCAAGCGTACTCGTCTCGGTGTTGAGCCGGCGGGCGAGCTCGCGATAAAAGTCGGCGGCAGCGGCCTCGAACTCCTGGGCCATCGTGATCGCTTCCGCAAGTGTCATCCGATCGAGTCGGCTCGTGATCGCCTGTGGGTTGTGGGTTTCGGCATGGCTCATGGCTGCACCTGAATTGGTCGACCGACTGACTGGGCGGAACTGGGGGCGCGAGAGTCAAGTCCAAGTGGTCTTTATAGGACATGCGCTTACTGCCTGCCATTAGCGATCCCGGACAACCGCGCCTGACCGTTGGTGGCGTTCTTGATCTTCAGGGCGCGCCGCCTTGCGCTGGTCGAGTACCAGGGACCGCTGGGGGAAAGACATAGATCTGGCCCGGCACCGTCTCCTCCCGACCCGCGGCCGGCGGTGCGCCGATCAGCGCGGTGTCACCGTCGGTGGCGAGCACGGCCCCGAACTGCCCGCCGAACCCCGGGTCCCCCGTCAGTTCGGCCCCCTGGTTCCAGGTCCCCCGTGCGTACCGGTAGACGTAGGCGGCACCCCGCCCCTGCCGCGCCTGGGGGGCGCCGATCAGGGCCGCCCGGCCGGCGAGGCTCACCGCCGCCCCGAACTGGTCCCCGTTCTGGCGGTCGGTTGGCCACAGGCACTGCTGCCGCGACCAGCCATCCGCGCCCCGGGCATAGGCGCAAACGGCCCCCGCGGCGGTGCGCCAGCCCTGGCCGTGGGCGCGCGGCACGCCCACCAGCAGGCGGGGGCCGGCGAGTGCGACCGCGGCCCCGTAGTCCTTCCAGCCGCCCGGCTCGGTGAGCTTGGCGGTCTGGGTCCAGTCGCCGTCGTCGCGCCGGAAGAGATAGACCGAGCCTTGCTCCCAGGCCCCGGGGTAGTCGTCGCCCGGGGCGCCGACGGCCAGGGTGTCGCCGTCGATGGCGAGCGCCTCGCCGAAGTGGTCCCAGGGCTCGCGGTCGGGCGCGCGCAGGAGCGCCTCCCGGGTCCAGTCCTCGCCCTGGCGCCGATAGACCAGGACCGCGCCATAATCGGTCGCCCGCCCGCCCGCCCGGTCGTCATCGCCCGGCAGCCCGACCACCAGCGTATCGCCGGCGATGGCGACCGGATAGCCCGGCGTCCAGAAGCTGTAGGTCATGGGGATGGTGATCCGGGCCTGCTGGACCCAATCCTGCCCCCGCCGGACGAACACATAGACCGCGCCATTGGCGGGGGCGGAAACCGCGAGCGTATCACCGGACATGGCCATGGCGGACCCGAAGTGGTCCCCGGGCACACCGTCATCCGGGGTCAGTCGCCGCTCGGCGACCAGTCCATCGGGCGTGCGGCTGAAGAGATACGCCGACCCCGGTCGACCCAGAATGACCGGGGCGCCCACGGCCAGCGTCTCCCCGCCCAGGGCGACGGCGGCGCCGGTGATCGCGCCCGGCACGGCGCCGCCGAGCCCGATCCGCGGACCCGGCTGGGGCGGCGGCAGGGCCGAGGCGGTGATCGTATAGCTGAAGGTGGCGGCGTCGTCGGCCGCGAGCGGGACCGGCAGCTCGTCCAGGAACTCGGCATAGGCGACGACATTGTCCTCCCCCTCGTAGTTGCTCCCATAGGTCATCAACTTGACCGAAAAGGCGAGGTCCGATTGCAGGTCGCCGACCCAGAGGCTCACCCGCCGGGCATAGTCGGCCGCGTCA
This sequence comes from Candidatus Thiodictyon syntrophicum, assembly GCF_002813775.1. Lineage (NCBI taxonomy): Bacteria > Pseudomonadati > Pseudomonadota > Gammaproteobacteria > Chromatiales > Chromatiaceae > Thiodictyon > Candidatus Thiodictyon syntrophicum. The sequence continues at coordinate 663,511 of NZ_CP020370.1, forward strand.
TAGGTCTGGTAGTGGGAGGGCGTGCGATCCAGTTGCATCAGCCCGAAACAGGGGGCGGGGCCGAAGTCGCGAAAGACCGGCCGCGCGCCGACGGCGGGGACCAGGCCTTGGAGCGGGGCGGCGGCCTGACCGCACACCGTCATGGTGTCGGCGTCGTGGGCCTCGTCCCCGGGATCGGCCGGCGTCTGTGCCTCCCCCTTCCAGAACATGCTGCTCATGGCAATCGGACTGACCAGTGCCCCCACTGGTCCCACATAGCCGGCGCGCGGATAGAACCGCAGCGTCGTCTGCATCCGTGTGCTCAGATCCGCGCTCATTACTGTCTGCATGCAGGCGGTGAAGGGTGCGCTCTCGATGACCCCCAGCGCGGCGAAGCGATGGTAGGGCAGCGGTCGCAGATAAAGCTCCGTGAGCCGCGGCTTGGCCTCGACGTCGCCGACGTTGTAGGCGCTCAGGCGCAGGCTGGTGCCGAAACCGGTGTCGAGCCCGGTGAGGCGGACATAGCCGCTGCCCCCCAGGTAGGCGAACTGCGGCCAGGTGGGGGCGGCGCCCCGCCGCGCGCCCAGGTTCAGGGCGGTGATGAACCGCGCCGCCGCGGGAATCCGGGTCGGCAGCGGCGGCTCGATGTCCGGTGAGCCATAGTCGAAGTCGGACAGTCGATAGGCCCCGGCGCTGTAGGGGCGCGCCATCCCGGGGGCGAACCGCAGATCGATCGGTTCCCGGTGCACATTGCCGCGCGGGCGCGCCTTGGCCCACAGGAAGCGGTCCTGATAGACGAACTGGCGGGGCTCGATGCGATTGTATTCCTCGAAGACCAGGCCCGGGTCCTCCTTGGCCCCGGTCTGCGGCGGGTCGAACAGCGGCAGGGGCACCGACACGGGCGGGGTGTCCGGCTGGTGCGACCGCTCGAAGGCGCTTTGGCAGACCGCCGCGAAGTCGCCGTCGAGCGCCGGGAAGGGGTTTGCGGTCAGACCCGGGCGAGGGGTCAGGAGGAGCACGGGCAGGCAGGCGAGGACGAGGCGGTGGGCGGGCACGCGATCTCTCCGTGGCGGTGAGGTACTCGATCCTGGGGTACCGACCCGACCGGCACGGCCGCGACCCCATCGGCATCCTTATGCCGGGGGGCGGCCGGGAAAGACCAAAGGCGGGGCACTTAGGCGATTTCCGAAGAAATCCGTACCACGAAGGCTCGACCCGGGCTGCGAGCGCTCGCCGGTGCCTGGTGGCCGGGATTATGACCAAGGCCGCCGGGGCGACTCGACCGGAGGCCGACGCTTTAGCGGGCAGCGGCGCCGCATCCGGCTGAAGCCGCGACCTCCGGTTTGTGGTGCGGGTACAAAGCCTGGGAACGAAGGGGCTTCTCACTTCACCGCAAAGACTTTCCCCCCAGGCACAAACGGCAGGCGTCGGCCTTCGGGCAACAGAAAGGCGTGGTCGAAGGCAATCTCAAGCGCGTCTTCGCACTCGCCATCCGTAATCAACAACAGTGGGCCGTGCCGGGGGAATTCGCCCCGCTGGGCCAGGCGGCTCAGGCAATCCACCCCCGGTTGCAGCACGGTGCCGCCCCGGCCCTTGAGCGTGAAGCGTTCCAGCAGGCGCTCCGGCTCCACCCAGCCGTCGTCATAGGCGGCGGCGTCGCAACACACCAGGCGTACTGCATAGACGTCATGCGCGAGGCTGTAGCTGGCGATGGCGCCCAGTGCCTTGCCCAGAAGTTGCGGCGGCATCGACCCCGAGGTGTCCAGCACCACGCCGAACACCCGGCTCTTGCGCTGCTCTTCCGGCGGTTTCAGCGGGGAAGGACGCGGGATGCCCGGGGTGGCGGACTGGCGGCGCGAGGGCCGGGCGTAGCTGCGGCGCAGCTCAGGCGGTGGGAAACGCTCGTCGAACCACTCTGCCAGCCGCACATCCCAGGGGATCGGCGGCTGGCTCAGGCTGCGGATCGCCTCGATCAACCCCGCCGGAATGGTGCCGCGCCCGCCGCCGAAGAGCCAGCGCTCCAGCCCTTGCGCCAAGGCGCGGCGGCAGTATTCCTCGGCATCCACGAAGGGGCCGTCCCGCGCCTCGCCCAACATATCCGGCTGGCCGGGGCCGCGCAGCGTGATGAGCTTGCGCGCCCGGCGCAGATTGCGCGCCAGCAGGTCGTAGACCTCCTCCGCGCTGTGCGCGGCCAGGGTCGGGTCGTGCAAGAGGCCCAACGCGGGTGCTGTACCGACGCCCATGTCGATCAGCCAGGCGTTGATCAGGAAATCGCAGGCGACATTCCACAGCAAGGGATCGCGCCCGCGCCGCCGGGAACCATGGTTCAACCCGGCATGGAGCAGTTCATGGGCGAAGACGAAGAGCGCCTGCGCATCGGTCAGCCGCGCCGTTGGATTCATCCAAATGGTCCGCGCCCCGACATCGATGGCAGCCACCTGGATATCATACTGTCGGCACTGCGCCAAACCCTCCTCCAGGTCGAAACCGGCGGCCAGGGCACCGAGCAATGGATAGCTGTCCATCAGCCGGCGCCTGGCCCGCTGGGCCGGGCTGTCGGCCGGGGTGACATGGCCGGCGGCGGTCTCCCGACCCGCCACCACCCGCAAGGCGCGGCCCACCCCCTGGGCAATACCCTCCGCCAGCAAGGCGGGCCAGTCCGGCGGCTTCCGCCAATGGTCGACCCCCTTGCCGTCGAGTCCCACAAACAGCGGCCGGCCCCCGCACCACCATCGATGCCATCGCGCCAAGGCCGGGTCCACTGCGTCGGCGCACCAACGCCGGAACAAGGCGTCCTCGCCCCCGGCCGGCACCACGACCGGCCCATGCCACAAGACCTCCGGCAGTTGTCCCAGCTTCAACTCATCGCAGAACCGCTCGGCACTGAGCAGGCAGGCGGTCTCCCAGAGGTCCTGCGGCGCACGCCCGCGTACCATACCGAAGCCCAGACAGACAACGCCGATCCCGATTACCCGCGCCCATTCATCGGCCGAGGCGCGGCGCGTCGGATGCAGATAGACCGACCCCTTGGGCGTGACGGCCAGCCACCCCTGGTCAGCGACGAATTGGTGGGGCTTGTCGGGGATGAAGTGGATTTCCCCGAGCAAGGGCAAGAGCACCGCCTTCTCACGCAGCAGGGCGAGTCCGGCCTCGCGGGCCTCCTGCGCAGGGTCCGGGCGTCGCGGGCGCGCCATGGCTCAGGCCTTGTCGTGTCCGGCTAGGCGCGGCAGGTCGCGGGCCACCTCTACCAGGAACCAGGTCGGCAGGCGTCGCCCCTCGTCGTCCTGCGCCAGCACCGACTGGGCGATCTCCACGCTGATACGGGCCAACTCCTTGAGCCGGTCCTTGGCGCGCATCGCCAATTGCTGGTGTTCACTGCGCAGGTTGGCCTCGTCTTCCGGCAACTCCTTGCGCAGCAGTCCGCGCAGCGACTGCGCCAGAAAATACAGGATGTCGCGATCGGCGGGCGCATCCGGCCAATGCGCATCGCCCTTGAGGATGGCGGCGAGGGTATGCTTTTGCTGGATCTGCTTCAGGAAACCCTTGAACTGGCCGGCGTGGGGCGGACTGAGCAGGCCGAAGGCCAAGGCCTCCAGCAAGGTGTTGTCGATGGTGCCGCTGAATGAATACAGCGCATCCGACAGCATGTGCCAGGAGCGCGGCGTGGAAAACGGCTCCTCATGCTTCGGCGGCTCGCTCCACAGATGGTCCGGGCGCAGTTGCAGGTACTCGACCACCCAGGGATGAATCCCGCCCTGATTGACCGCCCAGTCCAGCCATTGCCGATGGTCGGCGCGCAAATGGATATGCGCCAGGCGGTTGATTAGTGCCGAGGGCATGGGCTTGACGATCGCCGCATCCTTGGCGCGGTTGCCGGCCCCGATCACCAGGGTGCCCTTCGGCAAGCGATACTCACCCACCCGTTGGTCCAGGATCAGCGAATAGAATGCCTTCTGGATCTCATGGCTGGCGGCATTGAGTTCGTCCAGGAACAGCACGAACGGCTCCCGCCGCACGATGTTGGCAGGCGGGAAAAAGCGCGAACAATCGCCGTCGATCTGCGGTACCCCCAGCAGGTCCTCCGGGGCCAGTTGGCTGCCCAACAAGGACACGCACTCCAGCCCCAACTCGTTGGCGAAGCGGTTGACCAGAGCGGTCTTGCCGATGCCCGGGGCGCCCCAGAGGAACACCGGGCGCACCACGGCGACGTTGAGCAGGAACTCGAAGGCCTGGTTCAGGGTGAGTTGGATGGCGGGGTTCATGAGAGGATTAAAATGGAGCGGAAGCAGAAAACACTTTACACAGTGTAACACTGCTCACTGATAGCCCAGATCGCCCGCACCGTCACCAGCCACGCGACCGGCAGCGGTAACCGGCCACGACAAGATCGGCTGGCGGGGGAACTGTGGCGGATGTCCGGTGACGGCGCAGTTCACATCGCGGAGTACAGCAGGAACGCTCTGCACCCACCAGATTCGCCCTGCGCACCTAGATGACTTCACGCAAGACTTCGGGATGACGGGCAACGATTTTCAATAGCGTCTCAGCCGCTCCTGACGGCCGGCGGCGCCCCTGTTCCCATTGCTGCAAGGTCCGTGGAGAGATCTGAAGCGCAGCCGCGAACTGAGCCTGAGAAAGACCACATCGCAGGCGGGTTGCCGCAACTTCGTTCGGCTCCACATCGTAGACTGCACCATAACGCCCCGCCTTGACATCGCGAACGGCCTGCAGCAGTTCTTCGCCAATATTGCGCTGCGCGTCGCGCTCAAGAAGTTCTTGATCAGTGAGTGGCATATCCAAAAACCTCTGCAATCTGCCGCAGCACATGAGAAGGAATGTTATCCTCAGCACTCTTGGCATACATGATGAGCAGCACAACCGCGCCGCTCGATAACCGCGTGGTGTAGATCACCCTGATCCCGCCGCGCTTACCCTGACTATTACCCACATCTCGGCTGGCCAGCGCGCGGCGCCGGTGCTGGACACAGAGCGGCAAAGCTGGTGAAATTCGTTCCCATCGCGACCGATGGGGCAAAGGTAGATGACCGAGGCACGTGTTGGCAAGCTGTGCGGACGGCCGCTGAGTGCGGCGGACCTGGAGACGATTCGGCGGGCCATCGACGCCGCCGCCCCGCCGTTGCGCGCCGAGGTGGCGCGACGGGTCTGTGCGGCGCTGGGGTGGCATGACACCCTGGGCCGCCCGAAGCTGATGAGTTGCCGGGTGGGACTGCTGCGCCTGCACCGTGCGGGGCTGATCGAACTGCCGGCGGCGCGCAACGGCAACGGTAACGGTCGCGGCCTGGTGAAGCAACCGAGTGCCTGGCCGAGCGAGCAGCCGCTGGCGGGATCGGTCGGGCAACTGAGCGGTCTGCGCCTGGCGCCGGTCGCCGATCGGAGCGCCTCGCGGCTGTGGAACGGGCTGATCGAGCGCTGGCACTACCTGGGCTACACGCCGCTGCCCGGTGCGCAACTGCGCTATCTGATCCAGTCGGATCACGGGCTCTTGGGTGCGCTCGGCTTCGGGGCGGCGGCCTGGAAGGTCGCGGCGCGCGACCGCTGGATCGGCTGGGAGCGCCCCGCCCGTGAGGCCCATCTGGGACGCGTGCTCAACAACGCCCGCTTTCTCATCCTGCCCTGGGTGCAGGTGAAGAACCTCGCCTCCAAGGTCTTGGCACTGGCCGCCGCGCGGGTCGGCGAGGACTTCGCCGCGCGCTATGGCGAGCGCCCGGTCCTGTTGGAGACCTTTGTGGAGACGCCCCGGTTTCGTGGTACCTGCTACCGCGCGGCCAACTGGCGCTATCTTGGCGAGACCGCGGGGCGCGGCAAATGCGACCGCACCCACCAGGCGGCGCTGCCGCGCAAGGCGCTCTATGTCTATCCGCTGGCGGCGGATTTCCGCGCCCTGCTGGGGGTCGCATGAGCGCCCTGGCCGCCGAGCTCGACGGCATCGACTTGGGCGATCAACGTCTGAACCGGCGCGCGCGCCGGGTGTTGGCCAAGCTCGGGGAGAAACCCACGGTGAGCATTCCCGCCGCCTGCGGTGGCTGGCGCGAAACCCGCGCGGCCTATCGCCTGTTCGACCATGATGCGGTCACCGCCGAGGCCGTACTCGCCCCGCACATCGCCTGCACCGTCGCGCGGATGGGCGCGCACCCGCGGGTGCTATGTATCGAGGACACCAGCGAGCTCGACTATACCGGCAGACCTTCCATGCAGGGCCTGGGGCCGCTCAACCTGGAGACCCGCCAGGGCCTGTATCTGCATCCGACGTTGGCGGTGACTCCCGAGCGGCTGTGCCTCGGGCTGCTCAATGTCCACCGGTGGGTCCGTGAGCCCGGCAGCCTGGGGCAGGACAAAGATCCCAAGCGCGCCCTGGAAGAGAAGGAAAGTGTGCGCTGGGTGGACGGTTACCGGCAGATCGACGAACTGGCCGAGCAACTTCCGAACACCCGCCTGACCTATGTGGCCGACCGTGAGGCCGACATCTATGACCTGTTTGTCGAGGCCCCCTGTCCCGACACCGCCGCCGACTGGCTGGTCCGCGGCCAGCACGACCGGGTACTGGCCGATGGCAAGACCCTGCGTCAACAGGTGGCCGAAGCGCCGGTGCTGGCCGCAACCACCTTCGAGCGACCCGCCAGCCATGGGTGCACGGCCCGCACGGTCCATCAAGAACTGCGGGCTGTGCGGATCACGCTCCCGGCCCCGCGCCGCCCCGATCGCACCCTGCCCGCGGTGGAAATCACCGCGCTCCTGGCCAGCGAGCCGGCGCCGCCGACGGGCGAGGAGCCGGTGGTGTGGCTGTTGCTCACCAACCTGCCCGTGGATACCCCCGCGCAGGCCCTGGAGAAGCTGCAATGGTACCTGTGCCGGTGGCAAATCGAGGTCTATTTCCGCATCCTGAAGAGCGGCTGCCGGATCGAGAAGCTGCAACTGGAAAAACGCGAACGTCTGGAACCGGCGCTCGCCTGCTACATGATCGTCGCCTGGCGAGTACTGTTCCTCACGATGCTCGGACGTGAATGCCCCGACATGCCTTGCGACGTGGTCTTCGAGACCGCCGAGTGGCACGCCGTCTACATCGTCACCGAGCGCAAGCCCCCGCCCGACACCCCACCCACGCTGGATCGAATGGTGCGCATGATCGCCGGCCTCGGCGGCTTCCTCAACCGCAAGTCCGACGGTTTCCCCGGCCCGCAAACCCTCTGGATCGGACTCCAGCGCGCGGCCGACTTCGTGCTGGCGATGGAGGCCCAGCGCGGCGTCGGGGATGGGAGATATGGTTAATAGTCAGGCGCTTACCAGCTCCCGCCCTGCCCCAGCGAATCTTTCGACAACCGCCAGAACCAGGGACAACATCCCCTGCACCAGGATTTGCTGCAAGATAGCTCGCAAAATCGGCTCGCTCTTCTTCTGACCAGTAATCTGGCCACAGCCTTGTAAACAGAGGAGATTCAATGATCGTCAGCATGACCGGAGCATACGCCACTGGCGTATGCTTGGCAAGCCTGTAACCCGTAGAACATGGTGACGAAGGAGCCGCATCGTTCGCGATTGCCGCGGTTCAAGCACGGCCCGCATGCTCCCGCTTGCTCGCACCCTGCAATCTCGAACCAGGCAAGCGGCCGACCCGAGCACCTTGTGCCCGCGAGTTACACGCGGCACCAAAAATGGTACGCTGACAGCCATGTCGCCTGAGCCGATCCTTGATGTCGTCTTTTTCCGGGCCGACTCCGGCACCGAACCCGTGCGTCACTGGCTCAAGAGCTTATCCAGGAACGACAAGGGTGCCATCGGTGCGGACCTGAAGACCGTCCAGTTTGGTTGGCCGGTCGGAATGCCGGTCGTCCGCAAGCTCGACCCGGGGTTGTGGGAGGTGCGTTCGCGACTGGATCAGCGAATCGCGCGCATCATCTTTACCGTCTCCGACCGGCGCATGGTTCTGCTGCATGGATTCATCAAGAAGTCCCAGAAAACCCCGGCCAGTGACCTCGACCTGGCCAGGCGCCGCAGAGCGACCCTTGCCCCCTGAACAAACGGTGCATCAATGAACGAGCACATGGGTAGCAGCCTCGATTCCTTTCTTGACGAGGAACAACTGCTGGCGCAATCCGAAGCCATCGCCATCAAACGCGTCATCGCCTTCCGGCTGGAGCAGGAAATGGCGCAACAGCAGTTGACCAAGGCCGACCTGGCGCGGCGCATGGGCACCAGCCGCAGTGCCCTGGATCGCCTATTGGACCCGGACAATACCTCCGTAACCCTGCTGACGCTGGAGAAAGCCGCCACGGCGTTGGGGCGGCATATTCGCATCGAACTGGCGGCCTGAAGGAACGCCGTAGGACCCAGTGACGAATAAACCGCCGCGTTCGCGATTGATGCGGCTGGAATAAGGACCGCATGTTGCTCGCTTGCCCCCACACTGGAATCTGGAGCCAGGCAAAGTATTCGACCCTGGTCCTTATGCTGGCCCCTTTATGCTCGTCGGCCACCATGGCCGCGGTGGTGATCATGAGCCCCTGGAACCAGGCAGCGTATCCGACCCTGGCCTCTTATGCCTATCCACCATGGCATTGAGGCCCAGAAGATGGCGTAACCGCTGCGCTTTCCGCCCTACCGTGGGCTGGGCCAACCACCTCAGGCAATCTCAGACCCCAGCCCCATTGCGCAGTTCAGAGATGACGTTGGTGTCGAGCAGGTACATCAGGAGAGGTCCGCGGGCCTGGGCAGTTCATCCCAGCGGGGGATCTCCATCTCCACCTCGTCAATGCCCGGCATCGCCAACAGGTCTGCGATCTTACGACCGCCGCCCGCGATCCGACGATACTCCTCGATGGTCAATAGGACATGCGCCGGGCGACCGCGATCGGTGATGATGACCGGACCGTTCCTGGCGGCATTCTTGGCCCCACTCGTATCCTGATTGAATTCGCGGCTTGAAATCGTAGTGATCGCCATGAGCGCTCCCCGAAAGGGCAATTGCATGTAGATACGTTACTATATACATCGGCGTAGTTCAATGCCGTCCTGGGATCGGGACCGAGAGGTCGGCAATGGCAAGGTGGGCATCTCTACTTTGGGTTGACAAGCTGTCTTCGGACAAGCACTTCTCAGATAGTGTCTTGAGCTTACCCCGGCGGGAGCCGCAACTGAGAGAAGTTGCGACCGGCGCGGATCGCCCGGCGCTCGATCTCGGCGGCAGAAGCAAGCCAACCCCGTTGCTCAAGATAGATCAGGAAGGCCCGGGTGCTGACCTTGCGACAATTCTCGGGCAACAGAAAGCTGGCGCGGGCAATCTTGTGGTCCTCGAAAAGAAAGACCCCGGTCCTTGGGGGACTCTCTAGGGCAAGGTCGTTCATGACCTCCTGAATCGCCAGTTCGCCCAGATTGGCCCGCCGGGGTGACGGCGGCGACTCGCTTTGCATCTGCTTGAAGTGTGCAAAGATCCGCGTCGGGAGGACGGGCAGCACATGCGCGTTGGCCCATTGCGCAAGCTTCTGGCTAGTCGGGGTCTGATTGCGGGTGACTTCGTCCAGGACCATGTCGACCAGCGCGAGGGGCCAGCCAGGCTTGAACAGCAGGTCTAAGGCATCGGCATACGCCAGGGTGATGAGCGGACCAGCATCCGGCAAGAGGACAACACCTGCCTGGTCGGACATCCGATTCGCGACTTACACAGACAGGGCGTGCAGATCGGCCACCATGTCCTGCGTGGCAGCATCCGAGAGCCGGGGCATCGGCAGCCGCGCCTGGGCCATCAACAGGAACAGGTCCTCCTGGCTGTCCAGTCCCAGGGCATCCATGACGGCCTGGTCATCGACGCGGCCCAGGGAAAAGGCCAGCAGCACCTTGAAGTTCTGATTGCCGACGGCGTCGGCGGCCTCGAAGGTCTCCACGAGATAGCGCAGTTCGGCGTTGAACAGGGCGTTGACCGAGGTCTCTGCCTTGGCCGCCACCACCTTGGCGCGCTGGAGTAGGTCGCGATCGACCGACCCGGTGAAATGGACGTTGGCGGACATGGGCGTCTCCTGGATCAGCCAGGGAGTCACAGTAGCATGGGTGGGGCGAGCGGCGTCAAGCCGGATTCAGGCGCTTAGGCCATAAAAAAAGCCCCGCCGAAGCGGGGCTTTCCGTCACCAAACCAGTGACCCCAGGCGACTTACATCATGCCGCCCATCCCACCCATCCCACCCATATCGCCGCCGCCAGGCATGGCCGGCCCGTCGGACTTGGGCTCGTCGGCCACCATGGCCTCGGTGGTGATCATCAGGCCCGCCACGGAGGCGGCGTTCTGCAGGGCGTAGCGGGTCACCTTGGTGGGGTCCAGGATGCCCATGGCGACCAGGTCACCATACTCGCCGTTAGCGGCGTTGTAGCCGTAGTTGCCGGTGCCTTCCGCGACCTTCTGCAGGACCACGGACGGCTCGTCACCGGCGTTGGCGACGATCTGGCGCAGCGGCTCTTCCATGGAGCGGCAGGCGATGGCGATGCCGACGTCCTGGTCGTGGTTGGCGCCCTTGAGGCTGCGGATGGCATTGAGCGCGCGCACCAGGGCGACACCGCCGCCGGGGACGATGCCTTCCTCGACCGCGGCACGGGTGGCGTGCAGGGCGTCTTCGACGCGCGCCTTCTTCTCCTTCATCTCCATCTCGGTGGCGGCACCGACCTTGATGACGGCGACACCGCCGGCCAGCTTGGCCAGACGCTCCTGGAGCTTTTCCTTGTCGTAGTCGGAGCTGGTCTCCTCGACCTGGCTGCGGATCTGCTCGCAGCGCGCCTTGATGTCGGTCTCGGAGCCGGCGCCGTCGATGATGGTGGTGTTTTCCTTGCCGACCTGGATGCGCTTGGCGGTGCCCAGTTCGTTGAGCGTCGCCTTCTCCAGCGTGAGCCCGACCTCTTCGGCGATGACGGTGGCGCCGGTCAGGACGGCGATGTCCTGCAGCATGGCCTTGCGACGGTCACCGAAGCCGGGGGCCTTGACTGCGACGACCTTGATGATGCCGCGGATGGTGTTGACCACCAGCGTGGCCAGGGCCTCGCCTTCGACGTCTTCGGCGACGATCAGCAGCGGCTTGCCGGACTTGGCGACCGCTTCCAGCACCGGCAGCAGTTCGCGGATGTTGGAGATCTTCTTGTCGTGCAGCAGGACATAGGGCGCTTCCAGATCCGCGCTCTGGCCCTGCTGGTTGTTGATGAAGTAGGGGGAGAGGTAGCCGCGGTCGAACTGCATGCCCTCGACCACTTCCAGCTCGTTGTGCAGGGAGGTGCCTTCCTCGACGGTGATGACGCCTTCCTTGCCGACCTTGCCCATCGCCTCGGCGATGATCTCGCCGATGGACTCGTCCGAGTTGGCGGAGATGGTGCCGACCTGGGCGATCTCCTTGTTCTCGGTGCAGGGCCGCGACAGGGCCTTCAACTGCTCGGTGGCGGCGATCACGGCCTGGTCGATGCCGCGCTTGAGATCCATCGGGTTCATGCCGGCGGCGACGGCCTTCAGCCCCTCGCGGACCATGGCCTGGGCCAGGACGGTGGCGGTGGTGGTGCCGTCACCGGCCACGTCGGAGGTCTGGGAGGCGACTTCCTTCACCATCTGGGCGCCCATGTTCTCGAACTTGTCCTTGAGTTCGATCTCCTTGGCGACGGAGACGCCGTCCTTGGTCACGGTCGGGGCGCCGTAGGACTTCTCCAGGACCACGTTGCGGCCCTTGGGGCCGAGCGTGACCTTGACCGCGTTGGCCAGGACGTTCACGCCTTCCATCATACGGGCACGGGCATCGCCGCCGAACTTAACGTCTTTTGCACTCATGGGAATCTGTCTCGAATCAATCTGTGGTCAGGGGGATGCGGGCGGCGCTCGCGGGGGCCGCCGGGCGGGACCGTCGGTCGACGGTCGGGGGGCGTTCAGCCTTCGACGATGCCCATGATGTCGTCTTCACGCATCACCAGGAGGTCCTTGCCGTCGAGCTTGACCTCGGTGCCGGAATACTTGCCGAAGAGGATGCGGTCGCCGACCTTCACGTCCAGCGGGCGCACATCCCCATTTTCCAGGATCTTGCCGCGGCCGACCGCGAGCACCTCGCCCTGGATCGGCTTCTCGGCGGCGGAGTCGGGGATCACGATGCCACCGGCGCTGGTACGCTCTTCTTCCATGCGACGGACGACGACGCGGTCATGCAGGGGACGGACATTCATTTGGATTCTCCTTGGGAGGGGTGTTCAGGGGGGTGGAGGGGGGCGCCGGCGCGGTCTGCCGCCTGGGCTGTTAGCACTCTCCACCAGCGAGTGCTAATAGTAGGGCCAAAAGCTCAGGTGTCAAGCGTTGGACGCGCCGCGGGCGGGCGCCGGGGGCCCCTCGCCCCGGCGTTTCCCGCTCGCGCTGGGGTGTCCGGTCGTCACGGGGAGCCCCGAGGAGGGGCTCGCGGCGCTCCGCGCAGCCAGCGGCGCGCGGCCCGTTCCTGGCGCCAGCCCCTTGTTAGGGAAAGACTTTCGCGCGGCACCCTGGCACGGCGCGGCCCTGATCGTCCTTCCGGCCACTGGAGGTCGAGGCTTTAGCCGGTCCAGCATGCAGGCGCCACTGATTTCGCTTGGATATCTCGGGATCCGCCACCGGCTGAAGCCTCGACCTCCGGTTGTGGACGGACCGCCACTGGCCGGAGCGATGATCAAGGCACCCTGGCAGAACCGAGCGCTGTCGGCGTACCATCCGCCCATGCCCTCGCGCCATTGCCGCGGCAGTCTGAGGATCCTTTGTGCCCCAGGCGCTTAGGAACGGCTCACTGATACGTTAAACAAGCCCAATAGATAATGCGATTGGCGTCGTTGTCGTTGTCGTTGTCCTAATCGAGGTTATCGTAGTGGCCCGGATTCTCTCGCACCCCAAGTTGCATCGCTTATCCGATTACGACAACGACAACGACAACGACAACGATTGTGTTTGCGTTTAACTTCTTCTTGACTCATCACTTTTCCTTTCTTACCGCCGATCTCGAAATGCCATGTTGACCTTTGAGCGTGTCAGTTACCGGTACCCAAAGGCGCCGGGTTGCGCCTTGGACGCGGTCAGCTTCACCATTCCCAAGGGTGCGGTACAGGGTTTGCTGGGTCCCAACGGGGCGGGTAAGTCAACCGTGATGGGTCTGATCTGCGGGCAATTGCAGCCCACCAGCGGGCGCTTGATTCGGCCCCGCTGCACGCGCGTGAGTCTGGTCCCGCAAGAGTATGCCTTTTACCCGAGCCTGACCTGCGCGGAGAACTTAAGTTGCTTCGCGGGGGTATTGGACCTGCCCCGGCACGAGTGCCGGGCGCGGATTGCGCAGGCGGCGGCCTTTTGTCAGCTCGACGCCACGCACTTGCGGCGCCGGGTGCAGGCGTGTTCCGGCGGGGTGCGACGGCGCTTGAACCTGGCGATCGGCCTGTTGAACCAGCCTGAACTGGTGCTGCTCGACGAGCCTACGGTCGGCATCGACCCGGTGTCGCGTCAAGCGATTCTGCAACAGATCGGTGCGCTCGCGGCGCAGGGGGTTACGGTGGTCTTCGCCTCCCACCAATTGGAAGAGGTCTCGCAACTCTGTACCCAGGTGGTGTTATTGCAAAATGGACTGGTGCTCGCGGACCTGGCCATGCACACCCTGTTGCATGACTACACGAGCCTGGAGGAGTTTTATATCCGTCACACCAAACGGTACCTGGACTCGGTCCCGGCCGCTGAGGTCGCCGCATGAATGAATCGACCGGTATCGACCGGACGCCATCGCTCCGAGGCAGCATCTTCAAGCCGCAGGTGGTTTGGTCATTGCTGATCAAGGACTGGCGCTGCCTGCGGCACGACCGACATGGCCTTGCCGCCCTCTTCATTATGCCTGCCCTCTTTATCCTGATCATGAGTCTGGTCATGCAAGAGGCCATGTCCTACGACCATCAGCCGCAACTGCCCGCCATCGGAATCATCAACCAGGCACCCGCCGCCCTTGGTCACCGCCAGTTGGCCAAACGCCTGCAGGCCGAGTTGAGCGGGCGTGTCTTCACCGATCAGGCCGCGTTGCTGACCGCGCTGCAAACCAAGGATATCGGTATCGGGATTGTCCTGAGCAGCCCCGCGACGACGGACGCGCAAGACATCGCGCCGTTGTGCGTCGACCTCCTGGTTGACGACATGACGCCGGTGCCGGTGGTCAACGCCCTGCGCAGCCGGATTGAACAGAGTTGGGGGCGGCAGTTGCCCGGCCTGTTGCTCGCCGATGCCGATCCGCTGGCGCGCGCCCTGATGCCGTCAAGCATGCTCGATCCGACGCTGATAAGACCCCAGATCGACATCAAGAGCCTCTACGAGGTCAAGGGTCACACGCGCTTTGGCGCCGTCCAGCGGGTACTGCCGGCGTGGCTCGCCTTTGGCATCTTTTTCATCGTGCTGCCGCTCTCGGCGGTCTTCGTCCAGGAACGCCGACTCGGCACCTTGAGCCGCCTGCAGACCATGGGGGTTGGCAACGGCTCGGTGATCCTGGCCAAGGCGCTGTGTTTTGGCGGCGTGAATGCCGTGCAGGTGCTGGTCATGCTGCTGGTCGGGGTGTTCCTGGTCCCGCAATTGGGCCTGCAGGCCCTGTCACTGCACTTCGACTGGCTCGCCCTGGGGCTGATGACGGCGGCCACCAGCCTGGCGGCCTTGGGCTTGGCGCTGGCCCTCTCGGCCTGGGCCCACAGTGTCGAGCAGGCCAATCTGATTGGCGGCGCGCTGAATGTGATGCTGGCGGCCATCGGCGGCATCATGGTGCCCAAGGCCGTGATGCCGTTGTCGCTGCAAACCATGACTGCACTGTCACCGCTGGGCTGGGCCAATGACGGCTTGGCCCGCATTTTCCTGGGCGAACAACAGTGGTCGCAGTGGCTCGGTGACGCCGCCCGGCTGTCCGTCTTTGGCATCGCCCTGTTGTGTCTAGCCGCCTGGCAACTGCGTGCGCAGCGCTGACAGCGACCTGAAGAACTCCGTCTCCCGGGCCGCCAGCGCCTCGGCCGTGGCTTGCAGGAGCCGCGGCGACAAGGGCTCACGACCCTTGGCCATCCGCGCCAACTCCACGGCAAATTGGCGCCAGGCATCACCAATCTCCGTTAACGCGATGGCCTTGTGTGCCAGCGGCTCACTCTGCAGTAACTGCGCCGATTCCTGCAAGAACGCCGCGTACAAAAAGCGAAATCCCGCACCGCCCGTGCCGATCACCTCTTGCATGCGCACAATGTGCAGCAGCAAGCGGGTCGTCTCACGGGTCGGGAGGCCCGCGTCGAGTTGCCCAAGTTGCTTGCCCAAGAAGCGAATGCCTTTGACCCCGATCCACGGCAGGGCCGGCTGCAGCATTTCCCTGGCCACCTGCTTTATCGCGGGGCCGATCTGGCCGCGAATATCCTGGGCGGCCACGTCTTGTGAGAAATAAAACAGGCGCCCTTTCGGCGCCAGCTTGCCGCGCACAAAGCGCGCGCGCTGCAGATCATCGCGCGCGATACGGTGAGTTCCTTCCAGCACCGAATCACTCACGGCGTAACTGTCGCCCTGTTGCCCATAAATGATCAGGTTATGGGCGTTGAAGTGAAAGCGCAGATTCTCCGGGATGTAGGGCAGCCAATAGATACAGGCCTGCAAACCGACGGGCTGGCCCTGGGCCAGCAGCGCATCGAGCCTGACCTGCCCGGCCGTACTGTCGGTGAATTGCTGCATTCGCAACGGCAGCTTCAGGCGCCGCCGCAGGCGCGCGATGATGCGCCCGGGCAGCGCCCGGTAGGCCACCAAGGGCATGCCATAGATTTTCACAAACGGCAGGTAGGAAAAGCTCAAGCCCGAGGCCAGGCCGAAGCACATGGCCTCGGACAAGGGCCAGCCATGATGTGCCAACAGACTGGCGGCGGCCGTGCTTTCGCAGTGCGAGCCCTGGCGGTGCTGGAAGTCAATCACAGCGATCCAGGTCCTGCGCCGCCATTCCCAGTACCCGTGCATAGCGCTCACGCAAGGCCGGGCTCAAGGCGGCAAAGCCCTTGGGTTCGAGATGCCGCCTGACCCGCCAAGACCACAGGCCGACGGCCTCCGCCAACAAGGACTCATCGAGCCGCAACCGGTACATATGGTAGCGCAAGGGGGAGTCCAGACCCTGCTTGATGCGCGCCCGGCACTCGGTGCGCAGGTGATCGAACCAGTCCACCTCGTCCAGGCCAGCCTGCTCTTCGGGTTCCCACCCGGCCGAGTGCACCCCCTGGTATTGCCCGGCGTCGTTGAGCGCATACACCACTCGCCGTTGCCCGGAGAGAAGCGTACTGTCGTGGGTTTCCAAATCGGTCGTGCGCATGACGGTAGCCAATTACGTTTACATTAGGGATTGCCGGTCGCGGCATTTTCGTTGTCGTTGTCGTTGTCGTAATCGATGTTATCGTAACGCCCCGGACTTTCTCGAAGCCCAAAGGGCATCGCTTCTCCGATTACGATTACGATTACGACAACGACAACGACTATGCTCGACCTGAGCTTGAGTCGTCACCTGGAAAAGGACTTCAAGATTTGTATCTCATTCGCCGGGCCTAACCTTGGCAGACCGTCAAATGCATGAAGCCGCTGCTGAAACGCCCACTCTCGGGCACCATGCACAGGATGGTTTGTCCCTGTTTCAGGCGCCCGCTGTGCAGCAACTCGTCGAGCATTATGTAGATGGACGCCGCACCGGTGTTGCCGCAGCGGCACAGATTGGTGAACCAGGCCGTGTCGGCAATCGGCAGCGCCAAGGACTTGACCACGGCCGCCAGGGCCGGCGCGAAGTACATGGACGACATGTGCGGCAGGAACCAGTCGATCGGACCCTGGACCAGGTTACGCCGTGCCATCAGGTCGCGCAACGGGTTCTCGAAACAGGCGCGTACCACATTGTCATTGAGCAGACGCACATCTTGCTTGATCGCCATCACCGGGGCCGCCGCACGCGCTTGGGCGTCCAACTGCATCCAGCCGACGATCCGCCCCTGGCATTCCTGCGCGCCGGCATACATGCAGGTCGGCAACACATCGGCGGCAGAGAACAAATCGATCCAATCGATCCGCAGCGCCAGGGACGGCAACCGCGCCCGCGGCTCCAACAGCAAGGCACCGGCACCGTCGGAAAGCATCCAGCGCAGGAAATCCTTCTCAAAGGCAAGTTCCCGGTGTTCCTGCAATTGGCGCAACTGGGCCGCGGATTCGGGCGCAAAGGACTCGGCGCGCAACAGCGCGGACGGCAGGTCCGAGCCGGTGGCGACGGCACTGTCGTAGTCCCCTGCCGTCACGCCCAAATAGGCGAACTTCAGGGCGCTCAATCCCGACAGGCAAATGCCGCTGGTGGCCACCACTTCGCGGATCGGGACGCCGAGTTCACCGTGCACCATCACCGCGTGATTGGGCATGGTTTGGTCGGGGGTCGAGGTGCCGCAGACCAGGGCGGTCGTTTGCACCTCGCCCGGCGCAAACAGGGCCTGGACGGCGGCGGCGGTCATCTCGGCATTGCTGTGGGTTGCGACTCTGGTCGCGCCATCCAGCGCATAATGGCGCAGCTTGATGCCGTTGCTCTTGAGCACGATGCGCTTGGCGCGCGAGGGCCGCGGCCCCACTTGGCCCAATACCAATTCGATCCGGGTATTGTCAACCGGCGCATTGGGTAAGAACGCAGCGCTGGCCGTGATGTAGACCGCCCGGCTCATGGTGCAAACTCGGGCATACGCTCCGAACCATTGCCTGAGGGCAACTCCAGGGCCGCCTGCCTGGCCCGGGCGCGGGCGGGGCTCAGGGCGAAGGCCAATTTTCGCAGCACCAGGGTGATGGGCACCAGGGTGCAGATCAGGGCGATCAGGATGCACAGATAGACCAGTACCCCCAGACGCCTGGCCGAACTGCCTTGAGGCCCGATCCGGCGCAGCAGTAACGACCAGAGGTAAAAGCTCCGAAAGCCGACTCTCTCGCTCACCGCCAAGGCTGGATCGACATGGCACGCCTCCAGGCCGCGCAACAGGGCCGCGCCGCACCGCTCTTGATCGGCAGCCAAGGCCTGCACCAAGGCCAAACCGAAGCGTCGGCACCGGGCGATCTGTGCCGCGGCCAGGCCCGCGTCGGGCAAGCCCAACGGCTGCTGCTGCCGCTTGCCCGACAGCACCCAGCGCAGCGTGGTGATAAAGGTCACCAGTGGGGGCGCGGGGTCCACCAACGCGATATGGTCCAGCAAGTGCGCCCCCAGGCCGCTGAGCTTTTGGGCGACTGACTGTTGCGCCGTCACCCACATGTTGCGTGCAGTGACCACCGTGATGACCGGCTTGCCGAAAAGCAAGGCGTGCGCCTGGGGGCTATTCAAGAAGCTCGCAATCGGCAGGGCCGGGGCCAGGTACCATACGGGATAGGCCAAAATCACCAAGGCATGGTCGGCGGCGCCGGGCGATTCGATGGGATCGAGGATCGGCCCAATACCCTGAACAGCTTCCGGGAAGATCTCCAGAAATTTTAAGAACGGCCAGGGGAAAGGATAGGGTTGGCGGGGCGCGATGTCAATACAGTCAACCAGGATTCCAGCCTGTCGCAGCGGCGCAACGATGCGCTCGGAGACGGCGCGCGTTTGACCTGTTTGCGAATAGCGAAGGAGTAAGACGCGTTTTTGAACCATGCCGATATCCGAATAGCGATAGTTGTCGCTGTTTAGTTTCGTTGTCGTTGTCGTTGTCGTTGTCGAAATCGAGGTTATCGTCGCGCCCGGAATTCCCTCGGACTCCAAAGCGCATCGCTTCTCCGATTACGATTACGACAACGACTACGACAACGACTACGACAACGACTGTGTTCAACCTGTTCTTGACTCGTTACTTACCGTCCCCATGCCGGCCGCTGCATCGGGCTTCACCCGGCGTGATACCTTGCCGCTCGCAAGCGCGGCGATTCCATCCACCGCGAGTTCCGGACTCAGGTTGGGCGTCAGCCCGCGCGGCTGTCGCGGATGGGGTGCAAAGGCCTGCCCGCCCCGTTCCAGGTCGGCCTGACTGCTGCTGAAATAGCGTGCCGCCTGAACTGTCTTAGACAGATTCTTCAGCACATGCCACAGGCTCCAGCGATGTTGCCAAAGACGTCGCGCGAAGCGTCGGCGGTAGCCCTTGCTGTCGTAAAATCGCCGGACTTGCGCGTTATACAGTGCATCCATTTCCGCGCGTGATTCAAAGCCTTTCGGCAGGTAGACGAAGTTGAGACAGTTCATCAGCCGCCAGTCCTCGTTGAACTCGCCCGACTCGTTGGCGACACACTCGTCCCAGATCGGCGCACCGTACATGGGACTGAACTTGCTCATATTCATTTCGTCGAGCTCGAGCGAGTGAATGAAATCGCCGGTGGCGGCGATCGTGTCCGGGGTCTCGCCGGGCAGCCCGAAGATGAAGAGCCCCTTCGCCCGCAGCCCGGCGGCATGAATCTGCGCGACCGTCTTACGCACGCCGTCCAGGCTGACGCCGGCCTTGTGCCGCTGCATCATGCCCGGATCGGCCGACTCGATACCCATGGACACCATCAGCGCGCCGGCGCGCTTGAGCAGGCGCAACAGTTCATCGGAGGTGTGGCCGGTGCGCACGGCACAGTTGAAATCCATGCCCAACGGATGCGCGATCAGCATTTCACACAACTGCGTGACACGCTGCCGCTGGGCGGTGAAAAGATCATCGTAGAAATTGATGTGGCGCACGCCGAAACGGTCGCGCAGGTACTTCATGTGCTCATAGACGTAAGCGGCGGAGTTCGTCTTGTACAGTCGCTCGAACACCGTGCGATCACAGAACGAACAGGTGTAAGGGCAGCCGCGGGAAGTGACCATGGTCGCGCCATAGCGTTTGACATAGGAAAACAGCGGCAGGTGGTAGCCGCGGGGGAAACCGGCGAGCTTTTCGTAGGCGGGGAAAGGCAGGTCGTCGAGGTCGAGGATGCGTTGGCGGCGTGGGTTGGAAACGATGTCCTCGCCCCGGCGCCAGCAGAGATTGGCGATTTCCCGGGGGTCCCGATTCTCGGC
The DNA here is from genome assembly GCF_002813775.1 of Candidatus Thiodictyon syntrophicum. Classification (NCBI taxonomy): domain Bacteria; kingdom Pseudomonadati; phylum Pseudomonadota; class Gammaproteobacteria; order Chromatiales; family Chromatiaceae; genus Thiodictyon; species Candidatus Thiodictyon syntrophicum. The sequence continues at coordinate 683,520 of NZ_CP020370.1, forward strand.
CAGGTCTAGCATCTTACCCTCGCCTTCACCGAGGCACAGGTAGTCGATTTCCGGGAAGTGTCGCAGCAGCGCCGCGCCAATCGCGGAAACGTGCACATTGCCGAATACGACCCGGACTGCAGGCCGGCGCGCCTTGATCCGTGCGGCGATCTCGATGGCATCCATAAAACCGGAGGTCGTGACCGAAAAGCCCACCAGGTCCGGATTCGTCGCCAATATCACCGCGGCGGTGGCGGCGAGCGATACGGGCGCGCCGGGGCCGAGACAATCGTGCACCGCGCATGGATGTCCATGCTGTTCCAGCCACGCCGCCAATTGCAGGATGCCCAGCGGCGCCATGCGATTGGCCAGCAGCGAGAAGTCCGGCTGCCCGGGGACGAAATTGAATCCGGCCGGGTGAACGAGCGTGATTCTCATGTCAGCACCAGAGGGAAAGTGGCCTGCCGCGAATGCTGCCGCAGTCCGTCGTGGTCTTGCGTGGGCGGACACCCCGCCGGGCGCGGGCCATGCGGCGACGATCGCTGCACGCCGCATTCAACGCGGCCTGCCGTCCTGCGGTCACGGGCTCAGGAGCGAACGAAACGCTCATCATGGGGCGGTGGCCGCGGCTGGTTCGACACTTTAACAGGCGGGCGGCAAAATGAAAACCGTCGTGGCGCGGTTGGACCAAGGCCGCTGTTGTAAGACCGGGCGGGCCGCAACTCCAGCCCCGAGTTGCGCAAACAGTGATTACTGGCTGCACGGGGCGAACGCGACGGCGCCGGGCGTCCTCGCGGGAGTTTAGGCTGCGAAGATTATCGAGTACACTACGTAATGACAGTCTTGGTACGGAACTCCCGGCCCCGCGCGCGCCGGGTCTTAGCCAGTCATCAATCGAGGAAAAAGTGGCCAATAAAATCAACGTTTTCGCAATCTCTTCCGCCGTACTACTCGCCGCTGCCCTAACCGGGTGCGCATCCAATTCCGCCAGGCAGGACGCAGCAACACCGGCGGCGGGAACGACCAGCAGCGGCGAGGTGGTCGATTCCAGCAAGGTCGAGGCCGGGACCGGCCGGGCGGTCAAGGGTATCGACGGCTGGGAAGGCGAGATCTCAGGCAAACCCGCGGCGAACAGCAAGTTCACCAAGTTGCAGATCGGCATGCCGATGAAGCAGGTAACCGACCTGATCGGACAGCCGACGGACCAGGGGGCCTACATCACGGGCAAGGCCTTCATCCCCTTCTATTTCGGCGCGGACCAACATCGCTATGAATCGGTCTACAAAGGCCAGGGGCGACTGATCTTTGCCGGCGGTTCGATCGGCGATTTCTCCTCCGGGCATCTGATCTGGATCATCCACAATGCGAACGAATCGGGCTACCGCTAACCCGCGGCAGTGCGCGGGCTGACGCTGTTGGCCCGGACTCAATGAGCCTTACCCCGGTCGGTGTGGTCCGCCGCGGCGCCATCGCTATCGGCGTATTCGCTTATCCGGTACTGGCGCATTACAGCACGGCGACGTCGGCGGCCAACAGCTTTCCGGCCTTAGGCCTTACCGTCGCGCTGGCACCCGTTCTGGTCATCGCCGTGTGGCTGGCGTGGCGGTCGCCGCGGCGGTTCGCAATGCTGGTGCTATGCGCCACGGCCGGCTGTCTGCTATGGTTTTACCGGGATACGCTGGAGCAACATTTCGGCTGGGTCTATTTCAGCCAGCACGCCGGCATCTATGTCCTGCTCGGCGCGGCCTTTGGCCTCTCCCTTGGGCGCGGGCAGGCCCCCCTGTGCACCCGTTTCGCGCAAGCGCTACGCGGCAGTCTGAGCCCGGAGGTGGCCCGCTACACGCGCCAGGTGACGCTGGCCTGGACGCTGTTGTTTCTGGGTATCAGCCTGGTGTCCACGCTGCTGTTTCTATTTTCCGGCATCGCCGTCTGGTCGGTCTTCGCCAATTTTCTGTCACCGCTCCTGATCGCACTCATGTTCGTCGTGGAGCACCTCGTGCGGCGGCGCCGGCTGCCCGATCTTGAGCAGCACGGCATCATGGACAGCATCCTCGCCTTCCGCAGCACCCCCACGGTTTGCCCCGGCGCGTCCGTTCATTCCCCGATCGCGCGCGCCAGGCGCAAAGGAAGCGATGGCCCGAACGCGCCAACCTGGCCGTGGCGGGCATGATGACCCGGCCCTCGCCGCGCCGCGCGCGCGGCCTGCTGTGCGGCATCGGTCTCTTGCTGCTCGGGCTCAATCCAGCGGCGCGGGCTGCCCAGTTCACGGTTGGCGAACTCATGGCCGCATTGGCTGACACCACGCATGGGACGGCCTCCTTCACTGAGCACAAGTACATCTCCATGCTGGACCTTCCGGTGGAGTCGTCCGGCGAACTGCTGTTCGTCCCCCCGGCCCGCCTGGAGAAGCGTACGCTCACCCCCAAGGTCGAGACCATGGTGCTGGATGGCGATACCCTGACCATCGAGCGACGGGCCCAGAAGACTGTGTTTCAACTCAGGGATTACCCCGAGGTGGCAGGCATGATCCTGGGCATTCGCGCCACGCTGGCCGGTGACCGCAAGGAACTGGAGCGGGTCTATCAGCTCGACCTTGAAGGCAGCCGTGAGCGCTGGACGCTGGTGCTGACGCCGCTGGATGGCCGCATGACGCGCGTGGTCGCCCGCATCCGCATGGAAGGGACGCGGGAGGAGGTACGCACGGTCGAGATTCAACTGACGGACGGCGATCGTTCGGTAATGAGCATCCGTAAGAAGGGTTCGCCATGAGTCGACGCGGCGGCGTCGCGATCGGCCTCTGGCTGGTCGTGCTGTTGGCGTGTCTCTGGGTGGTGCTGCGCACGCACTTTACGGCCGACCTGTCCGCCTTTTTGCCGCGCAGCCCGACCCAGGAACAGCAACTCCTCATCGACCAGATTCGCTCGGGCATCGCCTCGCGCCTGATCCTGATCGGCATCGAGGGGGGCGAGCAGGCCGCGCGGGCGCGCGTCTCGCGCGAACTGGCCGCACGCCTGCGCGCCGATGCGCAGTTTCTGCACATCGCCAACGGTGAGCCCCTGGGCCTTGAGCGGGACGCCCAGGTCCTGCTGGAGAACCGCTATCTGTTGAGCCCGGCAATGGATGCCGATCGATTCACCGTGGCAGGCCTGCGCCAAGGCATCGCGGAGAACATCGAGTCACTGGCCGCGGCGGACGGACTCTTCAGCAAGACCTTGCTGCCGCGCGACCCCACCGGAGAATTCGCCCGGTTGCTGGCTGCCATGGGCAGCGGCCAGCGGCCGCAAACACTTGCTGGCGCCTGGTCTTCCCGCGACGGCCGGCGCGCCCTGCTGCTGGCCCGCACCCGTGCCGACGGGGCGGACACGGACGGACAGTCCAAGGCGGTCACGGCCATCCGGGCCGCCTTTGCGGCGGTGTCCGAGCCGGGGATGACGTCGGCACTCACCGGTCCCGGCCCCTTCTCCGTGACGGCTCGCGCCACCATCAGACGCGACGTCTTAACCCTCTCCGGGGTCGGCAGTCTGATCATCGTCGGCCTGCTGCTCCTGGTCTACCGTTCGCCGATGGCATTGCTGCTCGGATTGTTGCCGGTGCTGTCGGGCGCCTTGGCCGCCGTCGCGGTGGTCAGCCTCGGCTTCGGCATGGTGCATGGCCTCACCCTCGGCTTCGGTACCGCCCTCATCGGCGAGGCGGTGGACTACTCCACCTACCTCCTCATTCAATCCGAACGCACGCACGGCACCACCAGCAACACCCAAAGCGACTGGAACGCGGCCTTCTGGCCGACCATCCGGATCGGCGTGTTGACCTCCATCATCGGTTTCGCCTCGCTGCTCTTTTCCAGCTTCCCCGGGCTCTCCCAACTGGGCCTGTTTGCGATCACCGGCCTCACCACCGCCGCCCTGGTGACCCGTTTCGTCCTGCCGACCCTCCTGCCGCGCGGCCTGCGCGTGCGCGATGTCAGCGCCTCCGGTCGTCGGCTGCAGGTCTGGGTTGCCTGGGCCGGCCGCTTGCGGGGACCCGTCCTGGTCCTCTTCGCGGCCGCCTGCGTCGTGCTGCTGATGAGGCATGACGACCTGTGGAACCGGGAACTGGCGGCCTTGAACCCGGTGTCCGGCGCTGACCAGGCCCTCGACCTCGCCATGCGCTCCGACCTGGGCGCCCCCGACGTGCGCTATCTGGTGGTCGTGACCGCGGCCGATCGCGAGGCGGCGCTCGCCACCAGTGAAGCAGTGGCGAGCGTCCTGCACCGGCTGCAAGCCGCGGACCTGATCGCCGGTTTCGAGAGCCCCGCCACCTATCTACCCAGTCAGGCGGTCCAGCGTCGGCGCCAGGCCAGCCTGCCGCCCGATGCCGAACTGCGCCAACGCTTCAGCGCCGCCACTGCCGAACTGCCGCTGCGCCCGGAGCGCTTCGAGCCGTTCTTCGCGGACGTGGCGAAGGCCCGCGTCCAGGCGAGCCTGCGCCCGGAAGACCTTCAGGGGACCTCCCTGGCAGAGGGGGTGGATGCCTTGCTGATGCAGTCGGAGGGGCGCTGGAGCGCCTTGCTGCCGCTGCGCGTGGCGGCCGGGCAGCGCCTGGACGCGCGGGACCTGCGCCCGGCCCTGGCGCAGCCGGGACTGGAAGGGGTCTATTTCATTGATCTGAAGGGGGCGGGCGACGACCTCTACGAGGGCTATCTGCGCGAGGCCATCGCGCTGTCGCTGGCGGGTCTGGCCGCGATCTTCGGCCTGCTGTTGGTTGCCACCCGCTCGCCGGTGCGCGTGTTGCGCATCGCCGCCCCGCTGGTTGCCGCCGTGGCCGTGACCATCGCCGGGCTGGTCCTGGCCGGTCAGCAACTCACTATCCTGCACCTGGTGGGCATGCTGCTGGTGGTGGCCGTCGGTTCCAACTACGCCCTGTTTTTTGACCAGGGGGCGGTCGCGGGGGGCATGGCACCGCGGGTCCTGGCCTCACTCGTACTCGCGGTCGGCACGACCGTAGCGGGTTTCGGCATTCTGGCCTTCTCCAGCGTGCCGGTGCTCAACGCGGTCGGCTGCACCGTCGGTCCGGGGGCGGTGCTGGCCCTGGTCTTCTCCGCCATCCTGACGCGACGCCCATGAGGGTCCCGCCGCCGCCCCACGCGCGCCGCCGATGGCGCCCCACGCCGCTCTTGCAGGCGAGCGTCGCGCTGCACCTCGGGGCCTTGGGGTTGCTTGCGATCCAGCCGGGCTGGTGGCCCTGGGCGGTGGGTGGGGTGGCCGCCAACCACCTGGCCCTGACCGCGGTCGGTCTCTGGCCGCGCAGTCGCGCCCTCGGCCCCAACTGGGTGCGACTGCCGACGGCGGCGGGGCAGATCGCGCTCACCATCGATGACGGCCCCGACCCGGAGGTGACGCCGGCGGTGCTCGAACTGCTCGAGCGGTTCGACGCCCGCGCCAGCTTTTTTTGCATCGGCGCCAAGGCTGCGCGCTATCCCGAACTGTGCCGGGAGATCGTGCGGCGGGGCCATGCCGTCGAAAACCACGGCCAGCATCATTATCATCAGTTCGCCCTCCTCGGGCCGCGCCGTATGGCCCGCGAGATCGCGGCCGGTCAGGACAGCCTGGCCGCCATAACCGGCCAGCGGCCGTCTTTTTTTCGGCCCACGGCCGGCCTGCGCAGCCCCTTCCTGGAACCTATCCTGGCCCGCCACGGCCTCTATCTGGCCAGTTGGACCCGCCGCGGCTATGACACCCGCAACCGGGACGGTGACGACGTGGTCCGTCGCTTGACCACTGGTCTGGCCGCCGGCGACATCCTGCTGCTGCATGACGGCAACGCGGCCCGTACCGCGGGGGGCGCGCCGGTGATCCTGGTCGCACTGCCCCGTGTTCTGGAACGAGCGGCCGCCGCCGGCCTCACCCCCATCACTCTGCGTTCCGCCCTGGAGCGGCCCCCGCTATGATCGTCAGCCCCGCGGCCCTACGCAGACGCCTCATCGACCAGGCCAGCGAGCCTTACCGGGCACTAGGCAGGTTTGCCTACCATTTCGCCCGCGGCAAACTCGGTCGCGATCCGGTGTTCGTTGGTATGCTGGAACGCGGGCTCTTCCCGGACGCGGCCCGCATCCTCGATTTGGGTTGCGGTCAGGGCCTGCTGGCGGCCTGGCTGCTGGCCGCCCGGCAACTCTATGATGCCGGCGATTGGTCGGCGCAGTGGCCGGCCCCCCCGCGGGTCGCCGAGCTGCGCGGCATCGATCTCCTGACGATCGATGTGCAGCGCGCGCAGCGTGCCTGCGGCAGCTGGGCCCGCTTCGAAGCGGGTGATATGCGGCAGATGGATTTCGGCCAGGCGGATGTCGTGGTCATCATGGACGCTGCGCATTACGTCGATGGGCCGTCGCAGGACGACCTCCTGCGCCGGGTAAGGGCCGCCCTGCCGCCCAATGGCCTCTTCCTGACGCGCGTGGGAGACGCCGGCGGCGGTCTGCGGTTCCAGTTGAGCAACTGGATCGATCGCGCGGTCGCCCTGTTCCGCGGGCTGGGCTGGCGGCGCTTGTATCCCCGCCGCCTGCCGGATTGGATCCAGGCGCTGGAGGCCTTGGGCTTCCGGGTCGAGACCGCCCCCATGAACGGTCTGCTGCCGTTCGCCAACGTCATGCTGATCGCCCGGCTGGGCGAAAGCGCCGCGGTCGGCAACTAGGTCAGTGTCATGACAATAGCGATAAGCGCATGACAATTCGGAAAAAATCTGTGTTCATCTGTGTTCATCTGTGGATCTTAGGATCACCGGTCCGGTCATCTCGGTAAATGGAGGCATGATATGACGGCGTCCGCCGCGGCCGTGACCGTCCATCAGACTGAGACCCTGCTGTTCTTCACTCTGCTGCAATTGACGGTGATCATTCTGGCCGCCCGCCTGGGGGGAGGGGTCGCGCAGCGCCTCGGGCAGTCACCCGCGGTGGGGGAAATCATCGTCGGCATCCTGCTCGGGCCGTCCCTGTTCGGCGTGCTGGCGCCCGACCTTTTCGCCTATGTCTTTCGCTCGGCCGCGCCCGCTCCGATGCAGATGTTGTCGCAAATCGGACTGATCTTGCTGATGTTTCAGATTGGCCTGGAGTTCGACTTCGCGCACCTGCTGGACCGGCGGCACCGCCGCGCCGTCACCTATATTGCCGCCGCCGGCATGGTGGCGCCATTCGCCCTGGGCTTCGGCTTCGGGTACGCCACGGCGCCCTTGCTGTCACCCGGTGTTGACCCCGTCGCCTCGGCGCTCTTTATTGCCACCGCCTTCTCCATCACCGCGCTGCCCATCCTCGGGCGCATGATGATCGAGTTCAAGATCACCCATCAGCCCATCGGCGTCATCGCCATCAGCGCCGCCGCGATCAACGACGTGGTCGGCTGGCTGCTGCTCGCCCTGGTCACCGCGCTCTCGCTGGCCCAGTTCAACGCGCTTGACTTCGGCCTCAAGGTCCTGCTGGTCGCGGGATATTTTTTGACCTGGTGGTTCGGCGTGCGCCCCCTGATGAAGCGCCTCATCCGCATCAGCCAGGCCGGACCGGCGCCGACGGGCGAGAAGGCCGGGCGCGGCAAGCTCACCCATAATCTCCTTGGTATCCTGCTGGCCGGCATCTTCATCTCCGCCATCACCACCTATCAGATCGGCATCTTCGCCATCTTCGGCGGTTTCATGATGGGGGTGATACTCTATGACGAGCATGAGCTGATCGCGGCCTGGAAGGAACGCATCGGCCACTTCGTCATGGTCTTCTTTCTGCCCATCTTCTTCACCTACACCGGTCTGCGTACCAACATCGGAAGCCTGAATTCCGCTTCTGCTTGGGGTTGGTGCCTGTTGCTGATCGCCCTGGCGACCCTGGGCAAATTCGGCGGCAGCTATGTCGCGGCGCGCTGGGCCGGGCTCTCGCATCTGGAGGGCAAGGTGCTCGGCATCATGATGAACACCCGCGCCCTGATGGAACTCATCGTGATCAACGTCGGCTATGATTTGGGCGTCATTTCCCAGCAGGTCTTCACCATGCTGGTCCTGATGGCCATCTTCAGTACCGTCATCACCACCCCGGGCCTGCGCCGCTGGTTGCCGGGCTTGGGGATCGGCATTTATACGGCCCAGCCCCGTCACGGCGGCTAAGCATCGAATACGGTGGTGGTCGTTTTCGTTGTCGTTGTCGTTGTCGTTGTCGTTGTCGAGGTTATCGTAGCGCCCCGGATTCTCTCCGACCTCGAAGTGCATCGCTTATCCGATTACGATTACGACAACGACAACGACAACGACAACGACCGCGATGCCAAAGGCATTCCCAGTGGACTTGTGTAAGTTATCGGTGAACCATTCCCAAGCGTCGCCGCAGGAGCGCGGGCAGGCGCCGCAGGAAACCCAGCAGCAGCCGCGTGTGCATCCAGGTCAGCAGGGCATTGTCGCGCAGATAGTTGAAGTGAGAAACGCCACCCTGGTCGGCGCGCAGATAGCTCACTGGGGCGGGCCGGTTGATGGGGCTTACACCGCACCAGCACAGGCGCACCGCCGCCTCGGGATCGAAATCGAAGCGGCGCATCCAGCGCTGCGCGTGCATCACCCGACACAGGGGTGCGATGGGATAGACGCGGAAACCGTAGAGCGAGTCGCCAATACCCAGCCACAGGGTTTCCAGGTTGGCAAACCAGTTCGATACCTTGCGGCCCTGGACCCGCAGTTTCGGTGCGTCGGCGTCGAACCTCGGCACACCCAGCACCATCGCGTCCAGCGTCCCCATGGAAGTAGCCATGAAGTCAGGGATGGCCGCGGCCGGATGCTGGCCGTCCGCGTCCATGGTGAGGGCGTGGGTGAAGCCGGCACTCGCGGCCAGTTCCAGGCCATGCAGAACCGCCGCGCCCTTGCCGCTGTTGACGGGTAACACGAACACCCGCAGCCCGGGGTCGCCGGCCGCCATTTCCTGGAGGCCCGTAGCGGTCCCGTCAGTGCTGCCGTCCACCACCACCCACACGGGTGTCCAGTACCGGCGGGCCGCGCGTACCACGTCATAGACCAGGGCGCCGGAGTCGTAGCTGGGGATCAGCACCAGATGGGTACCGGTCGAGGCGGGCGGTATCATGACTGCCCGGCAGGAGGCGGCAGGGGGCTATTGCGCAACTCCTCGCTGAAGTAACGCTCCAGTTCCGCGGTGAATTCACCGGCCTGTTGCGGGGGCGCGAAGCGGCGGCCCAGCCGGATGCGATAGGTGATCGGTAGCGTAGGGCGGCGCCACAATGGCCAGCCCTTGCCGAGGAAGGCCGAATCGCTCTCGATGAATACCGTCTGGATCGGCACCCGGGCCCGCCCGGCGATGAGAGCGGCCACCGGCGTGCAGGCGTTGACGGGCCAGCGGGTGGTGCGGGTGCCTTCAGGAAACAGCAACAGGTGATTGCCGTTTTTCAGCTCGGCGATGGCCTGCCTGATCATGCTCAGCGGTGCATCGTTGCGGATGTAACCGGCCAGCCGGGCGCTGGCACCCAGGAAAACGTTGTCGACGATGTCCACCTTCATGATGCAGGCGAGGTCGGAAAGCCGCGACATCACCAGCAGGGCATCGAGCAGGCCGGGGTGGTTGGGCGCGATCACCAGCGGCGGCCCGCCGCGCAAGGCATCGAGGGCCTGGATATCGAAACGGCAGGCACCAACCAACCCCAGGATACCGAGGTAGGCGCGGCACATGACGGTGATCGCCCAACGGCCAAGCCGGTTGGCCAAAGACTTCGGCAAGAGCGCATAGAATGGTATCGCCAGCAATGACCACGCCAGCGACAGCGCGGCGAGCAGGCCCAGACCGAACCATAGCGCAACGTATTCGTACGCGCTCCGGCTGGCGCGCCGGCACCATCCCGGCGATACGCTCAGGTCGCGGCTGCGGGTCTTAGCCGGGGGCAATGGCATGACCGCCGGAGGCCTCGATCTCGACCAGCAGGTCCGCGCGGCAGACATCGGCCTGCAAGAACACGGCCGCTACCGGGGCGCCGATGAACTCCAGCAATGCGCGGCGCACGCTGACCAGGTCTCCGGCGTAGCGGATATAGACCTTATAGGCGAGATTGCAGAGCCGGAATCCGGCGCCCGGGGCGCGGCGGTTCGCTGCCGCGACGACGGCGGCGATGTTATGGAGCGATTCGCGTGTCTGCGCGTCCACATCGCCCGCGTGCAGGGTCTGATGACCGACGATACTGGCCGTGCCGGAGATGAACAGCAGGTCGCGCCCACGCAGGTTGACCAGTGACGCGCGCGAGAACGTAGGGCTGCGCGGGCCGTATTGGTTGGGGTAGTCGTAGGCACTGATCTGGCGAGGGTTTTCAATGCCCAGCGGGTCCGCGCGGGCAGCCAGGAAGGCGACCTGAAGGGCCGCGCCGGCGCTGCCCAGCGCGCAGGCGGCCGGCACGTTGCCGATGACGCTGCGGCCGTGTGAAAGGAACGCGTCCTGACGGCCGATGTTGAACTGGCGATAACGCTCCAGGTGGTGACTGACGCGGTTGACCCCGGGGAAATAGTTCCAAAAGCGCAGGATGGCGTGGTAGCCGCGGGATTGGATCAGTTCAAAAATCGACTCGTAGGCGGCTTGGGTCGCGGCCTGCAGGGGCCCGCGACCATCCCCGGGCGTCACCCTGGTCGGTTCGTCGCGCGTCAGACAGCCGAACAGCAAGGTGTCACCCTCGCGGTAATGGATGCCCTGATGCCGGCCGGACCTCAGTGCCTCCGCGGTGGACCAGACCTCGCAGATGGCATCCTGCCCCTCCAACAAGGGCATGTCCACCGCCAGGAGCGGCAACCCCGCGGCCTCATCGGCAATGGCGGGGTGGGAAAAGCAGAGGCCGCCGAGCGCGTCGGGCCAGCCGTCGCGGGCCGGTTGCGCAAGCCGCGCAACGGGGAGATAGTCCAGCCGCAGAATATCCCCGGGAGGCGTCATCGGCAGCCGATCTCTTGCGTATCTTCGACGTAACGCACATTCACCTTGCGCTGCTGCCAGGCCATGAGCGTGGACTTCAGGTTCGACAGGGCCGACAGGTAATAGATCACCTTGAACGCAAAGACCGAACGCCAGATCGGCGTGGTGCCGAAGATGTCGCCGGCCAGGACCGACAGCAGCGCCTCCTTGACCCGGAAAACATTGCGCGGTGCCATAAACATGTCGCGCATGGTGGGGCTGGTAACACGATAGATGAACCAGGAGAATTCCTTGGGCCCGTGTTTGATGGCGCGATCGAACGCCCGCAAGGCCTGGGCCGCCTGCGCCGGTTCGCGCAGGCAGGTATCCACCGCCGCGGCGCCGGCGAAGGCGCTCTGCATGGCCAGCATGACGCCGGACGAGAACACCGGGTCGATGAAGGCGTAGGCATCGCCGAGCAGCAGCCAGTTGGCGCCGTGGGTACGGTCGCAGGTATAGGAAAAATTGCCCGTGGCCTCGACGCCCGTCACCAGTTCGGCGCCCTGCAGCCGCTGCGCGAGGGCGGGGCACAGGGGGATGAGATCCAGGAAGAACTCGCGCACCGGCTTGGTGCGGGTCTTCATGTAATAGGGCCAGGTGACGACCCCGACGCTGGTCGCGCCGTCGGCGAGCGGAATGAACCAGAACCACCCATGCGCAAACCAGAAGATGGTGATGTGGCCCTCCTTGCGGCCCGCGTGCCGTTGCGCGCCCTTGAAGTGAGCATAGAGCGATGAGCTGTTGTGCTTGGGGTTGCGGTGCTTGGCCTTTAATTGGTTGCCGAGGAAGGTGTCGCGGCCGGATGCATCAATGAGGAAGCGGCAGTGCCAGGTCTCGGTACGGCCATCATCATGCTCCGCCCGTACCATGGCACCTGCATCGTGCGGGAGGAATTCCACATTGCGGACGCGACAACCTTCGATGACATCGGCGCCCTTACGCCCGGCATTGCGGATCAGGATCTCGTCGAACTGCGAACGGCGCACCTGGTAGGCGTGCGGCATCGATTTATCCCAGGCCTCGGCGAACTCGAATGACTGACTGTGGTCGTGCCAGGGGGAGATGAATTCCGCTCCCCATTTCGGCATGCCGATCGCCTCCACCGCGGCACGCACGCCCAGTCTGTCGAATAACGGCAGGTTGGCCGGCAGCAGCGATTCGCCGACGTGGAAGCGGGGATGGTGCGCCCGCTCCAGCAGGGTGACCCGATGGCCTTGCTCGGCCAGCAGGGTGGCCGCGGTGGCGCCGGCCGGCCCCCCGCCGATCACCAGGACGTCACAGGATCGAGCGGCGTGACTTGGTTGTGTGAGATCAGACGGCATGGCAGTTCTCCCCGTTGCGCGGTTGACGGCACAACCTCGCGGAGGTCTCGCCGCATGGACGAAAAATCAGACGAATGTCAATGGACTGAGCAATCCGACTGCGGACGCGCCGGTAATTGTATCATAAAAAACGACGGCGGTTTCCTTTATACCCCAAGCCGGGTGCGATCAGAACTGATGTGTTAACGCACATGTCGTAGGGTGCGCGATGCGTACCCTACAGCTATCGGACGTTCTCACGGACCGGGCGTCGTTGTCGTTGTCGTAATCGTGCTCGGATTATTCGATTACGACAACGACAACGACAACGTACCCGCGATCTCGGTCACCACATCAGTTCTGATCACACCCCCCAAGCCCCCCGACGACGGTCAAACGGCCGCCGGCGACGGGCAACCCCCCGCCCTCGACCAGAAACCGGTAGATGGCACTCGGGCCCAAGGCCAGTTCGCGCCAGACCGAAATCCGCAGCGGGGCCTCGATCTGGTCCAGGTAATCCTGGGACAGCGTGATCTCCTTCACCGCCGCCAGCAGTGACCGCTGCGCCGTGTCGGGGGCCGCGCGCGCGGCCAGGGCCGCGTGCAGGGCGGTCGCCTGGCAGGCGTATTCGATGGCGTGGACAGCGGCGAGGCGCCCATTGCGGCGCAGTGGATGGTGCGGGTCCCCATGGGACACCGCGGTACAGACCAGGGACTCCGGGTCCCAGGACACCAACGTATCGAGCAGGCACATGGGGGCGGCGTGGGGCAGTAGGGCGCAAAGGTCATTGCTGTCGGACATCGCTAGCCTACCCGGACCAGCAGGTCCAGGTCCTCGAGATAGGGTAGCCGGACCGCCCCCCCGCCGCCGACCGCAATGCGAAAGAGCAGCGGCAGGACCCGGGCCGCGGCATTGCCGGTACGCAGGACCTCAAGCGCCGGGTCCAGGCCCGGGGGTAACCGGTCCGGCTCGCCCGCGCCGACCAAGTCCAAGGCGAGGGTGGCCAGGGGCGGCGCCGCACCGCGCGCCGCCGCGCTCAGCACCAGGGCGCAGGCGAAGGGGCCCTCCAGGTGGCGATGGGAATCCAGCAGCGCGGGGCCGGGCAGGTCATAGGCCACCAAGAGCACGGGCCGGTCGGTATCGGCGAGCTGGGCGGCGCACTCCAGGAGACCAGCGGCCAGACTGCCGTCCCAGGCGGAGAGGCTGGTGGACGCCTGGCGGCAGCCGTGGGCGATGGACCAGTAGCCGGCCACCGCGTTGTGGACCGAGTTGTGGAAGACGGTGGGTGAGACCGGGGTGTGGCGACCGAAGATGTCGGTGCAGAGCCGATCGATGATGCCCAGGTCCGACTCGGACGCGGTAAACACGCTTGACAGTTCGCGCGGGTCCAGCGCGAGCCCCGTGCTTGCCTGCTCCGCCGCGGCCAGGGCCAGCCGGGTCCCGAGTGTTGCGCGGCGCCGCTCGTTAGGCGGCAGTGCGGCGGGTGCCAGGGGGGGATAGGGGCCGCAGCATAGGGCCGCCGACCGGTCAGGACGGCCCCGGCGCTCTCCCAGTCCGGCAGGCCTGGGGCCACCAGGCCCACGCCGAGCAGGTGCAGTGGGGTCATGGCCGCCCCAGGATCAGGCAGCAATTGCTGCCGCCGAAGCCGAATGAATTGCTCATGACCCGGCGGGGTGCCCCCGGGCGGGGGTGCTCCAGCACCCGCAGGGCGAGATCCGGGTCCTGGACCTTGGTCCCCTGGGTACCGGGGAGCAGCCCGCCCGCCATGCAGACCAGGCACAGGGCGGCCTCGACAGCCCCGGCCGCCCCCAGGGTGTGACCGGTCGCGCCCTTGGTGGAGCCGGCGGCGACCCCCGACCCGAAGACCCGGGCCATGGCCCGATCCTCCGCGCGATCGTTCACCGGGGTGCCGGTCCCGTGGAGGTTGACGTAATCGATGGCGGCGGGGGCCAGCCCGGCCCGCGCGAGCGCCGCCGTCATCGCCAGCACGGCGCCGTCGCCGTCCGGATGGGGCGAGGAGATATGGTGGGCGTCGCTGCTCTCCCCGGTGCCTAAGAGGACCGGCTGGCCGGGCGCAGACGCGACCCGTTCCAGCAGCAGAAAGCCCGCGCCCTCCCCGATGCTGATGCCGGTCCGCCCCAGGCCCCAGGGGCTGGCCGGCCGGGGGGAGAGCAGTTCCAGCGACTGGAAGCCGTGGAGGGTGGTGGCGCACAGGGTATCGACCCCGCCCACCACCGCCGCATCGCACAATCCGGCCCGCAGGTAGCGGTCGCCGGCGGCAATGGCCTTGGCCCCGGAGGAGCAGGCGGTGGAGATGACCAGGGCAGGACCCGCGAGCCCCAGGAGGCGTCGGCAACAGGCGGCGAGCGCAAAATTGGTATGGGTATGGGCGTAACGCAGGTCCGCCCCGAGCGTGTCGCGACCCTGCTCAAAGTATCGCCGATAGCACTGCTCCGTGTGGTTGAGTCCGGCGGTGCTGGTGCCGAGGAAGACCCCGACACGCCCCGCCCCATGGCGCCGGATGGCCTCGGTGACCCGCTCCCGGAAGCCGTCCTGCCCCAGGGCCAGGGCGGCCAGACGGTGATTGCGGCAGTCGAAGTCGGCGAGCGCGCCGGTCAGGGGCGCCGTCTCCAGCCCCTCGACCTGGCCCACCCAGGTGTCCAGGTCGAGGCCGGGGAGCGTGCAGCGGCGCAGCCCGGGGCTTTCCCCGCCCAGGGCGGCGAGGGTGGCGGCACACCCGGCGCCGAGCGCGCTCGTCAGGGTGTAGGCGGTGATACTGGCTGGGATGGGGGGCATGGGGACATCCGGTTCCGGCGGTCGGGTCGAGGCGCATCGGATCAAGAAACAAGCGGTACGCGAATGAACGCAAATCAGCGCGCAAAAGGCAAGGGGGGATTGTCGGCGGCCTGGGCTCTTGGTGGGTCTTGGGCGGGGTCGGTAGCCCTGAAACCTGTGCTCAGCCGTCGCCGCTCAGCCGTCAGCCGGATGTATATCAGCGCCTTACGAGCCTTCGCCGTCGTCCCAGAAGTCGTAGAAATTAAACCAGTTGTAGGGGGCCATGCGCGTGTGGTGCTCCAGGCGGGCGGCATAGCGCTGGACCCACTCGGCCAGGATCTCGCGCCGCCGGGGACGCGGGGCATCGAGCCGGTCCGTGAAGGGCTCGAAGTACACGTCGTATCGGTTACCGCCGCGGTAGAGCCCGAAGAACAGCAGCACCGGGACCCGGGTGACCGCCGCCAGGGCCAGGGGACCCAAGGGAAAGGGGGCGGTGCGGCCAAAGAAGCGGCAGGCAATCCGGGGCTCCCCCGGGGCGTTGCGGTCGCCCAAGAGCCCGACGACGCCACCCGCGTCCAGGGCCTCCTTGACCGCCAGCAAGGTGTTGGGTGCGCCCAGCGGGATCACCGTCTGCGCAATCCCGGGGTTCAAGGCCGCCAGCACCGAGGTGACGATCTCATTATGTTCGGGCTGCATCAGGATCTTGAGCGGGAGCCGCTCGCGCTCCACGCCCGGGGCGCGCAGGACCTCGAAGCTCCCCAGGTGCGAGCCCAGGAGCAGGAACCCCTGGCCGGACGCGACCAGCGCGGTCACCCACTCTTCCCCATGCAGCCGGACCGCAAGCAACGATTGGCGCCCGGCGATCAGGAAGACCCGGTCCAGGATGGTGGCGGCGAAGCAGTGGATATGCCGCGCGACCTGGACCAGACCCGCCGGGCGACCCCAGACCTGCGCCAGGAAGCGGCGTGACGCCGCCCGCTGCGGACCGGCCCTGACGAGGAAGTACAGGGTAATGGGATAAAGCAGGAGGCGTGCCGCCCCGCGGCCCAGGTGCAGCGCGACCCACCGGATGATAGCGACGGCCAGGCGATTCCCACGCTCGCGCTGGTCCGCCCAACCGGCGCTCATTGCGCCGGTGCGACGCGGATCAGACCGGAGCAGATCAACTCGTTCGCACGCAGACAACGGAAGGCCACCAACCCATCCGCCCGCGCCGCGCCCCCGGCGGGGGGCTCGAAGCGGACCTGCACCGGCTCATTCGGGCTCAAGGGGGCGTGGAATTTGGCGAACGCGAGCGCGTAGAAGGGACCGTCCCAGGCCGCGAGGACCTGCTCCAGGATCAGCGAGCCCGGCACCACCGGCAGGTTGGGGAAATGGCCGGCGAGGGCCGGATGCCTGCCCGGGATGACGAAGCCGCCGGCGCCGCTCATCGCGCGCCGCCCCCGCGGGCCTGCACCAACTCCAATAGCCGCTCGCGCGGGCACTTGCCCGTCTCGTTGCGCGGCAGCCGATCCACCAGGACCAGGGTGCGCGGCAGGAAACAGGGTTCGATCCGCTCGCGCAGGGCCGCCAGCAGGGCCGCCCGGTCGAGTCCGGGGGCGACGGCGACCACGGCCAGGCGCCGCACCTCGGGCCCCTCACCGGCGGGGATCACGAAGACCCCGTCGGTGACCCCCGGGATGGCGTTCAGGCGCAGGTTCAGATCCGCTAGCGAGGCCCGCTTGCCCGCGATCTTGACCATGTCGCTGCCGCGTCCGAGCAGTTGGAAGGTCCCGTCGTCATGCAGCTTCAGGATATCGCTCAGGGGGACCGGTGCGGGCAGGAAGTCCGCCGTGACCGCACACCGCTCGCCTTGGGCCGCCGCGCTCGCGCTGTCATACCACTGCCAGTGCGGGCCATCGAGCGTCCGCCGACTGGCGATGGAGCCGGCCTCGGTGCAGCCGTAGATCTCGCACACCCGGGTGCCCAGGCGCTCCTCCACCAGCCCCGCCAACTCCCCGCTCAGGGGCGCCGTGGCGGAGATCACCAGCGCGATCTCGGGCCAGTCGCCCATCGAATCGACGCAGGTTGCCAGGTGGATGGGGGTCGTCACCAGCACGCGCGGTGCCGGGACTCGGGCGAGGGCGAGTCGCAGGTCCTCCGGGAAGAAGGGCCGGCCCGCGTCCACCGCGGCGCCGACCGCCAGCGGGACCGCCACCGACAGCTCCAGGCCGTACATGTGCTGGGGCGGCACCGTCGCCACCACCGTGGTCGCGGGTCCGATGCCGAAGCGCCGCGCCGCCACCGCGGCGCAGGCCATTACGTCGCCCCAGCGCTTGGGGTGGGGCTGGGGCTTGCCGGTACTGCCCGAGGTGAAGACCAGGATCGCCTCCCAGGCGGCGGCAATGACCGGGGCTTGGGCCAGGGGCGGGGGCCGCGCTGCGGCCGGATCGACCGGCGCTGCCACCAGCCATGCGGGAGGAGCGAGTCCTGCCACCGGCGAGTCGCTCAGGCACAGTGCGCCGGGGTAGGCCGCGACGATCTCCTCGATGCTCTGCACCAGGCGGTTGGGCGGCAGGAGGGTCTGGACCCCGCGCACCAGGGCCGCGCACAGCGCCAGGATGAAGAGTCCGCGGTCCTCGCACAGGTTGATCACATAGGGGGCCGGCGGCAGTGCCGCGGCAAGCCGGACGGCCTGCGCCAACAGGTCCACCTGCGACAGGACTTGACCCGGCCGGCGCACCAGCGGCGAGGATGCCCCGGTGGCGGGCCCCAAACCGGGCATCAGTGGGACCGCGGCGATGGTGTCTGGCATCGGGCTCTCTACCGGCTAACGCCGACTGGACCGCGCGCCGGGTCACCGGTTGGCGCGAATGTGCTCGGTCAGGCTGCGCAGCGAGGCGAAGACCGCCCGCAGCGCCGGATCCTCGGAGCTCAAGGTGACGCCGTATCGCTGCGAGACGGCGAGCGCCAACTCGAGGGCGTCGATCGAGTCGAGTCCCAGCCCCTGACCGAACAGCGGCGCGTCGGGATCGATCTCCTCGGGCCTCACGTCTTGCAGCTGCAGCGTCTCGACGATGAGGCGGCCGACCTCGCTCAGCAGTGAATCTTCGCCCATTCGCTTCTCCCCTTATCACACGACCGGTCGCCCACTGACCAAGCGCCCATGAGCGGGCGCCGACGCCCAAGGGCTCGGGTTATCTGGTCCGCACGGCCGCGCGATTATGGGGTCAACGCCGACCGGCCGCAAGCCGGGTCGCGGCACCCGGCGGCGCGGGCGGGATGCCGCCGCTCGGCCAGCGCCGGCGGCCGGGCATGCGCTGCCGCTTAGGCGCGCAGCAGGCCGAACCGGACCCGGCGCCCCGCGGCGCGCAAGCCAACCTCTTCCAGGGTGCACGGCACCACCGCCTCGGGCGCGACCCGGCCCCCGCGCAGGCGTCCCCAGGCTCGCCCACCTCAGCCGGAAACCGGCGCCGACGCGGGGGTGAAGAGGGTCGGCCCGACCTGATCGAGTTGCTGGTAGACCCGGCGCAGCCAGACCTTGACACGCTGACGGTCCATCAGGCCCAGGCCGGAGTCTTTGTTGTGGGCGCCGGCCCACAGGCTGATGCCCTGGTGGTCGATCTTGCGCATGGTGCCGGCGTGCAGTTCGGGCAGGTCCAAGACCAGGCCCCCGAGCTGCTGGGTGCGCGCGCGCACCGGCGACGCGTCGAAGGCGGAAAAATCCCGGCCGCGGCCGTAGTTTCTGACCGCGACATAGGCGGCGTGGTCCAGGTAGCGCTCGCACAGGGCGGCGAGCAGGGCGATGCCGTCGGCGCCATCGTCCAGCACATGCCAGAAGATGACCGGAATCTGCTCCTCGCCGGCCAGGTTGAGCAGATCGTTCTGCTCGATCCAGCGGTGCAGCGGCAGCGAGGTTTGGGCGGCGAGGTCCACGAGGATGTCCTGGTCCGTCGCCAGTGCGGCCTCCATCAACTGGTCGGCGCTCTCGAACTCATCCAGCGCGATGGGCCTGCTGTAATCCGCGTAGAAGCGCAGGAGCGCGCCGTGCGACCGGTCGGTGTCGAAGGCGGTGAAGGGGAGTTGGTGGTCGATGTGGTACTGGGCCAGCAGCCGCGCCAGGACGGACTTGCCGACCCCGCCCTTCTCGCCGCCGACGAAATGGATCTTGCTCATACTGCTGCCTGCCTGATTGGACGGGGGAGGACCCCGGGGTGGGGGGCCGGCGGAGCGACTGCCCGCCGGGGCAGCATGGTAGCCCTTCGCGCCCCAGTCCCCAACCCCCGGCCGCCGCGAGGACGAGATCCGGGTCGGTCGACCCTCAGGCCGGGCGCGACCGCGCGGTTCGCTGCGACTCGCCGTCGGGTGATCGCCCGGCGCCTGGCCGAGGCGCGCCAGCAGCAATCCTCGCGCGGCGGCGCCGCGCCGACCTCAATCCGGCACCCGTCCCTCCCCGGCCTCCTCCTCGGTGCGCCCGTCGCGGATGCGGTAAATGCGCCGGAAGGTCGGGATGATCTTCTCGTCGTGGGTCACGACGATGATGGCGGTCTGATACTGGCTCGCCAGGCGGTTGAGTATGCGGATCACGCTCAGCGCACGCTCGCTGTCCAGGGGGGCGGTGGGCTCGTCCGCCAGGATCACCGGCGGTCGGTTGATCAGGGCGCGCGCGATGGCCACGCGCTGTTGCTCACCGCCCGAGAGCGCAGACGGCATGGCCGCGGCCCGGTGGGCGACGTCGAGCGCCGCCAGCAGTTCCCGCGCCCGCGTCCGCGCCAAGGCGTTCGGACAGCCCGCCAGCATCGGCAGCAGCGCGACATTGTCGGTGACATCCAGGAAGGGGATGAGATAGGGTGCCTGGAAGATAAAGCCGATCTTGTCCCGCCGCAGGGCACGCAGATCCGGGATGCGCCAACCCTCGTCGTAGATCGGCGCGTCCCCCAGGGTCATGCGCCCGGCGCTGGGCTCGATCACCGCGCCCAGACACTTGAGCAGCGTGCTCTTGCCGGACCCCGAGGGGCCGACCAGTCCCACCACCTCACCGGGGGCCACCGCCATGTCCACCCCCTTGAGTGCATCCACGGCGGTGTCTCCACTGCCGTAACGCTTACGCAGTCCCTCGATCCGAATCCCGTGGGTTGACTCAGCCACCGATGGCCTCCGCCGGGTCGACCCGGAGCGCGGCGCGGATGGCGACCAGACTCGCCAGCACGCAGATGATGACGACGATCACGAAGCCCCGGGCGGCATCGCCTGGCAGCAGCAATACATACTTGGGGAAGATGGGCGCCCACAGGGTCGCCACCGTCTTGCCCACCAAGAAACCGATCACCCCGAGCCCCACCGACTGCTGCAGGATCATCCCGGCAATGGTCCGGTTACGTGTGCCGATGAGCTTCAGCACCGCGATCTCGCGGATCTTGCCCAGGGTCAGCGTATAGATGATGAAGGCGACGATGGCCGCGCTCACCACCGAGAGGATCACCAGGAACAGAAAGATCTGGCGCGCCGAGGTGACAATTAGCTTGGCCTGGAGGATCTCATCCATCTCGGCCCTGGTATAGACCGTCAGGTGTTTCCAGCGCCGGATGTCCGCCGCCACCAGATCCGGGTCGGCGCCCGGCGCCAGGCGCACGAGGATCGCGTTGACCGAACTGCTCTGGGTCTGGGCGGCGAGCACGGCGTCCAGCACCTGCGGCTCACCGGGGCGGTTGAAGACCGGATTCTCCCCGGTGCGGCGCCGCTGTTGGACGATGGCATCGTTGTCCTTGAGGAACTGGGCCTCCTGGGCGTCTTTCAGTGGAATGAAGACCATCGGATCGCCGCCCGAGGAGACGGTGCGGCGGCTGAGCCCCACCACGGTATACAGATGGCGGCGGATACGCACCTGCTCACCCAGCCGGAAGCCGGTCATCAGGTCCGCGACCGCCTCGTAATGACCGCGGGTGAGGTGGCGCCCGGCGACCAGGAACTCCGGCTGGCCCGGCTCGCCGACCCCGCCGGGGACGATGCCGACGACCATGGCGCGGCGCTCCCGCGCGGCCTGATCGCCCGCCAAGGGGCGCACCTGCATGGTGAGATAGGTGACATTGGCGGCGCGCGCCACCCCGGGCAGGGTCTGGATGCTCCGGTAGAGGTCATCCGCGAGGTTGGATGGTTCGGCGTAGGGACCGAGGGTGTCCTTTTGGACCGCCCAGAGGTCGGCCCCGCTGTTGTCGAGCAGGACCTGCGCATCATCCACCATGCCGCGGTAGATCCCGGCCATGGACAGCGTGACCCCGATCAAGAGCCCGAGCCCCATGCCGGTGAAGGCAAACTTGCCCCAGGAATGCAGGATGTCGCGCCCGGCCAGGCTGATCACTGCGCCACCCCCGGGAGCTGCCCGACCACCTTGACCGCACGCCCGGGGCGCAGCGGTGCCTGACTGTGCAGGACCACCTGATCACCCGCCTGGAGGCCGGAGCGGACCTCAACCCAGCCATCCAGGTCACGCGCCCCCGTCTCGATGACGACGAAGCGCGGGCCCGCGTCCCCCAGCCGCCAGACGCCGAGTTGGCCGTCGCGGCGGTGCAGGGCCGCATTGGGCAGCGCCGGGGCGGGCGGCAGGGCGGCCAGGGCGACCGTGACCTCGGCCAGTTCGCCGAGTCGGGGCAGCGGGTCGGGCAGGGTCGCAAAGGCGACCTTGGCCAACAACTCTTCGGTGATGGCATCGGCCCTGGGCTCCACGCGCAAGACCTCGCCCGCCAAGGTCCCCAGCGGCTGGGAGCGCAGCGCAATGCGGGCCCCCAGACCGGCGGCCAGCGCACCGGCGCCGAGCTGATCGAAGCGGGTATCCACCCACAGTTGCCGCGGGTCGATCACCTCCACCACCGACTGCCCCGCCACCACGGTGCTGCCGGGCTCGGCATCACGCGACACCACCAGCGCATCCACCGGGGCCAGCAGGCGCAGATTGGCCCGCTGACGCACCAGGGCCGCACGCTCGGCGCGCACCCGCACCAGGTCCTGCTCGGCGGACTCCAGGTTGGCCAGGGCCAAGGCAAGACCGGCCTGCGCCACCTCGCCTTCCTGACGCTTGGCCTCGACGGTATCCTCACTGGCCGTGCGGACCAACAGCAACTGCTCGTAACGGCGCATCTGGGCGCCGGCGAAATCACGTCGCGCCTGGGCATCGCGCACCTGCGCATGGGTCGCCACCACCCCGGACTCGGCCCGGCGCAGGGCCGCGTCCTGGCCGGCGACGCGCTCGTCGAGGTCGACCGGGTCCATCTCACCGAGCAGTTGCCCGGCCTTCACCCGCTCGCCCACCTGCACCTCGACCCGCCCGACCCGGCCGGCGAAGGTCGGACCGACCCGATAGGTATAGCGCGCCGCGACGGTTCCCACCCCGAACAGGGCCGCCGTGATCGGGCGCTGTGCAACGGTGACGAGGGTCACCGGCACCGGGGCCAAGGGACCGCTGGTGAAGGCCAGCCACCCAAAGGCCCCGAGCAGCGGCACCAGCAAGGCAAACAGAGACAAGGCGCGCCGGCCTGGGTTGGGGAATTTCATGGCAACTCGCGAGGATGGGGGATGCAAGAGGAAGGCTCGACGAAGGTTCAAACCCTGGCCGGAGGACCAGGGATCGCCGTCTCGACGGAAGTACCGCTCGCCGTGACAAGCAGCGGCGGTGCCGGCCTTCCGGGGTTGGCCGCTTGGTCTTGCGAACTGCCGCGATAGTGAACGCGGCGGCGCAGCGACGCCTTGACCCACGTCAATTCCATGTTCCAAGACCTGATCGCTGGACGCTGTGCTGCATTGAACGGCGCAGCCGAGGTGGTACGCCCCCCATTTTCCGTTTCTCTAGTGCTAGAGCGGAAATTGTAGTCTGCCACAGGTTTGCGAATAGAGGTGTGATGGCGAGGCATAAGTCAAGACCTGAAGTTTCCGGCTTTTCCAGGGGGGGTACCAGAAGGGCGGGGGGTTACGCTGGGGGGATTTTCGAGGGGTTTGCGCAGATCCAGCCAAAACCAGCCAAAACTCCCGGCCCCAAGTATCTGCCCCTGTGCAGCTTTCAGAACCCGGAAACTTCAGGTCAAGACCTGACCCCGCGTCCGTAAGCGACCGGCGTTCCGAGGGAGCGGGTGCCGGGAGTCGATGGGTTCCTGCGCCCATCCTATCGGGGATGACTCAAGCTGGGAGCCGGATGATGTAACACTCCAAGTCCGGTTCTGCGAGGAGCCGGGAACGAATCGTCGTATGGCAGAGATAGCGTAGCACCGCCGGGAAACCAGGCGGCAACAGAGAACACAAACTTCGGCCTAAGCGACGACAAGAACCCGGCTTACTTCTACTTTGTAAAATTGCAATAGGCCATTGAATTTGATATAATTTTAGCAGCGGTAAAAATATATTCGGAGCGTGTAAGAGAAGCCTGGTGAATAAAACAAACTATGGTCAACCGGACTATGCTTTGAAAAGGATAGTAAAGCATCTATCAAATCATCTTGAAGGCTATCATGAATGCTTTCTGACCAAAACTTCCGATGGTTATGAGTTATGTCGAGGTTACATCAACGGCCTTCTGAAAACAGAGTCTGGTAAGCGTAACATCGAACGCCTTAACGAAGAGATCGAGATGCCGGATAACAGCTATCAGCAGCTTCAACACTTTATCACGGATTCCCCCTGGTCTTCAGAGAGAGTCATGCGCTTAGTTGCCCAAAATACATCTGATCTGTATGCCGACCAACACGACTATCGCTCTCGTGACGTCGGTTATATTATTGACGAATCCGCACATCTAAAGAAAGGCAACTATTCGGCGGGTGTTTCCAGACAATATGCTGGGGTGGTCGGAAAAGTGGATAACTGCCAGGTTGGCGTCTACGCGAGCTTAGTTTGGCAGTGTCACAGCACGTTGGTTAACTGTCGCCTCTTTCTACCAGAGTCATGGACCAGCAATCCAGAGCGTTGTGAAAGAGCGGGCATACCTCCTGACGCGCGTGCTTTCAAGACCAAGCTGGAACTGGCGCTCGATATGGTGACAGCAGATATGGGGCACTGGTTCAGTTTGGTTCTTCCTTATCCTTATGTTTTTGTAGTATTTTTATAACCTGGGCTGTCGAACTCTAAGGACCTCATCCCACGAGAGTCCCTGCTGGAGAATCCCCAGAGCCACCGCAGGAACCTGTTTTGTCGTGAAGTGGCTGCGAATAAAGTTATGGACAATCCACAACATATCCAATGTTCTTTGCAAACCAGAAATGCTCTTCGCGTACGTATTCGTTCGGCGGCGATAAGCAGAATTCTTTCGCCGAAATGAAGCGTTCGATGCTTCCAAATGATTAGCATGAATATCGGCTGGCGTCACATCTTGATCGGTTTCTGGATGCTCCGGATGAGGGGTTTCGTATTTGGGACGCGAGTGCCCCGTTCTATCAGTTCCTTTCCCTTTATTCTTAAGGCGCACCTTCACACCGCGACGAAGCACTTTCGGTGGGCGGCCGCGTTTTCCGGTTCGCAATACTTCGTGGCAAATTTCAAACAGGAGATTGCCATACCGACGTTCCCCGTCGGTGACTAGAGTGACATCGCCAGTACGCAGGATGACATCTCTAAGTATTTGTATGGCATATGAAAATAGGCTGCGATCCTTTTTCCCGCACTGAAGCGCCCAGATAAATCGACTTGCCCTTTCCATCAGTACGATCGTCCAGCCTTCACAATCCTCCGGGGGGACATTCCTATTCACTTTCGTATAAAGCTCATCACCTTCGATCAGTTGCTCAATAAAGGTGTGCGTCAGGGCATATATGACCAGCACATCCTTGCAATCGGCCAGGCGACGCTCCCATAGGAGCAACGTATTCTTCGCAATCGCGAAGGCCCGGCAGGCGGCGTTCAAGCCGATCCCCTCAGTGCGCGTTTTGAGCACTTGAATGATGAAGCTGGTCGGTTTCCTGAGCCCCTCGATAAGGGTGGCTTTGGTCTCGGAAAAGAGCCTATTGCAACTTTGACATCGCCACAGCAAACGCGTACCGTTATGACCGGTTTGATACGTCTTGTGATGCCGACAATTCTGTGAATTGCAATGAGGGCATGTCCATTGTCCGTTCAAGAAGTTCTCACTTATTCAAAAAGTGACGGAAACCCGCGCCGAACTAGATATATTACATATATTTCAATGTCTTGTAAACAGGAATTAAACTGAACCAGTGCCGATATGGCGGCAGGCGTGGAATTTGGCTGGGTCGGTGGAGACGGCGTCTACGGACATGGATGGGAATTAAGTAATGCTATAGATAACATGGGCTTAACGTTTGTTTTCGACGTTCATTGCAATCAGCTAATTTATACCGTTGAACCAACGATTTCAGTTCCTGAGAAGAAGCCTGGGCCGGGTCGCCAACCGACGAAGCCACAAACAGATATAGATCCCATAACGGTGAAGAACTATGGCACTTCTCTAAGTTCTCATGCATGGCGAAACGTTACAGTTCGCGATGCGGTTAAGGGGCCGTTGACGCTCTCAATTCATGCGGAAAGAGTGTGGGTCTGGGATGGCAAAGGTGATCGTGCAATAGAGCGAGTCTTGGTAATAAGCCGAAATCTGGCCGACAATAAGATCAAATACTCGCTAAGCAACGTTGACTACATGGAGACACCGATTGAAAGGCTAGCATACATGCAAGCCCAACGATATTGGGTGGAGCGTGCCTTTCAGGAGGCTAAATCCGAAATCGGGATGTCTGATTATCAAGTTAGGAAATGGAATGCCTGGCACCATCATATGGCACTTGTCATGCTCTCACTCTCCTTTATCGTAAAAGAGCGTATTACGCACAAACTTGAATACCCTTTATTAAGCTGCCGGGACGTTCGGCTGATGATTATCGCGTTACTAACGCAGGATGAGGCTATGGTTGAAAAGCGTATTGCACAAATGGCGGTCAGGCATGATCAACGGCGTAGCGATATCGAGCGGCGTTACAAGATAGCCTAGCCAGGCTAGTTGAAAAGCGGCCAGAATTCAAGTTAACAAAGTAGAATTACTCTCCGACCACGTATTTCTTTCGTAAGCGTGAATAATGGCGTTAGGATTTTCCATCTAACGCTTCCGCCATTCTTGAAAGAACGCCCGGGGATTACCAACGCAAGGTACTAGCGATCACCTAACTACGAAACACCATTCGCTCTTACCGCTCTAACCATCAGGCATCACTGATTCAGCGCCGCACATAATCCATGACCAGCCTGGCAAACAACCTTCTGAGTGCTTTCACAACAACTTGCGCATGCGTCTTGATCTTGAGTGAATAAGACGCTTCAGCCTGCGATTGAAGGGCGCGAACCCCCATCCCTAATGAGTTGTTAAACGATCGAATCTCGTTCATAGCCAGGGAGATCTCACCGCATTGGGGTAATGGCATGTCAACCGGCTGCATTGCACATGCGCTCTCGATATCGGATATAGCAGAGAGATCGGAAGAGAACACAATGCCATGCTGCGCCAGCCACTCCCGATCGTTGCCGATCATTGCCTCAATCTTATTTCGACACTTCTTTTTCCTCAAACTATTAAGGGGGGCTGTTTGATGGCGTATTGGCCGATCAGCGAGCAACGAAATATATTTTCTTCTTTTTTGACATACCCCGTCCCAAAGATCCAATGTATTCGAATCGAACAGGTCCTTCCAACTCGGGGCCAGCTCATTGAAAAGACGCACATACCCCAAGACTTCAAGATCGCATGACTCATTCAGTCGGATGTTTGCTTCCAATGGTCCAGTGAGCCGTTTCCTCACGATTGCAGAGAGGATGTCATCGATGATGTCAGCGTCTTTCTGATAGGCGATCAGCTTGATACTCTCACGGCCAAAGCGTGCCTCCCAGGGCTTCAGGGTTTCCTGATACCGGCAATAACGATTCTCTCCATCCGCCAGTTCGTCGACATAATCGGCCATCGTACCACGATAGCCACTCATGATCGCCTCCGAATAGGATGAGCGGATCAGTGAGTAATGATCACGGACAACCACGATAATCGTTGGCCGATAATGGGAAAAATCCCGCGCGAACAACTCGATCTCGCGATCACGGAATCTCGACGAGAAAAATTCCGAGCTTACAAGAATAGTACCGTTCTTACCCTTCTCTATTTCATGAGCCAACTGCGTCACGGCGACGGCCCGCGAAACCCGGCGGTGATTCGGTATAAAAGTCCTCAGGCTTTCGTCCAGATAGCCAGCCGTCAGCAAACTATGACTACCCTGGAAAAAAAGATAATCCAGCTTGGGATATCCTATTCCTAGCTTTCCGAGTGCACGTGCATTCCTTGTACAATACTGCTGAAACGATGTCGTGCCGGTTTTTTCCAGACCGATATGCAATACCAGGGAACTGCTCATGATTCCTTATTCCTTAATACACTTAGGAGAGTCGCTCAGAGAAACCAAACTACCCGCGTATTCACTCGATAAATGAGCCCCCGGTCGGGGCTCAGGGTCACTCAGGACTTAACCCCTATTTCCGGCCGTATTTATTGCCGGTGCCATATCTCCTCAAACGACTAATCAGGAAGACACCGGTTAACCATCGACGAAGATGGATAGCCTCTACCGCAAAGGGCCTATGCAGAAAGAGCGTCGGCACAGAACATCCATTTGTCGGTGCAGTCATTCTCAGCCGACCATGTTACGGAGTCATGTCGTCCGCGTATCGCTGTGTATCGATCTGCTTCAGAGTGTTTCGATTGTTTTCGATGACTCGATATTGCGGAGAACCATCGCGTAAATCGGGCGTAAATCGGGGACGTACCCTGAGGTATCCCCACGAAAACAGCCATAAAAACAGCGGCCTAGAATTCATTTTCAGTTTCGGTGTGCGTGCATGAGGGTTTGTTGCCACACTGTTAGGAAGGCAAAGCCCACAGGAGGCCCCTCATGCACGCGTCGATATTGTTGCACTCTTGGCTCGGTCAGTGGCTGTCATGTATCCACTTAAAACGCTTGGTATCGCTCTTCGACATGGTGGCCGCCTGCGTTGCCGGCACGGGTTTATCCATCACCTCGGTGGGACGGCGCCTGCCAGGCCCGACGTCCTTGAAACACAAGATCAAGCGTGCCGACCGCGTGATCGGCAATCCTCACCTGTATCGCGAGCGCACGGCGATCTACGGCGCCCTGTCCCGGGTGACCCTGGCCCGGATTCCCGAACCGCTGATTCTCATCGACTGGTCGCCTATCAAGGTCGATCAATCCTTTCAACTGTTGCGCGCGTCGATCGCGGTCGGCGGTCACGCCTTGACCCTCTACGAGGAAATTCATCCCACCTGCGACCTCGGCAACCCCAAGGTCCAAGAGCGTTTTCTCCACACCGTGGCGGGCTTGTTGCCGCCTGGTGCCGCACCCATCATCATCGCCGATGCCGGCTTTAAGGTGCCTTTTTTCCGTGCCGTCGAGGCCCTTGGCTGGCGCTGGGTCGGACGCCTGCGGGGGCGCGACTATGTGCGCCTGAACGCCGATTGGATTAGTGGCAAGTCGTTGTTTACGAAAGCAACAACAAAACCCGTTCGGCTCGGCATCGGCGACTGGGTGAGAAGCAACCCATTGCCCGTCGTCATGGTCTTGGTCCGTCTGCCCAAGTGCGGTCGTCATGATAAGACAGCATCCGGGCGCATCGCACGCTCGCGCAAAAGTCGCAAGGCCGCCCGCAGTCAGCGTGAGCCGTGGCTGCTCATGGCGACGCGCCGTTTGGGGCATTTGGCAGCGAAGGCGATCGTGCGCATCTATCGCCAGCGCATGCAGATAGAAGAAGGCTTCCGCGACATGAAGAACCTGTACTTTGGTCAGGGCTACGAGGCCAACCGTTCACACGACCTCAAGCGCCTTTCCATTCTCGTTATGATTGCCGCACTGGCGGCTTTCCTACTCTTTATGATCGGTGCGACGGCGGAGCGATTGAACCTCCAGCGCGGTATGCATGCGAGCAGTTCCAAGCGCCGCGTCTATTCCCTGTCGTTTCTTGCCTCGCTCATTCTGAATATCACGAAAGTGGAGATCGCTCTATCCGAGTTCCTAGCGCCGGAAGAGCAGGTGGCCCAATTCCATCAGGCGCTATTGTTGGGTGAATAAACGGAGGCGAAATTCGTGGGGATACCTCAGGGACGTACCCCGGTTTGCCCCTCGTCGAGATGCTTGCTGTTGGTCGCGAAGCGCCCGCTAGCCGAGCCAGTTCTCCAACCGCAGCCCCGGAACCCGCCCGAAGTCATCCAGATTGTTCGTGACCAGGATCAGACCCTCGGCCAAGGCATGGGCGGCGATCTTGGTGTCCATGCACCCGATCGGCTGCCCTCTTCGCCGTAGGTCCGCGGCCACGGCGCCGTACCGGTCGGCAGCCCGTACACCCCAGTCCAGGACTGGCACATCGGCGAGAAACGCGTCGATCAAAGCGCGGCGGCGCGCGGCCTCGGCTGGCAAGAGCGCCTGTCCGTAACGCAGTTCGGCCCGGGTCACGGCGGAGATCGCGACCTGATTCGCCCGCAGCGCGGTGCGGACGCGAGCGACCAGTGCCATGTCATGCCTCTTGAGGAAGTAGCTTGCGATGTCCGTATCCACCAGGTACCGGATCATTCCGTCCAGTTTTCCAAGGGGTTGCGGGGACTCTCGACGGGGTTTTCACGCTCGGCGAGGAAGTCGTGCGGTAATGGCGACTCGTCCAGGAGGGCAAACAGCAGCGCCAAGCGGTCCTCGTCGGGACCCGGTGCTTTGGAACTCAGGGTAATCTCGCCGGTCGCCTCATCCTTGCGCACCCAGACCTCCTCGCCGGCCAGTTCAAAGCCCGGGGGCAGGCGTAGGGTCTGTTGGTGGCCGGTGGTCTCGAGTTTAGC
This sequence comes from Candidatus Thiodictyon syntrophicum, assembly GCF_002813775.1. NCBI lineage: Bacteria > Pseudomonadati > Pseudomonadota > Gammaproteobacteria > Chromatiales > Chromatiaceae > Thiodictyon > Candidatus Thiodictyon syntrophicum. The sequence goes on from NZ_CP020370.1 coordinate 713,353, forward strand.
GGTTGCGATCATGGGGATGGTCTCGCAGTAGGAGCTACGGGGTAGGTTACACCAATCGGACCGGCAAAGAAAAAGCGGCCCGCAGGCCGCTTCTTCGTCAGTCTGGTCTGCCGCTGCTCACCTACCTCGGCAAATCCGACCGCCCCATCAACCACTCATCCACCGCCCGCGCACACTGCCGCCCCTCGCGGATCGCCCACACGACGAGCGACTGCCCGCGCCGCATGTCCCCCGCCCCGAACACCCCAGGCACCGAAGTCTGATAGGCCCCCACCCCCTCAGTCGTCGCCTTGACGTTGCCGCGCGGGTCGAGTTCCAGCCCCGTCTCGGCCTTGAGCGCCTCGATCATGCCGACGTGTACGGGATGGACGAAGCCCATGGCGAGCAGCACCAGATCCGCCTTGAACTCGGCCTCGGACCCCGGGACCTCGGACATCTGCCAGCGCCCTTGGGCATCCTTGTCCCACTGCACCAGACAGTACTTGACCGCCTGGACCCGCCCCTGGTCGTCGCCGACAAAGCCCTTGGTCAGCACATTCCAGTGCCGCTCGCAGCCTTCCTCTTGCGATGAAGAGGTCCGCAGCTTGTTCGGCCAGTCCGGCCAGGTCAACCCCTTGTCCTCCTTGACCGGCGGCTTGTCCAGGATCTCGATCTGGGTGACCGACTTGGCGCCGTGGCGGTTGGAGGTGCCGATGCAGTCCGAGCCGGTGTCGCCGCCGCCGATGACCAGGACCCGTTTGCCGTTGGCGTTGATGAATTCGTCATCCGGGACATAGGACCCCTGGACCCGCTTGCTGTTGCGGGTGAGGAAGTCCATGGCGAAGTGGATACCGGTCAACTCGCGTCCGGGTGCGGGCAGGTCGCGGGGCGCTTCGCAGCCGCCGGCCAGGACCAGGGCGTCGTAGTCGGCGCGCAGCTTGGCGACCGGGATGTCGCGGCCGATGTGGGCGTGGGTGTGGAACTCCACGCCTTCGGTGCGCATCTGCGATTGACGCCGGTCGATGAGCTTCTTGCTGAGCTTGAAGTCCGGGATGCCGTAGCGCAGCAGGCCGCCGATGCGGTCGGCCTTCTCGTAGACGGCGACCTGGTGTCCGGCGCGCGCCAGTTGCTGGGCGCAGGCGAGCCCGGCGGGGCCGGAGCCGACCACGGCGACGCGCTTGCCGGTGCGCCGCTCCGGGACCTGGGGTTTGATCCAGCCCTGTTCCCAGGCCTTGTCGACGATGGCACATTCGATGGTCTTGATGGCCACCGGGGCGTCGCCGATGTTGAGCGTGCAGGCGGCCTCGCAGGGGGCGGGGCAGATGCGGCCGGTGAACTCGGGGAAGTTGTTGGTGGAGTGCAGGACCTCGATGGCCAGTTGCCAGTCGCCCTTGTAGGTCAGGTCATTCCAGTCGGGGATGATGTTGTTGACCGGGCACCCCTGGTGACAGAAGGGGATGCCGCAGTCCATGCAGCGCGCGGCCTGGGTGCTGACCTCGGCGTCGGTCAGCGGGATGACGAACTCCTGATAGTTGACGACACGGTCGGACACCGGCTCGTAGCGGCGGTCGCGCCGGTCGTGTTCCATGAATCCGGTCGGCTTACCCATGGCTGTTCTCCCGCGTGACCTTGATCGGGCGCTGCTTGGTGGGTTGCAGTTCGACCATGGAGAGGTTGCAGCGGTCCTCGAAGGTGCCGTCGCCATTGAGCACATAGGCGATGCCGCCGGACATGCCGGCGGCGAAGTTGCGCCCGGTGTGACCCAGGACCACGGCGATGCCGCCGGTCATGTACTCGCAGCCGTGGTCGCCGACGCCTTCGACCACCGCGGTGGCGCCGGAGTTGCGCACGCAGAAACGTTCGCCGGCCACGCCGCGGAAGTAGCACTCGCCGCTGATGGCGCCGTAGAGCACGGTGTTGCCGATGATGATGTTGTCTTCGGCGCGGGCGATGGCGCAGTCCCGCGGCGGGTAGATGATGAGGCGCCCGCCGGAGAGGCCCTTGCCGACATAGTCGTTGGCCTCGCCTTCCAGCTCGATGGTGACGCCCTTCGCACTCCAGGCGCCGAAGGATTGGCCGCCGGTGCCGCGCGCCTTGATGTGGATGCTGTCCTCGGGCAGGCCGGCGTGACCGTAGCGCTCCGCTACCCGGCCGGAGAGCATGGCGCCGAAGGTGCGGTTGTAGTTGTGCACCCGGGTCTCGATGGCGACCGGCTCGCCGCGTTGCAGGGCGGGTTGGGCCTGCTTGATCAGATCGTGATCGAGCGACTGGTCGAGGCCGTGGTCCTGGGTCTCGCGGTTGGAGATGGCGACCTCCAGGCCGACCTTGGGCTTCATCAGGAGGCGGGTGAAGTCCAGGCCCTGGGCCTTCCAGTGGTCGAGGGCGCGGCGCATCTCCAGGCGATCGGACTGGCCGATCATCGCGGGCGTCGCCCTTGCAGCCCAAATATTCGCCGTTTTTCCTGGCCGCTTGGCTGCTATGATTCGACTCAGGCGGACCGACCCGGACCGCACGACTGATCGCGGCGTTTCTCTCGTTCGAGCATCGTCATCGACCCGCTAACGAGTATCGATCCATGCCGAGCGCTGACCAACTCAAGGCCCTGCTCAAGTCCCATGCGGAGGGGGACGACGATCGCTTTTACTCGGTCGCCATGCAAGTCGCCGCCCACGAGGCACGCGCGGGGCATGGCAAGCTGGCGACCGAACTGCGGTCACTCATCGACGACGCCAAGGCGCGCCGCGCGATGGGTCAGCCCGAGACCGGTTCCGACCAGGGCCCGACCCCCATCGGCAAGCCACGCGGCGCGCTCGCCGAACTGTTATCGGCGACCTACCCGAAGGCAAGGCTTCCCACCATGGTGCTGAACGACCCGCTCGCCGCGCAGCTTCAGCGGATCATCAAGGAACAGCGCCACTTTGCCTTGATCCGCGAGCACGGGTTGACCCCAAGGCGCAAGCTCCTGCTGGTCGGCCCACCGGGGACCGGCAAGACGTTGACCGCCGGGGTCCTCGCCGGAGAGCTTGGCATTCCGCTGTTCACGGTGCGTCAGGACGTACTGATCTCCAAGTTGCTGGGTGAAACCGCGGCAAAGCTGCGTCAGGTGTTCAATGCCATGGCTGCCACGCGCGCTATCTATTTTTTCGATGAGTTTGACGCACTCGGCTCCCAGCGTGGCCTGACCAACGATGTCGGTGAGATCCGCCGCGTCTTAAACAGCTTCCTGGTGATGATCGAGCAAGACCTGTCCAACAGCATCATCATTGCTGCAACCAATCATCCGGAGATTCTGGACTACGCCCTGTTCCGGCGCTTCGACGACGTGCTCCACTACGACTTGCCCGGCCAAGAGCAGATTCACCTGCTGCTCCTGAACCGGCTGAGCGGCTTGGCCGTCCGGGGTATCGATTGGGATACACTGTCGCAAGCGGCGGCGGGACTGAGCTTCGCGGAGATCACCCGGGCGGCCGACGAAGCGATTAAGGATGCCCTGATCCATGACCGTAAGACTGTAACCCAGACCGACATCGCCGGCTTCATCAATGAGCGCCAAGCCATCGCGAGCCGGCTGGCAAGGAATTAAACCTCAAGCAGGCGACAAGGAACCATGACGGACTCAACCCGTGACCGACGCCCGCACCTGATCCTGGCGAACACCGCCTCGACCGAGGCATTTCAGACCCCAGGGACGCCCATCACAGGGCCCAAACTCCCTGGGCGCGACCGCGTGACCCATGGCGCCAGCCTATTGGCCCAATTGGCGGCCATCAAGCCCGTTGCCGAACGGGCGAAGGTCGAGCAAGAGCAGGCGGGGATGGACGCCGGCTTTGGACTGAGCATCAGCTTCACCGGGTTCCCGGACGTGGAACTTGCCTTCGAGAGCCTGGCCCGGGAACGCACTGGGATCGAACTGCTGAACGTCCGCCAAGACCAGACCGAGACGGTCGCGACCGTCTTCGTCCCCGACGGGAAGTTGCCCCACTTTGAACGCCTGATTCAGGACTACCTGGCGGAACACAGGGACCGCTCCGGCAATGTGCGCGACCACCATGCGCTCGTCAATACCATTCAGAGCATCCGGACCGCGGCGATCAAGGAGCTATGGACCGACACGGAGGACGCTTTCCCGCGAGATGAATCCGCGGCCATCTGGTGGGAAGTCTGGCTGCCGATCCGCCAGGACCGCGAACAGACTGTCATCAACTTCCGACGCCTGGCGACGGGGCTGGATTTCGCTGTCGGCAAGGGGCAGGTCGATTTTCCTGAGCGAACGGTGGTGCTCGTCAAGGGCTCCGTCAGGCAGTTCAAGCGCTCGATCATGACCCTGAACAGCATTGCCGAATTGCGCCGTGCCAAGGAGGCCGCGGGCTTTTTTGACGCCATTGCGCCACAGGAACAGCGCGAGTGGCTCGATGATCTGCTGAAGCGAACGCAGTACGCTCAACCGGGCGCGGAAGCGCCGGTCGTTTGTGTGCTCGATACGGGCATCAATCGCGGCCATCCATTGATCTCGCCCGCGCTTGCGGTGGACGACTTGCACAGCGTCGAACCGGGATGGGGTACGGATGACGTTGATGGCCATGGCACCGAGATGGCTGGCCTGGCGCTTTTCGGTGATTTGAGCGCCGCGCTCGAATCCGCCTGGCCGGTACTCATCGAGCACCGCCTGGAGTCTGTCAAGCTCCTGCCTCAGAATGGCGGCAACGCCGGGGATAGCCTGCATTATGGGTATCTAACCAGCGAGGCGGTCGATCGCCCTGAGATTTCCGCGCCATTTCGACCTCGCGTTTTCAGCATGGCAGTCACGGCCACGGATGGGCGCGATCTTGGGCGCCCCTCGGCGTGGTCCGCGGTCATCGACCGGTTGGCCGCGGACGCGCACGGTGCGGGGCTCATCCCGCGGCTCATCTGCATTTCGGCCGGGAACGTCCGGGACCCCAATGCCTGGCTCAGTTACCCAGACTCATCGGATTCAGACGGAATCCATGATCCCGGCCAGGCGTGGAATGCGTTGACCGTCGGCGCATACACTCAACTCACCGATATCACCGAGCCGGATGCGAGTGCATACCAGCCCATCGCCCAGGCTGGCGAACTCAGTCCATTCAGCACGACCTCCGTGACCTGGCAGAGGAGCGTTTGGCCGCTCAAACCTGATGTGGTATTCGAGGGCGGCAACGCCGGCCGCGACGCCGTTTCCGCCAGTGCGCTACCAAGCCTGAGCCTGCTGACCACGCACAGGGCGCCGACCGAACGCCTGTTCTCGACGACCAACGCAACCAGCGCCGCAACCGCCCAGTGTGCGTGCATGGCCGCGCAACTCATGGCAGCCTATCCGGGGCTTTGGGCTGAAACCATTCGCGCCCTAATCGTCCACTCTGCCGAGTGGACCGCCGCCATGCGTGGACAATTCTTACGCGCCAACGGACGTGCGAACAAAGGCGAGGTCGAGAACCTGATTCGCCGCTGCGGGTACGGAGTTCCTGATCTGGAGCGTGCATGCTGGAGCGCATCGGACTCACTAACCCTGATCGTTCAGGACCATCTCACGCCGTTTCAGCGGGATAAGGGCAAGGAACCCAAGGCCAGAGAGATGCACCTTCATCAACTGCCCTGGCCCTTGGAAGAATTGGAAGCCTTGGGTGAAACGCCCGTGGAGATGCGCGTCACCCTATCCTATTTCATTGAGCCCAACCCTTCAGAGCGCGGCATTCGTTCCCGTTATCGCTACGAGTCCCATGGCCTGCGCTTCGACGTACGCCGACCGGCCGAATCGATCGAGGAGTTCCGGGCCAGGATCAACGCTGCTGCCCGCGACGAGGAGGAAGGCACCCGCAACAAGGGTGGGGACCCGGACTGGACGCTTGGTGTGCAAAAACGCCATCGTGGGTCACTGCACTCAGACACCTGGCATGGAACCGCCGCGGACCTGGCGAGCCGCGGGGTTCTTGCGGTCTTTCCGGCACTTGGTTGGTGGAAGACCCGCCCGGGACTTGGACGTTACGATCGGTCAGTTCGTTATGCGCTGCTGGTATCGATCCGGGCGCCGGGGGTCGAAGTCGATCTTTACAACACGGTGGAGTCGAAAATACTTGTACCGGTTGAAGCACAACCATGAGTAGCGCTGATGATTATGAGACTTGGGGGCATCCAGCTTTCCTCGTCACGAACTCATTCCGGAAGCGGACGAGCCAGATACCTTTTCTTAAGAGCGCATTTGGTTCATTGGCCCCACAATGTATTTGACCCTGACCCCTTATTCCCTCAAGACCTGACCCTGAACCCTTCAAACGTTCCCTGACCCTGCGTCTGAAACATACTTGCGCAATTCTTTAGTGTAACGCTCTAGCCACTTCCGATAACGTGGTTTTCCGTCGTCGAATTTCAATATCTTTTCATATTCTCGATGCGGGGCATGTAACAGAAGATCGGCTTTTCGACAATAGAAAAAAGTATAAATCTCCTCTCGCTTTTTTAGTGACGAAGCCTTTTCCGCTAGCTCCTCGACAAACGCATCGTGAAACCCCTCAAAATCTTGCTCCACTTGCTCTATGCACTTTGCAACATCATACGGAACTTCAATCTTAAGCTGAGCCGTGATCTCGCTGAGTTCGCCTTGTGCCCGAGCGTTCCGAAGAGCGTCGACAACTTCTCTAACGGAAGCCGAAAACGCATCCTTATTTATTCTCGACCAACACTCGCTGACCAGTCGCAACTCGTCATTATTGTTTGCCAGAAATTTTGTCAGAAATGTGGCGACGCGGGCATCCCAAGTCTCTCGCGATTCTGAAAGCTCCAGGCGTAGTATCTCCTCCTTAGGCAGCTTTCTTTTTGGCTCGCCGAAGGCAATGACTTGGAGAAAAAAATCCTTTTCAGATTTGTAACCATCTGCGTCGGGTGCCGAATAATCGTTGTCTGGATCTTTGTCTATTGGCGCCAGTCGATCCCTAATTCTGTCGAAGCTCGCGAGGCGCTCTCTCTCGTTCCGACTCATCTCCTCGTGATGCAGTATCGTGTCAATCGGCCAAGGTGCACCCGGAATCGTGCATATCTCCGCAAGAAAGCGCTTTACAGGAGCTTCCTTGTTTTCGGGGGGGAGCCCAGCCTTTGTAGTGGGGGTTTCGGCTGCGTCGGCATCTTCTCTGTTGCTGGGTGCGACCACATTTTCGCCCAAGCGGGACCAGCCAACCTGAAATAACGCCTTGATTGGCGCCGGATGCTTTTTGTAAAACGGTTCCCGCCCAGATAACAGCGCCTTTTCCCTCATCCCCAGAGAGATTACGGCAGCCGCGACCTTGCAGGCTAGCTCGATATCGTGGCTATTGTGCATGGACCAATAGCGCCGCGCCAGCGCCAGGCTGGCATTTACAAGCCCCCGCTTGACTATACTGTATTGTTCTTCGCTCAGCTCAGCTTTGAGAGTGCGAAGCACCGCGAAAACAGGAGCTTCGGCAACAGTCGCGACAGTCATTAAACCTTCGGCTAATCAATCAAGGGGAGCAAAAAAATCGTCGAGGGACTCACCGGGCTGCAATCCCGTAACCCTTTGCTCCAGTTTGTTCTGGGCATTCGCAAATACTTCATCGGCTAGACCGAAAATGCTTTTGCGGCTCTTAATCGCGTCGGCAAGTATTTTCGCAAGAGTAGGATGCTGCCCGTTGATCAGGTGATATAAGTATTCCCGCGAGCCGGGTTCGGGCGCTTCGGCATAGGCTTGATCCGCGCCGGGGTCGTACCCGTACAGACCGTCCTCCGTGTCTTCGGTTTCCGATCTCGCTTCCGCATCTGCGGTATGCATAATCTCTAAACCATAGAGAGCAAGATGCAGATACATGATCCCAGAATCCGAGTGGGAGATGATCTCCATTAGTTCAGCCAACTGATCCGCGTCGTCTTCCCGACCGAAAATGTAAGTGAAGAATTCCAGTGCATATTGGCTGGCAGCATCGGGGTCTTCGCGAATGCTCGTCTCCCAGTGAATAGGCTGTATCTCGATGACGTCGCGCAAGATTTCCGGCGTAATCAACCAGCTTGCAATGCTCGGGATCGTATAATCGTGTTCACCCAAAATCTTCGCCAATACGAGCGGGTCGGTTTGACGCAGGACCTCTCTTGCTAATTCATCCCCCCGTGCGGAGGCAAAATCCTCCAGAGCGGTCCCAGCGCTCTTTCCTGACTGCTCAGCCAAGGCGACAATCATGTTTGCCATATCCTGAGTCGATAAGGCCAGTGCCTTTTCGTTAGTTAAAGTCACTTTCATAAGCCTCGTCTTGCATGTCATATGGAATAGTGTCATCGTCCGTCTCATCGCTCTCGTCGCTCGCTCCGGGTCGATCTTCCCAATACCGTAGCGTTGTCAAAACCGCGAGCGCAAGGGTTTCCGGGTCGGCTTGTTCGAACGACTTGATGAAGTCGCGGGCGTCCCGGTGTACTTCAAGATGAGGGCGAATCGCACCCCATTCCGGAATATCGCCGTCCCCAAGGAAATGGGACAGGAACGCCCCAGCCCGTAGACGAACCATTTGATGCACTGCCAGCGCGACATAATCGGCTGTCAAAGACTCGAAATTCTCGATTCCGAAAAGCGTGCGCCTGGTAGATGCGAGGAATCTTTCCAATGCGTCTGGCTCTTCCTGATCCCGATATGATGAAAGCGTCTCACAGAAGAAACTATAGGTTTCATCGAAAGAGTCTATTGGAGTCATTTTTTCCTCTGCTGTGCTGTTTAAGCGACCGAAGGATCGCGCGCGGGTCTTCGGTTACCACCACAATCCGGGATGAGCGTCAAGTTGCTGCATCAGATGCATCTGTCCCAATAAGCGGAAGCGAGCTTTGCAGCATCCAGGACGATGGCGTTTCGCAATGCCCGGTCGTAGTCATGGCGCAACTGCTGGTCCGAGAGAGTCTCAAACGCCTTGCGTACAATCTGAAAGCTTTCTGCATCTCCGGTTTCGCGGTCTGGATGGTAGCGCATCGCAAGCGCCCTATAAGCATCTTTTACATCTTGCGTGGTAGCCTCGGATGAAATGCCGAGGACCTGATAATGCGTGAGGCCAGCCGTAATCATCGTAAATACCAGGAAACCGAAAGAAGTCTCGGGTAGTGCATGCTAAAACCAAAGATAGGAACCCAAAGCCACCAAGAGCCCACTAATCACGGCGCTTCCCAGGGCAATCAACCAGTCGCGGCGCGATTTCTGTCGTTCCTGTTGAGCCAGCTTCGCGGCATATTCGTCAAGGGCCGGACCGTAGGACAGAAGTTCGCTATAGAAGCGCTTGATGACTTCTACATCGGAGACATAGCCGTCAAGGGTAGCCCCAATTTCGGCCCCCACGTCCTTTCGCGCCCGGTGCTCGGTGACCTGTCCGGAGAGTTCGTTGAGCTTCCGCTTGATGTCCCAATAGTTTGGGATTACCTGGTTGAGGACTTCCAGCGGGTAATTATCGACCACCTGAGTGATCTTGACCCGCAACGACAGGATCGTACCGTCTAGCGCGTCGAACGCCGCCCGGTAGATGTGGCCGATAGACTTGTGGATGTTGCGGGACGCATAGTCGGGATCGGCGGCACCGGCCGGCGCCTGACTTCCCACGCGCGCCACGATGACCCGCATCAAGTGGTCGAGCGCGTCGCGAAGCTCTTTGATGACCTGTAGGTTGGACCGGGAGTCCGGATCGACCTCTTCTGAATAAAGGATAAGCGCCTTGGCCTGAACGTATAGGTCGGCGAGCGCCCTCAGGTCCGGGATGTCTTGGTCCAAGGTAGGCTGTTCCTGCGGGGGATCGGACGGCAAATCCATGTCTGATAGTCCCTCAAGGCAGGTTCAGCGCCTTGACCTTACGGATGTGCTCGACGTACTCGGTCGCAGTGTAGAACCGTCCGGCGCTCAGTCTCACCGAGCCGCGGTTACGCTCCGCGTAGAGCGCTGCCTTTTTCCGGTCCACGTCTGCCGCGGGGGAGATATCCTCAAAATCCCGCTCTATTAGTTCAACCAATCCAGTGACGCCAAACTCGTCACACAGTGTCTTACGGGTCTCTTCGGCGAGGGTCATTGCCATGGCATCGTTGGCGTCGTCGACTGGGGCGACATGCTCACCGGGTGGTTTTCCTGGTGGGGTCGGTTTGAGAAATTGCCGGGTGCGCGGGCGGGGTCTTGTGTCGACTCCTCGGTAAATCTCTGCGCAGGATAGTAGTCCCGCCCGCCGCGCTACGCAAGGGACCGCCCCCTTTGCGAGCCGACGGCTGGTCGTCACCGGAGGTCGGCCGTCCCCTTACGGAAGCGGCCACTGAAGCCGCTTTCTCCATGATTCGGCTGGCGGGACGCCAGCCCTACCTCGGCAAATCCGACCTTCCCATCAACCACTCATCCACCGCCCGCGCGCACTGCCGCCCCTCGCGGATGGCCCAGACAACAAGCGACTGCCCACGCCGCATATCCCCCGCCCCGAACACCCCAGGCACCGAAGTCTGGTAGGCCCCCACCCCCTCGGTCGTCGCCTTGACGTTGCCGCGCGGGTCCAGTTCCAGCCCGGTCTCGGCCTTCAGCGCCTCGATCATACCGACGTGGACGGGGTGCACGAAGCCCATGGCGAGCAGCACCAGGTCCGCCTTGAACTCGGCCTCGGAGCCGGGAACCTCGGACATCTGCCAGCGGCCCTGAGCGTCTTTGTCCCACTGCACCAGGCAGTACTTGACCGCCTGGACCCGGCCCTGGTCGTCGCCAATGAAGCCCTTGGTGAGCACGTTCCAGTGGCGCTCGCAGCCTTCCTCTTGCGATGAAGAGGTACGCAGCTTGTTCGGCCAATCGGGCCAGGTCAGGCCCTTGTCTTCCCGGACCGGCGGCTTGTCCAGGATCTCGATCTGGGTGACGGACTTGGCGCCGTGGCGGTTGGAGGTGCCGATGCAGTCCGAGCCGGTGTCGCCGCCGCCGATGACCAGGACCCGTTTGCCGTTGGCGTTGATGAACTCGTCATCCGGGACATAGGAGCCCTGCACCCGCTTGCTGTTGCGGGTGAGGAAGTCCATGGCGAAGTGGATGCCCGAGAGTTCCCGGCCGGGTGCCGGCAGGTCGCGGGGCGCTTCGCAGCCGCCGGCCAGGACCAGGGCGTCGTAGTCGGCGCGCAGCTTGGCGACCGGGATGTCGCGGCCGATGTGGGCGTGGGTGTGGAACTCGACGCCTTCGGTGCGCATCTGCGATTGGCGCCGGTCGATGAGCTTTTTGCTGAGCTTGAAGTCCGGGATGCCGTAGCGCAGCAGGCCGCCGATGCGGTCGGCCTTCTCATAGACGGCGACCTGGTGGCCGGCGCGCGCCAGTTGCTGGGCGCAGGCGAGCCCGGCGGGGCCGGAGCCGACCACGGCCACCCGCTTGCCGGTGCGCCGCTCCGGGACCTGGGGCTTGATCCAGCCCTGCTCCCAGGCCTTGTCGACGATGGCGCATTCGATGGTCTTGATGGCCACCGGGGCGTCGCCGATGTTGAGCGTGCAGGCGGCCTCGCAGGGGGCGGGGCAGATGCGGCCGGTGAACTCGGGGAAGTTGTTGGTGGAGTGCAGGACCTCGATGGCCAATTGCCAGTCGCCCTTGTAGGTCAGGTCATTCCAGTCGGGGATGATGTTGTTGACCGGGCACCCCTGGTGACAGAAGGGGATGCCGCAGTCCATGCAGCGCGCGGCCTGGGTGCTGACCTCGGCGTCGGTCAGCGGGATGACGAACTCCTGATAGTTGACGACACGGTCGGACACCGGCTCGTAGCGGCGGTCGCGCCGGTCATGTTCCATGAATCCGGTCGGCTTACCCATGGCTGATCTCCCGCGTGACCTTGATCGGGCGCTGCTTGGTGGGTTGGGGTGGACGGCTTTGATTGGCCTGCATCTCGGCCAGGGCCTGTTTGTAGTCGACCGGCATGACCTTGATGAAGCGCGGCAGGTACGCCTCCCAGTCATCGAGGATGCGGCGGGCGACCTCGGAGTTGGTGTAGTGCAGGTGGCGCTCGATGAGGCCCTTGAGGCGCTGGGCGTCGAAGCGCGTCATGTCGCGGCTTACGTCGACCAGACCGTGGCCCTCCAGGTCGCCGCCCTGGTGGTCGAGCGCCTCCAGGGCCGCGTCCTCCGGGGTGATGGGTTGCAGTTCGACCATGGAGAGGTTGCAGCGGTCCTCGAAGGTGCCGTCGCCATTGAGCACATAGGCGATGCCGCCGGACATGCCGGCGGCGAAGTTGCGCCCGGTGTGACCCAGCACCACGGCGATGCCGCCGGTCATGTACTCGCAGCCGTGGTCGCCGACGCCTTCGACCACCGCGGTGGCGCCGGAGTTGCGCACGCAGAAGCGTTCGCCGGCCACGCCGCGGAAGTAGCACTCGCCGCTGATGGCGCCGTAGAGCACGGTATTGCCGATGATGATGTTGTCTTCGGCCCGCGCGATGGCGCAGTCCCGCGGCGGGTAGATGATGAGGCGCCCGCCGGACAGGCCCTTGCCGACATAGTCGTTGGCCTCGCCTTCCAATTCGATGGTGACGCCCTTCGCACTCCAGGCGCCGAAGGATTGGCCGCCGGTGCCGCGCGCCTTGATGTGGATGCTGTCCTCGGGCAGGCCGGCGTGGCCGTAGCGCTCCGCCACCCGGCCGGAGAGCATGGCGCCGAAGGTGCGGTTGTAGTTGTGCACCCGGGTCTCGATGGCGACCGGCTCGCCGCGTTGCAGGGCGGGTTGGGCCTGCTTGATCAGGTCGTGGTCGAGCGATTGGTCGAGGCCGTGGTCCTGGGTCTCGCGGTTGGAGATGGCGACCTCAAGGCCGACCTTGGGCTTCATCAGGAGGCGGGTGAAGTCCAGGCCCTGGGCCTTCCAGTGGTCGAGCGCGCGGCGCATCTCCAGGCGGTCGGACTGGCCGATCATCTCGCTGACGGTCCGGTAGCCCAGGCGGGCCATGATCCGGCGCATCTCCTCGGCGACGAAGAACATGTAGTTGATGATGTGCTCGGGCTGGCCGGTGAAGCGCTTGCGCAGTTCCGGGTCCTGGGTGGCGACACCGACCGGGCAGGTGTTCAAATGACACTTGCGCATCATGATGCAGCCCGAGACGATCAGCGGCGCGGTGGCGAAGCCGAATTCGTCGGCCCCCAGCAGGGCGCCGATGACGACATCGCGGCCGGTGCGCAGACCGCCATCGACCTGCACCGCGATGCGCCCGCGCAGGTTGTTGAGTACCAGCGTCTGATGGGTCTCGGCGAGACCAATCTCCCAGGGGGAGCCGGCGTGCTTGATCGAGGTCAGCGGGGACGCGCCGGTGCCGCCGTCGTAGCCGGCGATGGTCACATGGTCGGCATGGGCCTTGGAGACGCCCGCGGCGACGGTGCCGACGCCGATCTCAGACACCAGTTTGACCGAGATCCGCGCCTTGGGATTGACGTTCTTGAGATCATGGATCGCGGTGCTCAGCCCGACGCTCCGACCGATTGGACGATCGATGGGTCGAGGCGAACAGCAGCGGGGCACACAGCCAATTCTCCCCAAGGACAAGCCGACGGGCGGCGTGGATGCGTGCTTGTCCGCAACCCGCTAATCGCTTAACCTTTTCCTGAAACCTTAAGATCGCGCGGCCAAACCAGGGAACGCCAGATTGCACCCGGCCTCCGGCGGGGGGCCAGCGTACAAGGTATTTTTGCGTTCCGAGCGCGAAATTGCCTCCCACCTCGCCGGCCTTGGTCGGCTGCGCCAATGCTGCGATACCGAATGACAGTAAAGCGAAGGGGAGTGAACTTATGAAATTGCTGCAACTTCGTCTCGCATCGGTCCGTTACGATGGCGACAATATCGGCAACGATATCACTATCGACGTTCAGGCCGGCAGCGTATTCTTCTCCATGAACAAGAGCCTGTACGCTGGGGCTAGTGCTTCTATCGGCAAGATAGTCGCCGAATTTACTGCCGCAAGCAACCCCTCGGTAATCCCCATTGTCGCATCCGTCACGGAGCGCGATCCGGTGTTCAATGACTCAGGTCGGAGTGCAGGGGAATTTTCGGTCGCTCTCGGTGCCGCAATTCTCCAGACGTTCCACTTGGCCATACCCGTAGAAGAGAAAGGGGCCGTGCGCTCCGCCGGCACCGCGCTATTTACACTTGAGTTCACAGCGGAACTGGCAGAGGCGATACGATACCTGCCGCCGTCCTCTGACGGATTTACCGTGGTATTGGAGGAGCCGAGCAGGAAGAGAATATCCCTGCCGACCGCGCTGGCGGTGCAGGTCGAGCGTATCGCAGGCGGACGCGAGTATTTTGTGATCCGTGAAGGGTCGCTGAAGGGCAAGCGTGCCTCTGTCTCACTGGGGAGCGACAAGCACTCGCGGCTCGCCGCGGAGAACCCACAGACACCGCCGATACAACTGGTCTTCTCCCTTTCAAAGAAGGAACTCAGCACCGAGGACGGTCGGTCCACCTATGCTGCGGTCTCTGATGTGGAGCCGGTCTCCCCCGGGCTCTATGACTTGGAGATCCCGGACGCCCCTCACGTCGGAGGTCTCAACTATCCTGATGCGCCCCATGCGCGCACTTGGTTTCGCATCGGGCATCAGGGGCGCAGTTACCTGCATCCCGGTGCCATGTCGCTCGGCTGCGTGACCGTCACCGAAACGGCCCGGTGGGAAGAACTTTATCACCTGCTGATCGTGGCAAGAAAGGGAGATGGCGTTTCGGTCGGCGTCCTGCGGGTTGTCGAGTGAGTGCGCCCGCAGATGGATAAGACACAGTTCCGCTCCCTCGCGCTCGTCGGTCCGCTGGCGATTCTCGCAATCGTCGCAGGCTGTTCCCCGCAACCCGACGGAGAATTGAAGTTGCAGGCGGGCGACGAGGCCAGACCGGAGGTTATCCTGCGGAAGTTTCGGCTGGGAACGGATGACGCCGACCGCTGGCTTGCACAGGCGGTCTATGACGATGGTCTGGCCGTCATGAATCGCCAGGTAGCCCCCGAACTGCGGTGGGGACCGGCTTACAAGGCGTTCTGTTACAGCGCGCAACTGCACCCGACGGCCCAATCACTTTGGCACTGTGCCGATGTCTTGGTCGGGTCGGCGCAGGGCATGACCGGCCCCGAGGCGCCCGCCCTGCGGCGCGCCGTGCTCTGGCGTATTGCGATGCTCTTCACGTCCGCGCTGGTGCTCGACCAGTTCGATCGTGGGCTCACGACCGAGCAGCGAGCGCAGGCGCAACGGGATCGGGACTGCATTGCGGATTATCTGAGCGATCACCACGGGTACCGGCCGCGCTGCGGAACGGCTGCACTATTGATCGACCAGGCCGAATGACAAGGGCAGGCTTTCGCGATTACAATGGCGTGCGCGCCGCGGGACGTTTCGGCTTTGTGGCGGCTTGGTGTCGCAACGCAATAGTGGCGTCCCCGGAACTCTCGCACGCCGTTCCGGCTCGGCGTGGTGCCGATCCGGCGGCCGTCGGTGAAGGTGGCGGCGGGGCCGTCCCGCGCCCGGATCGGGCCTATCATCAGCCGCACCGCGCAGTGCGCCCGGAGGTTCCCCATGACCCGATACCTGAAAGCGATCTACGAGGGTGGCATCTCTACGGCGCCTCCCACCATCTCCCTGCTGCAATGGATTCGACCCTGGCCGTTTATTCCTTAAATCTCTGATGCCATGAACGAGATCGCCACACCCCACGACACCTTCTTCCGCGAGAGCTTCGGCCGCCGGGAGATCGCCCTGGACTTCCTGCGACACCATTTGCCGGCCGAACTGCTGGCCGAGATCGACCTCGAAACCCTGGAAATTTCAAAGGACACCTACGTCTCCGCCGATCTGCGCTCGGCCTACTCCGATCTGGTCTATCGGGTACGCCATCGCGACGGACCCTTGACGATCTATGTCCTGTTCGAGCACAAGAGCAGCCCCGAGCACTGGACCGCGCTGCAACTGCTGCGCTACCTCGTGGCCGAGGGCGATGCGTACCGCAAGCAACACCCCAAGGCCCGCTTGCTTCCGCCGGTCTATCCCTTGGTGATTTATCACGGCAAACGCCGCTGGCGCGCACCCGGTAATTTCCAAGACCTGATCGCGCCCCTTCCGGCGGTATTGTTGCCCTACGTGCCGCGGTTTACCTACGCGCTACATGACATCTCGGCCCGCACCAACGCGGAGATTAAGGGCGAGGTACTGACACGCCTGGTGCAGTTGGCGATGCGTTGGATCTTCAGCCAGGAGCCCCTCGCGCGGCTGAGTGACCTCCTGACCCTGATCGAGCAGGTCGAGGACCGGGCCACTGCGCTTACGATCCTGGAATCCCTGCTGCGCTACTATGTCCAAGGCACCGGGCGTGTGGAAGAACACGATGTCCGCGCCCTGCTGGAAAAGAACCCCACCGGAGACCCGATCATGCAAACCTTTATCGATCGCTACATTGAGCAAGGCAGAAAAGAGGGAATCGAGCAAGGGATTGCGCGCGGTCGACAGGAGGGTTGGCAGGAGGGCGAGGCCGCTATGCTCCTGCGGCTGATCGACCGGAAATTTGGTCCTCCGAGCGAGCCGGTGCGCGAACGCATTACCAGCGCGGATCCCGAAACCCTGCTGCGCTGGTCGGACCGTATCCTCACCGCGGACAGTCTGGACGCTGTGTTGCATTGAGCGGCGCAGAAGACATGCTACGTCCCCTATTTTCCCCTGGGAGCATCCCGGGGCGGCGGACGGCGACCTGTGCGTGCAGGGCCTGGTCAATCTGGAGAAGACGATCCCGGATAGCGTGCTGGAGGTGATCCCGGTGCACGGGCACGGCGAGTACGGGGGCGAGGCGGAGGGGCTGCACTATGTCACCCGTACCCCGGGGGTGGGGAGCGATGCCCGGCGTACCGCGCCGGTATTATTCAAAGGAAATATTAGCGTACATCCCCGTTCTTTGTCCGTCCCCGGCTCTCCCCTATTTTTGCGGTGAGGGCTGCCACGTCCACAATGGCCTCGCGAGGGCGCACGACGCCGTTGGTTCGTCCTCATAGGACTCTGATTAGGCTTTATCGCCGCCCGCGCTGGGCCCGCGCCCCTTCTGGTGTTTGATTGATGACCCCAATCCATACCGCGATATCGACATTGGATATTAAACCCATCTTTTTTATCGCTGGAGTAACTTTGAGTTCAGTCATGATGCGTTGGGAGATCTCCCGAGCTTGAATTTCGGCACTCTCAGCATAATAAATGACTACGCCTGACACATCACCTTTCAGCTCGGCGACATCCATGACCTGATAACCGCCGGAACTGATCACGTCGGTGAATCTTCGCGCCTGGTCGGGCTCCTGGTTCGTCGCAATGTGAACACTATATTGCCTGTCAGTGCCTATCGTATAAGGAACAGGTTGCGCACCAACGCGACCTAAATAAATCTCACCGACGTCGCCCTCAATGGGAAAGGCAAGACTGAAGTATGAACTCGTCTTATCAAGTAGTATCCAGGCGCCTTCCCCCGTCACGCATCCAGCTTCTTCACTCGGCTTCGGTGTTGTTGCCTGACAAATAGCAGCGCTTCTCGCCCGATCCTCTTTACCGCCGGTATGGGAATACTGCAAGACAAAATCATCCAAGAAAGTTTTTGAATCGTCAGCCGACGGTTCCACGGCAAGCTTCAGCACCAACAGCCGAAGATGCGACGGCGTCTGGAGAGCCCGTTTGTCGTTTGCAATACGTGTCGTAAAATAGTGGCCTACGATCTTCATGCCCTTTAGATCGCCAGCAGATACGGCTAACGCACGTTCTCCGAAAAGGAAAAGTACCGCAGCGATGACTGATGCAGACAAGAAATGTGGCATTTTCGCGATCTCCTAGTGATTAGCTACGCTTGAGAACCAGGCTTGACATCAAGCCCAACGCGGGGCGCGCCTGCTCCAGGCCGGGGCAGCGACCTCGGACCTTAATGGTGCGCGCCCGCCCTTCGGCCGCCCATTGGGTAATCTTCTACCAGGCTGGCCCGTACCCGCTCTTCCCCGATTACCTCGGATTTAAAAATTAGGGGCAGCGCCAGTTTTGGCCATCACGGGTGAAATAGCGGTGCCTCTCGCAGACGTGGATGTTGCGCATATGGCACCAGCCGACGGCTGGTTCCCCGCAAATGGCGCATTTCTTTTCGCGGAGAGAGGCACAACCCGGCAACAATACGCTGGCCAGTCCAACCAACACCAAACGTTTCTTTTCATCAATAGTCGTCGACATGATCTCTCTCCAACGATTACCGCGAGAACGTTCAAGCCAACGGCGCACCATAGCGTGTCCCGGACATTGATGATATCTCGGGAATGCTTGTGATCGACGGCTCGCATCGCGCGCAAGCCTTCACCCGAGGACAACGACTCAACTGTCGGGTTGCTGAGCGCGCCGTGCTTGCCATAGTTCTTGGCTCGACTACCTTGGGGTCGGTGCGGCGGACCATCTTGTGCACCCCCGGTAAGCTTGCCCGTCGCGACACGTTATCATAATCGGGGGCGCGTTCACCTCTCCCGCAGCGGCTCCCGAGCCGGCGATACTGCCTTTGACCTCATTGCCATTGGCGTCGTGATACGAGAATTTGCCCTCCCGTGATACCAGTATTTCCTTGGGTGCTTTCCAAATGAGCCCGCCGCTGAGTTCGTCCACACCGCAGTAATGCGCCGCAATGAAGTCCCTGACGACTTCGCGCCTCGCATCAAGCGTGAAGTTAATCGTCAGGTTCATCTTTCCGCACCGGGAGTCACCGGCATAAGGGGTGTCCTGTGCGCTCTTCGCGTGGGCGTCCTCGATTGCCTGGGCGGTCACGCGGACCCTCTTGCCCGGAGGAGCGGTGTCCGTCGGCCCCTGTGTCTCTCGTAATTCCCCTTGGCACCCGGCAGTCAAAAATGTCGCGAACACCACCCCGATCGAGAGATTCTTCATGCGCTAGGTTCCACTGATAGTAATGAGAATCACGTCTACCCCTTTGCCTGGGGAGAAGCACCCGATTGTCAAGATCCCAATGGGCGTTCTCGGCCGCTGTTCATTTGTGTCATCTTTCGGCATATTTTCCGGCCCCCAGCAAGCCAAGAACGCCTGACAATCCGCTATTGCGATGCCTCCCCCCTATTCACCGGCCGCCGACTGTAGACCAAATACGATAATCGGCGTCTCGCCGTCCTGCCGCTTCTGCGAAATCCAGTGACGGCCCTTGGCATCGGTTGCCTTGACGCCTTCACGGTCTACCTGCACCGTGCCGTCTCGCGCGATCCCCACGACGGCCTCATCTTGAAACTTCAGTCCCCCATATTCCGTGTAGCCGATCGTCTTATCAATGGCGATCTTGATATCATGGGAGCCCAGGCCATCAATGATGAACTCCGGATCGCCGGTGCGGCCGCCTGTCAATACCATCGTGGCCGGTATCTGTACTCCGGGTTTGAGAGTCTTGAATCCTGTTCCGTTGGTCGTGGTCGTGATTTCGATGTCAGAAGCCGGATTTGGATAAGTCGTCGCGAAACGGTATACGTCGGATCCTCCAGGGTGCGAATTCCCTGGCTGAGGCCCTCCGGCATGTCCCGGCGAAACAGTCATGGCGCCGAGGATCACCGCCACAAAGAGTTGAATCTTCATCGTGCTTTCTCCGCTGAGTGAGTGTGGTCAAGACATTACATCGAGCCTTAGTTGACGGAAAGTCAGTTTCTCATCTTGGTTTGACTCCGCCCCCTTTTCTTCCGACGCCTATCGGGAAGCGACGGGAATTTCACCGAGGTCGATCGCTTTCATCTCGGGCGATATCTCGACAAGCGCCGGATTACCGTTGTTATCCAGAACATCGCTGAAGCGGACACTGGTAGGAGTCACAGTGTAGCGTCCGGGTTGGACGCCGACGAAAGCAAATACACCACCGGCACTTGTTCTTGAAAGTTTGTCCGTTCCGTTTGAAACCATACGCACCGTGCCTTCCGACTGTGTGAATCCTGAGAACTTCCAGAGGCATAGCTCAAGGGATCCCACAGGGTTTCCCGTTCCGCGTGCGATGAGCTTACCGCGAAGTTCCGCTCCACGGTTTTCCCGCTGAGGTTGATCATACGTTTGGACACGAACCGGCCTAAGAATTGTTACGTCAACGGTTGACGAAGCGTCTGTTAAAGGCTTGGCCGAGGTACAACCACTTGTGGCTGCCGCGAAGGCTAAGGCCCCAGCGATAAAGGCGATGACGTTCCGATAAGCGTTCATTTTTGCTCAGTGCTACTTGAAAATATCCTTGCAATGTTCTCGTTTCTGAATCCAGGTCCAGCCTTTCTGGATGTAGGCGACCCCGGTGTTGTCGCTCACGATCAAGATGGGATCTCCCTTTTTTAGGCTCTTTCTGGATATCTTCTTTCCGGATTGATCACAGAAGACAATGTCCTTGTTAAGAAGGACCTGCCCGCCGGAATGCGTAAGGGCGTTTTCGCTCAGATAAACAAACGTTTGCGATTCCGCGCCAACAGCCGCCGCTGGTCTGGGGTGAAACGCAATGGCGCCGATGAGCGATATGCCGAAAAGGGCGCTTGCCCAGCCAAGTGACCATTTGTGCCTCGAACTCATCATCACTTCAGTTCTCCGTCAGTTGAGTGGTTTGCTTGCCGGGACGGTACCGCTGTGTCGATTGCCTTCGGATCAGCGACCGGGGTCCGCGGCGCCGAGGGTCAAGGGAACAATTCCAAGGCGTGAGCCGCGTTCGCCGGGGATGCCTGGACGAACGTTAGACTCAGCCTCGGCTGCCAAGTGATTAGGCAATACCTGACCAGGACCTCTCGCTTCGACCTTAAAGCAATTTGGCAACGACCGCCGCCGCCTGCTCCGCGAATGCCTTGCGCAGTATCTTCGGATTGGCCCGGATTTCCTCCATCGTAAATTTCGTCTGCTCGGAGAAAGGCGTTGGCGCTGCCCAGTCCTCTGCCACCAATCTGCCGTCGGCCGTCTTGAGCTGATAGTTGACGCGCAGCATTGCGACCCAGTAGGAAGACAAGGCGTTGGTCTTGGTGATGCCGAACACCGGCACTTCGAGTAGGAAGCGATCACGGCCATCGTCAGCAACGAGCTTACCGAATCGCGGATCGCGCTTTAGCCGCTGGGTAAATTGCTCACGCACGATTTCTCCAACATCTATCCCGGAGTCCTTCAGGAAAGATGTGAATTTCTCCGCGGCGGATTGTTGCATCGTGGCGGCCGTCGCCGCCCCAGCGACCCCGAAGAGCACCCCCAGGGACGCCTCAGAACCGATGATGAAGGGCCGGTTGGTGATGCGGACCGATTTATCGACGGACACAGAGCGAATCGCTGCCAGGTCCTCCGGCTTTAGAGCCTTGCTGGCGCCGCATCCGGCGATGGCAACTGAGGTCAGCAACACGAGCAGTAAGCGGTAAAAGGTGGGCATCAGATTCTCCTGGCGTTTCTGGCGTTTCGGGCGATCGTCATAAAGACGACACCAAGGTTCAAGCAAAAGTGTCGCGCGCCGGTACGACACCAGCCCGCTCGCGGCGACCGCACTAGCAGCCTGAAGGCGCGCCCTGGCTTGTGAGCGAGGGTCAGGCCCTTCTTGGCTTGCGCAAGTGCCGTTCGACCGTTGTTGCGTTTCGCGCTATCAGGGACAACGCCAGTTCACGCCATTCTGCGTGAAATAGCGGTGTGTCTCGCAAACATTGATCTTTCTCATGTGACACCAGCCCACCGCTGGGCGACCACAAATGGCGCATTGCTTTGTCTTGGCGGTGTTCTTGCATATCCGCTTGCCGTCTTTGACATAGCACTGGGATTTGGTTGCGGCTTGGGCCTCCTGAATCGGGAGGACCAAGATACCGCCGGCGAGGAAGACCAACAGGGTAACGGCTACCAGCCTCTTCATAATTGCTTTCCGGAAACGCAATGGACTCTCGAACAAACGCGGGAAGCCCGCGCGCGCCGCCTGGGCATGCTGCGCACCAAGGCCGTCCGCGCGGCACAGTCGGGCCTTGCCGAGGCAGCGGATGCGATGGTGTTACGCATTGGGAACTGAAACGGGCTGCTTTGGCGAACAGTTGCCCACAGGTCCTGGCGGATAGTCACTGTTTCTTGACGAACCCGTAGACCGTCTTACCTTCTATGGTCATGGCTCGGCTGATCCAGACACCACGTTTTCCGTCCTTTGCTGATACGCCGTCCGTGTCCGTGGTGACGGTATCATCGGCGAGTATCTCCAGAGTGCAGGGATCGGGAAAGGTCAGTTGCGCCACCATGGAGCCCTTGGGGAATTTCAAGGTCCCGCCAGCCGGGATCTCGAGCTTCGCGACCTTCTGGTTGGGGCCGAAAGTGATTTGGCTACCCGCTGGTATCCGAGAGCCCTCAAGAAGCTTTACGCGATCGGCGGGGGCCAACTCTTCGGCGCGGCCGGATAATGAGGCGAAGACGAGGAAGCCGACAAGAATGATTCTGGACAAGACGCGAAGCATGGCCGTATCTCCTCAGTTTGTTGTCGTTCGGGTGCGGACACTGGCTGGAATCGGGGCGACCCGGGTCAGCGGGCGCTGGACCTCCTTGACTTCGACGGGCGGTCGCTTCCAGGTTCAATTTTGGGGGATCTCTGCTGTCGTATAAGGCACTCGGCCCCATCTCCCCCGAGAGTGGGGCGCGGCGTTCATGGACGCAAATGACTTCAGGCACCATACCTTTGGCCGTCGCGCTTTTCACCAGACCTACAAAGACTGGCGTGAGCGCTGTGCCACGTTTCCGGTGCTACGGGTCACGGTGATGCTACTTGAATAACTTGAGCCGTTCTGAAATTTGCGGACCGGCGTCACATTCACGCTGTCGTCGTTGCCGATTGCCAGGAAATAGTCCCCCGCGCAGAGGCTTCCAAACTGGACTTGGCCTCCGGAACTGCGTCGAGTTGCCACGGCGGCTGAGTTTCCAGGAACGCCGGAGCGAAGCTCAACGGTGACACCTTCGCCGAAGGTCTCAAGCGTTATGTTCCAGGTGGTGGTGCAAGCCTCTGCACGTGCCATGAGCAAAAGTGACGTAACAACTGCGCCGAGCATGGGTTTCATAGCGTTTTCCCCGCTAATATGTCATCTGAACGCGATTGGGTCAGTTGAATGGTGACCTACTGAGTCTCCGTCGGATGAACGACATCAGATCGAGCCCGCCTGGAAGTGCCGGACTTCCAAAGCCCCGCGACACCCTTGCGTCGCCTTGTCCAGCAGGGCCTCTCGTGCCCCGGCCTGGCCGCTCGCTGCCCGCGCTGCGATCCGGCGCCGGGTGCCGGGCCACTCCATGCTTCGCTGATCGGCGCTAACGGCGCACCGGGGACGCCGGTTGACGAGGATCGAAGGATAGTAACGGTCTCTTTCCGCACGGATGCCGATACTATCGTACCGGCGTGGGGATAGCAATACTATCCTTGCGCCCATGTCGATTTCCGAAAGAATCCGCGAGGCACGTGAGGTCAAGGGCCTGTCGCAGGCGGACCTGGCAGCGACGGTCGGCGTGAGCAGGGGCGCCTGCGGCCATTGGGAGCAGGGAAAAACGGTGCCGAGCGTGGAGCATCTCGCCGGTGTCGCAACGGTCTTGGGGGTCCGCTTCGAGTGGCTGGCGACGGGTAGGGGGCGTCGGGACTACGATCCAGCGGTAGGCGAGGAGCATTCGGTCAGTTGGGGACCGTCGGTTCCAGCCGTGTCCCAAGAAGAGCGCGAACTGATCGCGGTACTGGCGCGCCTCCCGCCGGTGTCTCGGTTGAGGCTGGTTGAGTTTCTTCGGTCGATTCCCTGATGGAGAACTCGTCAGCGCCCGAGTGGATCGGATACGGCATGCCTGCGGAACGTAAATCGGGGACGTGCCCCGGTTTACCCCTCGTCGGGATGCTTAGCGCTGGTCGTGAAGCGCCCGCTAGCGGAGCCAGTTCTCCAACCGCAGCCCCGGAACCCGCCCGAAGTCATCCAGATTGTTCGTGACCAGGATCAGACCCTCGGCCAGGGCATGGGCGGCGATCTTGGTGTCCATGCACCCGATCGGCTGCCCTCTTCGCCGTAGGTCCGCGGCCACGGCGCCGTACCGGTCGGCAGCCCGTGCTCCCCAGTCCAGGACTGGCACATCGGCGAGAAACGCGTCGATCAAAGCGCGGCGGCGCGCGGCCTCGGCTGGCAAGAGCGCCTGTCCGTAACGTAGTTCGGCCCGGGTCACGGCGGAAATCGCGACCTGATTCGCCCGCAGCGCGGTGCGGACGCGAGCGACCAGTGCCATGTCATGCTTCTTGAGGAAGTAGCTTGCGATGTCCGTATCCACCAGGTACCGGATCATTCCGTCCAGTCTTCCAAGGGGTTGCGGGGACTCTCGACGGGGTTTTCACGCTCGGCGAGGAAGTCGTGCGGTAATGGCGATTCGTCCAGGAGGGCAAACAGGAGCGTCAAGCGGTCCTCGTCGGGACCGGGTGCTTTGGAACTCAGGGTAATCTCGCCGGTCGCCTCATCCTTGCGCACCCAGACCTCCTCGCCGGCCAGTTCAAAGCCCGGGGGCAGGCGTAGGGTCTGCTGGTGGCCGGTGGTCTCGAGTTTGGCGGTTGCGATCATGGGGCTGGTCTCGCAGTAGGAGCTACGGGGTAGGTTACACCAGTCGGACCGGCAAAGAAAAAGCGGCCCGCAGGCCGCTTTCTCGACTGCCCCCGGGGGCGGGACGCCCCCGCTCCTATCGCGGCAAATCCGACCGCCCCATCAACCACTCATCCACCGCCCGCGCACACTGCCGCCCCTCGCGGATGGCCCAGACGACGAGCGACTGCCCACGCCGCATATCCCCCGCCCCGAACACCCCAGGCACCGAAGTCTGGTAGGCCCCCACCCCCTCGGTCGTCGCCTTGACGTTGCCGCGCGGGTCCAGTTCCAGCCCGGTCTCGGCCTTCAGCGCCTCGATCATACCGACGTGGACGGGGTGCACGAAGCCCATGGCGAGCAGCACCAGGTCCGCCTTGAACTCGGCCTCGGAGCCGGGAACCTCGGACATCTGCCAGCGGCCCTGAGCGTCTTTGTCCCACTGCACCAGGCAGTACTTGACCGCCTGGACCCGGCCCTGGTCGTCGCCAATGAAGCCCTTGGTGAGCACGTTCCAGTGGCGCTCGCAGCCTTCCTCTTGCGATGAAGAGGTACGCAGCTTGTTCGGCCAATCGGGCCAGGTCAGGCCCTTGTCTTCCCGGACCGGCGGCTTGTCCAGGATCTCGATCTGGGTGACGGACTTGGCGCCGTGGCGGTTGGAGGTGCCGATGCAGTCCGAGCCGGTGTCGCCGCCGCCGATGACCAGGACCCGTTTGCCGTTGGCGTTGATGAACTCGTCATCCGGGACATAGGAGCCCTGCACCCGCTTGCTGTTGCGGGTGAGGAAGTCCATGGCGAAGTGGATGCCCGAGAGTTCCCGGCCGGGTGCCGGCAGGTCGCGGGGCGCTTCGCAGCCGCCGGCCAGGACCAGGGCGTCGTAGTCGGCGCGCAGCTTGGCGACCGGGATGTCGCGGCCGATGTGGGCGTGGGTGTGGAACTCGACGCCTTCGGTGCGCATCTGCGATTGGCGCCGGTCGATGAGCTTTTTGCTGAGCTTGAAGTCCGGGATGCCGTAGCGCAGCAGGCCGCCGATGCGGTCGGCCTTCTCATAGACGGCGACCTGGTGGCCGGCGCGCGCCAGTTGCTGGGCGCAGGCGAGCCCGGCGGGGCCGGAGCCGACCACGGCCACCCGCTTGCCGGTGCGCCGCTCCGGGACCTGGGGCTTGATCCAGCCCTGCTCCCAGGCCTTGTCGACGATGGCGCATTCGATGGTCTTGATGGCCACCGGGGCGTCGCCGATGTTGAGCGTGCAGGCGGCCTCGCAGGGGGCGGGGCAGATGCGGCCGGTGAACTCGGGGAAGTTGTTGGTGGAGTGCAGGACCTCGATGGCCAATTGCCAGTCGCCCTTGTAGGTCAGGTCATTCCAGTCGGGGATGATGTTGTTGACCGGGCACCCCTGGTGACAGAAGGGGATGCCGCAGTCCATGCAGCGCGCGGCCTGGGTGCTGACCTCGGCGTCGGTCAGCGGGATGACGAACTCCTGATAGTTGACGACACGGTCGGACACCGGCTCGTAGCGGCGGTCGCGCCGGTCATGTTCCATGAATCCGGTCGGCTTACCCATGGCTGATCTCCCGCGTGACCTTGATCGGGCGCTGCTTGGTGGGTTGGGGTGGACGGCTTTGATTGGCCTGCATCTCGGCCAGGGCCTGTTTGTAGTCGACCGGCATGACCTTGATGAAGCGCGGCAGGTACGCCTCCCAGTCATCGAGGATGCGGCGGGCGACCTCGGAGTTGGTGTAGTGCAGGTGGCGCTCGATGAGGCCCTTGAGGCGCTGGGCGTCGAAGCGCGTCATGTCGCGGCTTACGTCGACCAGACCGTGGCCCTCCAGGTCGCCGCCCTGGTGGTCGAGCGCCTCCAGGGCCGCGTCCTCCGGGGTGATGGGTTGCAGTTCGACCATGGAGAGGTTGCAGCGGTCCTCGAAGGTGCCGTCGCCATTGAGCACATAGGCGATGCCGCCGGACATGCCGGCGGCGAAGTTGCGCCCGGTGTGACCCAGCACCACGGCGATGCCGCCGGTCATGTACTCGCAGCCGTGGTCGCCGACGCCTTCGACCACCGCGGTGGCGCCGGAGTTGCGCACGCAGAAGCGTTCGCCGGCCACGCCGCGGAAGTAGCACTCGCCGCTGATGGCGCCGTAGAGCACGGTATTGCCGATGATGATGTTGTCTTCGGCCCGCGCGATGGCGCAGTCCCGCGGCGGGTAGATGATGAGGCGCCCGCCGGACAGGCCCTTGCCGACATAGTCGTTGGCCTCGCCTTCCAATTCGATGGTGACGCCCTTCGCACTCCAGGCGCCGAAGGATTGGCCGCCGGTGCCGCGCGCCTTGATGTGGATGCTGTCCTCGGGCAGGCCGGCGTGGCCGTAGCGCTCCGCCACCCGGCCGGAGAGCATGGCGCCGAAGGTGCGGTTGTAGTTGTGCACCCGGGTCTCGATGGCGACCGGCTCGCCGCGTTGCAGGGCGGGTTGGGCCTGCTTGATCAGGTCGTGGTCGAGCGATTGGTCGAGGCCGTGGTCCTGGGTCTCGCGGTTGGAGATGGCGACCTCAAGGCCGACCTTGGGCTTCATCAGGAGGCGGGTGAAGTCCAGGCCCTGGGCCTTCCAGTGGTCGAGCGCGCGGCGCATCTCCAGGCGGTCGGACTGGCCGATCATCTCGCTGACGGTCCGGTAGCCCAGGCGGGCCATGATCCGGCGCATCTCCTCGGCGACGAAGAACATGTAGTTGATGATGTGCTCGGGCTGGCCGGTGAAGCGCTTGCGCAGTTCCGGGTCCTGGGTGGCGACACCGACCGGGCAGGTGTTCAAATGACACTTGCGCATCATGATGCAGCCCGAGACGATCAGCGGCGCGGTGGCGAAGCCGAATTCGTCGGCCCCCAGCAGGGCGCCGATGACGACATCGCGGCCGGTGCGCAGACCGCCATCGACCTGCACCGCGATGCGCCCGCGCAGGTTGTTGAGTACCAGCGTCTGATGGGTCTCGGCGAGACCAATCTCCCAGGGGGAGCCGGCGTGCTTGATCGAGGTCAGCGGGGACGCGCCGGTGCCGCCGTCGTAGCCGGCGATGGTCACATGGTCGGCATGGGCCTTGGAGACGCCCGCGGCGACGGTGCCGACGCCGATTTCCGAGACCAGCTTGACCGAGATCCGCGCCTTGGGATTGACGTTCTTCAGATCATGGATGAGCTGCGCCAGGTCCTCGATCGAATAGATGTCGTGGTGCGGCGGCGGGGAGATCAGGCCGACCCCGGCGGTGGAGTGACGCACCCGGGCGATCCAGGGGCTGACCTTGTGGCCGGGCAATTGGCCGCCCTCACCGGGCTTGGCGCCCTGGGCGATCTTGATCTGGAGGTCGTCGGCGTTGACCAGGTATTCGGTGGTGACGCCGAAGCGGCCGGAGGCGACCTGCTTGATGGCGGAGCGCTCGGGGTTGCGGGTGCCGTCCGGCAGCGGGTTGAAGCGCTCGGACTCCTCGCCGCCCTCGCCGGTGTTGGACTTGCCGCCGATGGCGTTCATCGCCTTCGCGAGCGTCGAGTGGGCCTCGTAGCTGATGGAGCCGAAGGACATGGCCCCGGTGGCGAAGCGCTTGACGATCTCCTTGGCCGGTTCGACCTCGTCGAGCGGGATCGGAACCTCGGCCCATTTGAAGTCCATGAGCCCGCGGAAGGTCAGCAGGTGCTCGTTCTGCTCGTTGATGAGGCGCGCGAACTGCTCATAGGTCTCCCAACTGTTGGCGCGCGCGGCGTGCTGGAGCTTGGCGATGCTGTCCGGGGTCCAGGCGTGGTCCTCGCCGCGCAGCCGGAAGGCGTAATCTCCGCCCACGTCCAACTGGGTGCGGTAGATCTGCTCGTTGCCGTAGCCCTCGGCGTGCCAGCGCGCCGCCTCCTGGGCGACCTGCTCAAGACCGATGCCCTCGACGGTGGTCTGGGTGCCGGTGAAGTAGCGTTTGACGAAGGGGGTGTTGAGGCCCACGGCATCGAAGATCTGGGCGCCGCAATAGGACTGGAAGGTGGAGATGCCCATCTTGGACATGACCTTCAATAGCCCCTTGCCGACCGCCTTGATATAGCGCTTCTGCGCCTCCTCAAAGCTCAGCTTCTCGGCGAAGCCCGGCAGCAGCGAGGCGATGGTGTCGAAGGCGAGATAGGGGTTGATCGCCTCGGCGCCATAGCCGGACAAGACCGCGTAGTGATGGATCTCCAGCGCCGCGCCGGTCTCCACCACCAGGCCCGCGCTGGTGCGCATCCCCTGACGGATCAGGTGATGGTGCACCGCGGAGGTGGCGAGCAGGGCCGGGATCGGGATCTGGTCCAGGTTGGTGTTGCGGTCCGACAGGATCAGGATATTGTAGCCGTCGTGCACCGACTGCTCGGCCTCCTGGCACAGGCGCTCCAGGGCCGCGCCCATGCCGGAGGCGCCCTCGGTGGAGGGGTAGACCATGTGCAGGGTGCGGGTGCGGAAGGCACCGCCCGAGTTGTCGTCGATGTGGCGCACGCGCTCTAAGTCCTGGTTGGTCAGGACCGGCTGGTTGACCTCCAGACGCCAGTGCTTGCCGGCCTCGTTGATGCCCAGGAGGTTGGGCCGCGGGCCGATCAGCGACACCAGCGACATGACCAGTTCCTCGCGGATCGGGTCGATCGGCGGGTTGGTCACCTGGGCGAAGTTCTGCTGGAAATAGCTCGACAGGTGCTTGGCGCGGCGCGACAGGACCGAGGGCGGGTTGTCCGCACCCATGGAGCCGACCGCCTCCTGGCCCGTCACCACCATCGGGGTGAGCAGGAACTTGATGTCCTCCTGGGTATAGCCGAAGGCCTGCTGGGCATTGAGCAGGGTGTCGGCGTCCGGGGCCATGGGGGCGACGTTGGTCGGCAGGTCGTCCAGGTGGATCTGGGTCCGGTTGAGCCACTCGCGATAGGGGTGGGCGCCGGCCAGCGCCGCCTTGATCTCGGCGTCGTCGATGATGCGGCCCTGCTCCAGGTCGATCAGGAGCATCTTGCCGGGCTGCAGCCGCCACTTCTTGACGATGCGCGACTCTTCGATGTCGAGCACGCCCATCTCGGAGGCCATGATCACGAGATCGTCATTGGTGACCAGGTAGCGGGCCGGGCGCAGGCCGTTGCGGTCCAGCGTGGCGCCGATCTGGCGGCCGTCGGTGAAGGCGACGGCGGCGGGGCCGTCCCAGGGCTCCATCAGGCCCGCGTGATACTCGTAGAAGGCGCGCCGCTTGGTGTCCATCTGCTTGTTGCCGGCCCAGGCCTCGGGGATCAGCAGCATCATGGCGTGGGCCAGGCTGTAGCCGCCCATCACCAGCAGTTCCAGTGCGTTGTCGAAACTGGCGGAGTCCGACTGGCCCTCGGGGATCAGCGGCCAGATGCTGTCCAGATCATCGCCCAGGACCTCCGAGCGCATGGTGTGGCGGCGCGCCGCCATCCAGTTGAGATTGCCGCGCAGGGTGTTGATCTCCCCGTTGTGGCAGATCATCCGGAAGGGGTGGGCGAGATCCCAGGTCGGGAAGGTGTTGGTGGAGAAGCGCTGGTGCACCAGGGCCAGGGCCGAGGCGACGCGCTCGTCCTGCAGGTCCAGATAATAGGAACCCACCTGGTCGGCGAGCAGCATCCCCTTGTAGGTGATGGTGCGCGCGGACATGGAGGTCACGTAGAAGGCGGTCTTGTCGAAGCCGGCCGCGCGGATCTCGTTGTCCATACGCTTGCGGATCACGAACAGCTTGCGCTCGAAGGACTGCGCGTCCGGGCAGTTGTCGCCGCGGGCGATGAAGACCTGGCGGACCACGGGCTCGGTCGGCAGCACGCTCTTGCCGAGCACGGTGTTGTCCATCGGCACGTCGCGCCAGCCGAGCACCCGCTGCCCGCCCTCGGTCAGGCGCCGCTCCACCGTTGCCTGGGTCTGCTCCCGCGCCGCCGGGTCCTGGGGCAGGAAGACCATGCCCACGCCGTAGGTCCCGGCGGGCGGCAGTTCAAAGTCCAACTCCGCCCGGAAGAAGGCGTCCGGGACCTGGAGCAGGATGCCGGCCCCGTCACCGGCCCGCGGGTCGGCACCCACGGCGCCGCGATGGGTCAGGCGTTGCAACAGTTCCAGACCCTGCCGGACGATGGCGTGGCTTTGCTGATTCTTGATATGGCAGACGAAGCCGACGCCGCAGGCGTCATGCTCGTTGGCTGGGTTATAGAGACCCTGTGCGGGCGGAAGGGCACGCAGGCTCATCGCTGACCTCGTAGGTACCTGGCATGACGGTTGGGACTGTGTCGCGCTGGGCGTCACGTATCCACCTGGCAACAGCCGGGGTCGCTTGACCCGGGCCGACCGACACAATCCCCGGAAATCCGGTGTCTTCGGACCCCAACTGGTGGCCGCTTGAGGCGTCCACCAGGCAGGAAACTGGAAACGGGGGCTTGAGCGTCGCCGGCCATTGAGTTTCGGCCGACGACGCGCGACCGCCGATCATAACGCGCAAGCATTCCCTGTGCCATGGCCGCGTGATGGGGCTGAGGGCGATCGGGGGGCGGCGCGAGGCCGGGCGATGGGCCGAATGGGGGCGGGGCGCACCATCGCGGGGCATCGGGGCCGGGATCAGGATGGTGCGAGGACGCGCCGGGACCCCGCCGGAACGACGAAGAGTTATTGTCCGCAAATCAACGCAAATGAACGCAAATGAAGAAAATAACAGATTACGTTCAAATCGTTACGCGGGATGCCGATGGTGGCTCGATCACCGCGCCGACGTTGATCGTCGTTCTGGCCGCAAGGAGACCGGAGGTCGAGGCTTTAGCCGGTCGACATCGCCTATTAGTGGCCCTGGTCCGGCTAAAGCCTCGACCTCCGGTGTGCAACGCCTGGGCGGCGTCCGGTCCTCGCAGCGGACCCTACAACGCTTCTCCCATTTGCGTTCATTTGCGTTCATTTGCGGACAAAACTCTTCATCACTCAACCGCCCAGGGTGGCCCGCAAGTGCGCCGGGTCGAACTGGTCGGTGACCACCGCCGCGCCGATTCCGCGCAGCAGGACCAGGCGCAGGCGCCCCTCCAGGACCTTCTTGTCCACGGCCATCAGATCGAGGAGACGCTCGGCGGAGAGTTCGGGCGGGGGGGCGGTCGGCAGACCTGCGCGCGCGATCAGGTCGCGGGTGCGCCGCAGGTCAGCGGGATCGAGCCAGCCCAGGCGCGCCGACAGGTCCGCGGCCATGCACATGCCGACCCCGACCGCCTCGCCGTGGAGCCAGTTGCCGTAGCCGGCGCCGGTTTCGATGGCGTGGCCGAAGGTGTGGCCCAGGTTGAGCAGGGCGCGCTCGCCGGATTCCAGTTCATCCGCGGCCACGACCTCTGACTTGTTCTCGCAGGAGCGGCGGATCGCCTCGGCCAGGGCCGCCGGGTCGCGGGCGCGCAGTGCGTCGAGATGGGTGTCGAGCCAGTCGAAGAAGGCGGGATCGCGGATCAGGCCGTACTTGATGACCTCCGCGAGCCCGGCGCAGAGCTCCCGGTCCGGCAGGGTATTGAGGGTGGCGGTGTCGGCGATCACGGCGCGGGGCTGATGAAAGGCCCCGATCATGTTTTTGCCCAGCGGATGGTTGATCCCGGTCTTGCCGCCGACCGACGAATCCACCTGGGCGAGCAGGGTGGTCGGGACCTGGATGAAGGCGACGCCGCGCTGGTAGCAGGCGGCGGCGAACCCGGCCATGTCCCCGATGACCCCGCCGCCCAAGGCGACGAGGGTGCAGTCGCGGCTGAAGCGGGCGCCGAGCAGGGCCTCGTAGATACGCTCGAGCACCGCCTGGGTCTTGTAGACCTCACCGTCCGGCAGGACCAGCGTCTCGACCCGCAGCCCGTCCAGGGCCCCCGCCACGGCCCCCAGGTACAGCGGGGCCACGGTCTCGTTGGTGACGATCATCACCTGGCGGCCGGCGACATAGGGTCGGTAGCAGGCGGGGTCGGCGAGGAGGCCGGTGCCGATGAAGATCGGGTAGCTGCGCGCGCCGAGCGAGACGTTCAGGGTCGTGGTCATGGACTACGACTCTTCCGACTCGAGCCGACGGCGGATCTCTTTGACCACGGACGCGGTGCCGCGCTTTTCGGTGGAAACCACCAAGTCCGCGACCTGCCGATAGAGCGGGTCGCGCTCCTCCATCAGGTCACGCAGGCTCTGCAGCGGGTCGTCGGTCTGGAGCAGGGGTCGGCCGCGGTCCCGGGAGGTGCGGCTGAACTGCTGCTCCGGGGTGCAGTGCAGGTAGACCACCACGCCGCGGGACGCCAGGTTCTGACGGTTCTCGGCGTCGAGGACTACACCGCCGCCGGTGGCGAGCACGATGCGCTCCTCGGCCACCAAGTCCTCAATGACCTGTCGCTCGCGGGCGCGAAAGCCCGCCTCGCCCTCGAACTCGAAGATGGTGGCGATGTCGACGCCGGTGCGTCGCTGGATTTCGTGGTCGCTGTCTTTAAAGGTAAAAGACAGAGATTCCGCAAGTTGCCGGCCAACGGTACTCTTGCCGGCCCCCATGGGCCCCACGAGGAAAATGTTCTGCGCGCGTATCATCTCTACAGGTATGCCAGATTTTGACCGGATGGGCAAGGCTTATGCGCCAAATTTCGGTCGATGTGGGGTCATTCGGCGGCGCTTTCGGCCGCTCCCGGGTGCCGCGCGTCGAGCCCGTGGGCCTGGCGGTCGGCGTGGTAGGACGAGCGGACCATGGCCCCGCTCGCCACGTTGGAGAATCCCAGTGACTCCCCGGCCAGGCGCAGGGCGTCGAACTGCGCCGGTGTCCAGTAGCGGCGCACCGGCAGGTGGGCGCGGGTCGGTTGCAGGTACTGGCCCAGGGTCAGCATGTCGCAACCGTGGGCGCGCAGCGCGGCCATGACCGCCAGGACCTCCTCGGCCTCCTCCCCGAGCCCGAGCATGAGCCCGGACTTGGTCGGCACCCCCGGGTGACGCGCCTTGAACTGCGCCAGCAGGTCCAGCGATCCATGATAGTCCGCGCCGGGGCGCGCCTGGGCATAGAGCCTGGGCACCGTCTCCAGGTTGTGATTGAAGACATCCGGCACCGCCGCGCCCGCGAACTGGTCCAGGGCGAGTGCCGCCCGGCCGCGGAAGTCCGGCACCAGGATCTCGAGTCGGGTGCGCGGACAGCGTACCCGCACCGCTTCCAGACAGGCGGCGAAGTGCCCGGCGCCGCCGTCGCGCAGGTCGTCGCGGTCCACCGAGGTGATGACCACATAGTTGAGCCCCATGGCGGCGATGGACTGGGCCAGGTGCTCGGGTTCCGTCGGGTCGATGGGTTTTGGTCGACCATGGGCCACGTCGCAGAAGGGGCAGCGGCGGGTGCAGACATCGCCCAGGATCATGAAGGTCGCGGTACCCTCGCTGAAGCACTCCCCAAGATTCGGGCAGTTCGCCTCTTCGCAGACGCTGATTAATTGCGCCTCCCGCAGGAGCCGCTTGATCCGCGCGACCTCCGCCCCGACCGGCGCCTTCGCGCGGATCCAGTCCGGCTTGCGCAACACCGCGGTCATCGGCTCCACCTTGATCGGGATGCGGGCAACCTTATCCGCGCCCCGCTGGTGGGTCTGCGGGGTGGCGCGCGAGGGGGCGGTGAGCGGGGTCGGATCGGTCATGGGGCGAGGTCCGGCTGGTATGACGGCTTACGCGCCCTGATATAGGGCCAAGCGGTGCAGTTTAACACCAGGAACCGGCCCGACCCAGGGTTTCCCTGGGAGAATTCGCGGGTCCTTGACGCGCTGCCGCGAAGCGCAGATCCAGATAAAGTATTTGATTTATATGGCTGATGTTGATGCTTGACGATTCTTTCCCGAATAAACCCTACTCAGAGGCGTGCGAGGAGAACAAGGCACCCATCCTCGCCGTGATCGGACCCCTGTTCAGCAAGGCCCGGCGGGTGTTGGAGATCGGCAGCGGGACCGGGCAGCACGCGGTCTGGTTCGGCACCCACCTGCCGCATCTGGTCTGGCAGACCAGCGATGTCCCGGCCAGCCTGCCCGGCATCCGGCAATGGCTGGCGCAGGCGTGTCTGCCCAATCTGCCGCCGCCGCTGAGCCTGGACGTGGCCGGCGACTGGCCCGTGGGCCCGGTCGATGGCGTCTTCAGCGCCAACACCGCGCATATTTTAGGAAAATCCGACGTCGCCCTGCTGTTTCGCGGGGTGGGCCGGGTCCTGGCCCCCGGGGCGCCCTTCGCCCTCTACGGCCCGTTCCGCTACGACCGGCGCCATACCAGCGAGAGCAACGCCCGTTTCGACGCCTGGCTCAAGGCGCGGCACCCGCGCATGGGGGTCCGCGACCTGGACGACCTGCGGCAACTGGCGGACGCCGCGGGTCTGGACCTGGTCGCCGACCACCCGATGCCGGTCAACAACCGGACGCTCGTGTGGCAGAAACGCGCAGCGTCGGCGCCGTGACGGCATCTTCTTGATTGATGTCGGCATGGACTTCGATGCCGGGTTTATGGCCTGCAGTTCGTCGGTCTGAACACAAGCCTCGGTAACTCTGCTCGCCCCGACGCTGGTCAGTATGGCGGTCTGAGGCGACAATCTCACCGTCCACCCAGTCCCCACGCCACCGAAGGAGGTCTGCATGAAGGTCCCGGTCTGCGTCATCGTCGGTGCCGGACCCGGCAACGGCGCCGCTTTTGCCCGCCAGTTCAGCCGCGCCGGCTACCATGTCGCCCTGCTCGCCCGGGGGCGCGAAACCCTCGACGCC
The DNA here is from genome assembly GCF_002813775.1 of Candidatus Thiodictyon syntrophicum. Taxonomy (NCBI): domain Bacteria; kingdom Pseudomonadati; phylum Pseudomonadota; class Gammaproteobacteria; order Chromatiales; family Chromatiaceae; genus Thiodictyon; species Candidatus Thiodictyon syntrophicum. The sequence continues at coordinate 748,603 of NZ_CP020370.1, forward strand.
CTGGTGTCGGAGATCGCCGGCACCCGTGCCTACACCTACGACGCCACGGACCCGGCGCACGCGCAGCACGTCTTCGCCGCGATCCGCGAGGACCTGGGCGAGCCCCAGACCCTGATCTATAACGCCTCCACCCGGGAGTTCGGCGATCTGGATGCCACGCGCCCGGACGCCTTCGAGCGCGCCTGGCGGGTCAATGCCTACGGCTGCCTGCTCGCCGCCCAACAGGTAGTGCCGGCCATGCGCGCCGCGGGGCAGGGGAACATCATCGTCATCGGCGCCACCGCCTCGCTGAAGGGCAGCGCGGGCTTCGTCGCCTTCGGCGCGGCCAAAGCCGCCCAGCGCAGCCTGGCCCAATCGCTCGCCCGCCAGTTGGGACCCGAGGGTATCCACGTCTCCTATGTAGTCATCGACGCGATGGTCGACCTGCCCGGCACCCGCGCCCTGATGCCGGCGGCCCCCGACAGTTTCTTTGCAAAACCAGATGACATCGCCGAGTCGGTCTTCTTCCTCGCCCGCCAACCCAAATCCGCCTGGACCTTTGAGCTGGACCTGCGGCCGTTCCGGGAGCCTTGGTAGGCCGGGCCCCGCTGCGGCGCAGCCGCGCTAAAAGGTGCCGCCGTTCCACCCGAACAGGTGCCGGGGCGGGGCGGCAAATTCGATGTAGACCCGCTCGGCGGGGATCTCCAGGGTCTCGGCGAGCAGGTCGCAGAGGGCGCGCGAGTAGTGGGCCGTCTTGAGTTCGGGTAGGCCGATGCTCTTGAATTCCACATAGGCGGCGGGATCCGAGGTGCCGGCGAAGAACAGGTCGCGCCCGTCCTCCAGGATGACCATGACGTAAGACTCCGGCTTGCCGAGCAGTTCCGCGACGGTGCCCGACGCGCGGGCGAACAGGTCGGCGCGGTCCTCGGCCGGGACCTCGACGTTGGTCAGGATGCGCAGTGTGGGCATGTGGGTGGTACCAAGGCGATAGTCGATCAGGCCCCCATGATAAGGGGCGGGCGGGGGCTTGTCGCTGGCGAGACACCGTTCCGCGACCGGGTGGGACAAGCCGCGCCGGTTCTGCTATGGTGACACCAGTACCGTACGCACTGACCACTGTCCAAGAGCCAGGAGACCTTGCCCCAGGCCCAGACCCACAGAGCGAACGGGGAGTGGACCCGGCCGACACCGCGGCGCCGGCCCCGGTTCCCGCCCCCGGATCGTCCCGCCCCCTTACTGCCCCGGTCGCCGGGGTGCCGCCTGCCCGGTGGCGCCTCACCATGATCGGCGTCTTGGGCGGCACCTTCGACCCCGTCCATCTCGGGCACCTGCGCCCGGCCTTGGATTGCCTCCAGTCCCTGGGGCTCGCCGAACTGCGCTTCATCCCGCTCAACGTGGCGGTCCACCGCCCCCAGCCGGAGGCCGCGGCGTCCTGGCGACTGGCCATGCTGGAGGCGGCCATCGCCGGTGAGCCCGGATTTCGGGTGGACGCCCGGGAATTGGAGCGGCCCGGCGGCTCTTTTTCCTATGACACGCTGCAATCCCTGCGGGCCGAGTTGGGTGAGGCCCGGCCCCTCTGCCTGCTGTTGGGCGGCGACGCCTTTCGGGGCTTTGCGGACTGGCACCGGCCGCGCGAAATCCTGGATCTGGCCCATCTGGTGGTGATGCAGCGGCCCGGGGTCTGCGGCCCGCTGGCCCCGGGGCTGGAAGTCCTGTGCGCGGGGCGGACCTGTGAGGACCCGCGCGCGTTGCGGGAGGCGCCGGGCGGACGCATCCTGTTCCAGGCCGTGACCCAGATGGAGATCGCCTCGACCCGGGTGCGCGCCTTGCTGCGGGCCGGGCGCGGCGCCCGCTATCTGGTGCCGGAGGCGGTCCTTGCGCTCATCGCGCAGGCCGGCCTTTATCGATGAACCCTTACACAAACCCTTAGCAGAGGAGACCGCATGCAGCTCGCTAAACTCAGGCAACTGGTGGTGGATACCCTGGACGACATGAAGGCCCGGGATGTTGCGGTAATGGACGTGCGCGGCAAGACCGCCGTCACGGACTATATGATCGTCGCCTCCGGGACCTCGGACCGGCACGTCAAGGCAATCGCCGAGACGGTGGCCTTCCGCTCCAAGGAGGCCGGTGAGGCGCCCTTAGGCACTGAAGGGCTCAACGAGGGCGAATGGGCCCTGGTGGATCTCAACGGGGTCGTGGTCCATGTAATGCTCCCCAAGGTGCGCGACTTCTACAACCTGGAACGTCTGTGGTCGGCCCCCGAACCGGTCGCCCAGTCCGCCGCCGCCAGCGCCTGAGCCCGGCGTCCGCGGCCCCCGGGCTTGCCCGCCGCACCGCGGCGGCGCTCATCACGCCGATCGCGCGGCGGCGGCGCGCCGCGCCGTGACGGGGTTGTCCGAGCCGGCGCGCCGGCCCCTGCTGTGCCTGGTGGCCGCGGTCGCCGACAACGGGGTCATCGGCCGGGGCAATGCCCTGCCCTGGCACCTGCCCGCGGACCTGGCGCACTTCCGGCGCCTGACGCTGGACAAGAGCATCCTCATGGGTCGGCGCACCTGGGAATCGCTGCCGGGCCCGCTGCCGCGCCGCCGCCATCTGGTCCTGACCCGGGACCCGGCCTTCCAGGCCGCCGGTGCGACCCCGGTGGGCTCCCTGGCAGAGGCCATCGCCGCGGCAATGGGGGAGGCGCAATTGATGATCGTCGGCGGCGCCAGTGTCTATGCGCAGGCCCTGCCGCAGGCGGACCGGCTCTATCTCACGCGGGTCCATGCGCGGCCGGCGGGCGACACATGGTTCCCGGCCTGGGCGCCCGCCGCCTGGGAGGAGGTCGCCCGCCGGTCCCATGCGGCCGATGAGCGCAACTCCATCCCAATGACCTTCCTGGAATTGCATCGCATCCCGCTGGTCGGGGCCGCTCACCAGGACGCCGCGATCGATGCCAAGAGCAACGACGGCGTGACTGGGTTGATTTTCGCCGCGGCGTGGCGAGCCTGACGAGCAAAACTGCGTGAATTTCCTATCTGCGTGCCGGCGTTGACCGCTCGGCCGAATCGCCGATCCACAGGAACAGCCCTTGCCCGTTCATCGCCCGTTGCCAGGCCACCTTTAAGAAAAAGCCCATGGCCCTCAAGAAGTCCGCACTCTATTCCTCCCTCTGGCGCTCCTGCGACGAGCTGCGCGGCGGCATGGACGCCAGCCAATACAAGGACTACGTCCTGGTCCTGCTGTTCGTCAAATATGTCTCCGACAAGTACGCCAACGACCCCGATGCGCTGATCGAGGTCCCCTACGGCGGCGGCTTCGCCGACATGGTGATCGCAAAGGGCGACAAGGAGATCGGCGACAAGATCAACAAGATCATCGGGCGCCTCGCGGATGCCAATGACAGCTTGAAGGGCGCGATCAACGTCGCGGACTTCAACGACGAGGACAAGCTCGGCAAGGGCAAAGAGATGGTGGACCGGCTCACCAAGCTGGTGGCCATCTTCGAGGGGCTCGACTTCGGCAGCAACCGCGCCGAGGGCGACGACCTGCTGGGCGACGCCTACGAATACCTGATGCGCCACTTCGCCACCGAGTCCGGCAAGAGCAAGGGCCAGTTCTACACCCCGGCCGAGGTCTCGCGCGTCATGTCGATGGTGATCGACCTGGGCCGCGCCACCAGCGGCGCCCAGACCATCTATGACCCCACCTGTGGCTCCGGCTCGCTGCTGCTCAAGGCCTACGACGAGGCCAGGAACCGCACCGGCCTGGATCTGACCCTCTACGGCCAGGAGATGGACAACGCCACCTCCGCGCTCGCCCGCATGAACATGGTGCTGCACGACGCACCCGAGGCCGAGATCTGGCAGGCCAATTCGCTGTCCAGCCCGCACTTCAAGAACGCCGACGGCGACCTCAAGACCTTCGACTTCGTGGTCGCCAACTTCCCCTTCTCCAACAAGAACTGGACGAGCGGTCTCGACCCCGCCAACGACCCCTACGGGCGCTTCCGCTTCGGTATCCCGCCCGCCAAGAACGGCGACTATGCCTTCCTGCTGCACATCCTGGCGAGCCTCAAGGGAAGCGGCCAGGGCGCCGTCATCCACCCCCACGGCGTGCTCTTCCGCGGCGGTGCGGAGGCCGCCATCCGCCAACGCCTCGTCCGCCAGGGCTATATCAAGGGCATCATCGGCTTGCCGACCAACCTCTTCTACGGCACCTCCATCCCCGCCTGCATCCTGGTGGTGGACAAGGGCGGCGCGGCCGGGCGCCGCGGTATCTTCATGGTCGACGCCAGCCGCGGCTTCATCAAGGACGGCAACAAGAACCGCCTGCGCGCCCAGGACATCCACCGGATCGTCGACACCTTCACCCGCCAGGTCGAGTGCCCAGGCTATTCGCGCATGGCGCCGCTCGCCGAGATCGAGTCCAACGACTTCAACCTGAACCTGCCGCGCTATATCGACGGCAGCGACCCGGAGGACTTGCGCGACATCGAGGCCCATCTCAAGGGCGGCATCCCGAACCGCGACATCGACGGACTGGCTGCGTACTGGCAGGTCTTCCCCGGCGTCCGCCGCGAGTTGTTCGAGGAGACCGACCGCCCCGGCTATAGTCAGCCCAAGGTCGAGGCCGGCCAGGTCAAAGCAGCCATCTTCGGCCACCCCGAGTTCAGCGCCTTCAACGCGCAGGTCACGGCACTCTTCGCCCAGTGGAAGACCGCCAACCTGCCCAGCCTCAACGGCATCCGCATCGGCGACGCACCCAAGCGGCTGATCGACGGGCTTTCGGAAAGCCTGCTGGAGACCTTCCGCGCCGCACCGCTCATTGACCCCTACGACTGCTATCAGCACCTGCTCGACTATTGGGTCGAGACCATGCAGGACGACGCCTGGATGCTGGTCGGCGACGGCTGGCAGGCGCTCGCCGACGGCAAGCCCAACACCGACCTGATCCCGCCCGACCTGATCATCACCCGCTATTTCGCCGCCGATGCCGCCGCCATCGCGCGGCTCGAAGCCGAGCGCGACGCGGTCGGCCGCGAGCTGGAGGAGATGGACGAGGAGCACGGCGGCGAGGATGGACTGTTGGCGGAGGCCAAGAACGACAAGGGCAAGCTCACCCGCGCGAGCGTCAAGGCGCGGCTGGCCGAGATCAGGCCCGACCGCGACGCCGCCCCCGAGCGCCGGATGCTGGCCGCCTATAATGCGCTGATCGAGAAGGAAGCCGCCGCCGGCAAGAAGGTCAAGGAGGCCCAGAAGGCGCTCGACGCCAAGGTGGTCGCCCGTTATCGTCAACTCACGCAGGACGAGATCAAGACCCTGGTGGTCGAAGACAAATGGCTCGCCGCCCTGGCCCTGGCCGTCCAGGGCGAGTTGGACCGCGTCAGCCAGGCCCTGACCTGGCGCATCCGGCAACTGGCCGAGCGTTATGCCGCACCGCTGTCGAGGTTGATCGAAGAGGTGGACACACTCGCTGCCCGGGTGGACGAGCATCTGAAGACGATGGGGTTCGCTTGGACGTGACTAGTTGTCGGTGCCTTATTAAAGTATCCTGAGCTTTTTTTAACAGCGCCGAGCCTTATTAAAGGATTCTGTGCCATGCACCGTGACAGCAACGGGCACTATGCCGCCAGTCTCGCCGGGGGCGAGGCCGTGCGCGCCTTCGTTCCCGCTCCTCTACCCCCGGTGCCGCCGCTCGACCTGAGCGGCAGTCGCCAAGCGGACCTGGAGCGGGCCACCCTGGCATTGGGTCGCCTCGACAGCATCGGCCTGCTGCTGCCCGACCCACACCGTTTCCTATACGCCTATGTACGCAGGGAGGCGGTGCTGTCCTCCCAGATCGAGGGAACCCAGTCATCACTGTCCGATCTGCTGCTCTTTGAACTCGAGGAACAACCCGGGGTCCCCTTCGACGACGTGGTGGAGGTCTCCAACTATGTTGCCGCTTTGGAACACGGCATGGCGCGCCTGCGCGAGGGCCTCCCGCTCTGCAATCGGCTCCTGCGCGAGATGCATGCCCGCCTCATGGCGCGGGGACGGGGCAGTGACCAGGCCCCCGGCGAGTTTCGCCGCACCCAGAACTGGATCGGCGGCACCAGACCAGGTAACGCCCGCTTCGTCCCACCGCCGACCCAAGAGGTGGAGCCCTGTATGGGCGCGCTGGAGGCGTTCATCCACGACGCGTCCGCTGCGCTTCCCGTGATCCTCAAGGCGGCCCTGGCGCATGTCCAGTTCGAGACCATCCACCCCTTTCTCGACGGCAACGGCCGCCTCGGGCGACTGCTGATCGCCATGGTGCTGCATGAGGGCGGGGCACTCACCCAGCCTTTGCTTTATCTTAGCCTCTATTTCAAGCAGCACCGTCAGGTCTATTACGACCTGCTGGACCGCGTGCGGACCGACGGCGACTGGGAGGCCTGGATCGACTTCTTTCTGGAGGGCGTGGAGCAAACCGCCAACAGCGCCGTGCAGACCGCCCGCCGGCTGGTTGATCTGTTCCAGCAGGACACCCGGCGCGTCCAGGCCGGCGGGCGCGGTGCGGCCAATACCCTGCGCGTGCTCGACGCACTGCGGCAGCGGCCACTGTGCAACCTGGCCCACGTCAGCTCAAGCGCCGGGATCAGCTTCCCGACCGCATCCAGGGCCATGCTGGCACTGGTCGAGTTGGGTATCGCCCGCGAACTGACCGGCCAACGGCGCAACCGGGTGTTCGTCTACGATGCCTATCTGGGGATACTCAACGAAGGGGGGGAGGCACTGTGACACGGGACCAAAACCGAACAACCGTCCATGGCTATCGCGCCCTGCTGGACCAGATCTCGCAGACCTACACCCAGGGCCGCGTCCACGCGATGCAGGCCGTCTCTCGTTCCCACGCTCCGCGTGGGAATGCAGCCTTGGCCGCTCCTGCGGCCCGAATCCGTATGCGACGCTGGCGCGTCGCCACTTGCTCCCACGCTGGAGCGTGGGAGCCAGAGAACGGCTACCGCGAACTGCTGGGGCAGCAAGCACGGACCTGCACCCCAATAGGTGCGACGCTGTCGCACCTATTGGGGTGTCCGGCACTGCCGCAGCTGTTGCGGGAGTCGCGGCAATGAGCGCAGAACTGAGTTAGGGGTATAAACAGACTGAGGGTGGACTGATTCCAGATGACAGTTGGCAGGAATTAGCTCTCGGTACCTTTCTGACTTTGCAGCGCGGATTTGATCTTCCGCAGCGCCTGCGAAAACCAGGCAATATTCCAATCATTACATCATCGGGGATTGGTGGGACTCACTCTGAACCGATGGTTACGGTCCCGGGGGTGATCACCGGTCGATATGGAACGATTGGCGATGTCTCCTTTGTCAACGAAGACTTCTGGCCCCTAAATACAACTCTTTACGTCAGAGACTTTCATGGAAATGACCCTGTCTACGCTTCATATTTGCTCAAGACTATTGACTTCAACTCTCATAGTGGCAAAAGCGGGGTTCCCGGCGTCAATCGCAATGATCTCCATCAGCTTTTGGTCAGGCGCCCCCCTCTAAACGAACAACGGCTATTGCCGCCGCGCTCTCGGACGTGGATGCCCTGCTCGCCAAGCTCGATGCGCTCATCGCCAAGAAGCGCGACATCAAACAGGCCGCCATGCAGCAACTCCTTACCGGCCGGACCCGCCTGCCGGGGTTTAGCGAAGCATGGGAGGCAAAGCGGTTGGGTGACATGCTGAAGGTGCGTCACGGCAAGAGCCAGCACGGTGTTGCTGTCGTTGATGGCGCCTACCCAATTCTTGCAAGTGGCGGCGAAATTGGCCGGACTAATATATACCTCTACGATAGGCCGTCGGTCCTGATTGGTCGAAAAGGAACTATCGACAAACCTCAATACCAGGACAAACCTTTCTGGACAGTGGATACACTGTTCTACACTGAGCTATCGAATAGCACAGATCCAAAGTTTATCTACTTCAAGTTCGTGATGATCGACTGGCGTTCCTATAACGAGGCATCTGGCGTGCCGAGCTTGAATGCGTCGACGATCGAGAGCATTGAAATCTTCGCTCCGAGTCACGCCGAACAAACCGCCATCGCCACCATCCTCTCCGACATGGACGCCGAGATCGCCGCACTCGAAGCCCGCCGCGACAAGACCCGCGACCTCAAGCAGGGCATGATGCAGGAACTGCTGACCGGGAGGATTCGCCTCGTCGGCACCGTCATCAACTAACCGACTACCTCCCAGGAGCCTCCCCGATGAGCCTGCTGCGCCGTAATCTCCGTCAGGTCTGGGACCAATTGCGCGCGAAGAAGCTGCAGATGCCGCAGTTCCTGGAGTCGGTACAGATCCGTAAGCTACGCGGGATCGAGAGCCTGCAGATCACCTTCGGATATCCCGTTACCGTCATCGCCGGCCCCAATGGCTGCGGGAAATCGACCGTGCTCTTCGCCTGCGCCTGCGCCTATGACGTATCGGACAGTCGTGATTACACCCCGGCCGTGCTCTTTCCCAACCTCAAGGCCCCGGCGATTTCGGATCATCTCGGCGACGCATCGTTCGAGTATTTTTTGTCGCTGACGGCAGCCGGGTAGGCATGACCTGGCGGCGGGGTAAGTCGTGGACCAAGAATTTCATGGGGCGCAAGGCCGCGCACCAGCCAAAACGGGCGTTATATTTGCGCACCCTAGCCAACCTGACCAGCCCCTCGGAAGTCCGTAGCATCCTGCAGATCGGATCCAAACAATTCGAGCAGTCGGACCTGGATGCCGATCTGATCGCCTTTGCCCACCGCGTCTTGCCTTTCAAGTATCGGGGCCTGAAGCTGTTGCAACTGAAGGGCAAGGATCTGCTGTTCGCGGACCGCGAAGACGCGACCGCGACCTATTCGGAATTTCATATGTCCGCCGGAGAGCGGGCCTTGTTGCGTATCTCCAAGGACATCTCCCGTCTGAAGGACGCGTTTATCCTGATCGATGAGATCGAGGCCGGTCTGCACCCCTACATCCAGCAACAAGTCATGCTCGAGTTGCAGCGGTTGGCCCTGCGCAACAACCTGCAAATCATCGTCACTTCCCACAGCCCGGTAGTGCTGGAGAGCGTCCCGGTCGAGGGCCGCATCTTTTTGGAGCGTACCCCGACGGATGTCACCGTCCAACCGCCATATCGGGATATCTTTCAGCGCGCCTTCTACGGGCAATCGCAAGACAAGCTGTCGATCCTGTGTGAGGACTCCATTGCCGAGGGACTCATTCTCGGCGTGCTGGATACCTTGAACGTCAAGCTGAACCTCAATCCTGACGATGTTGTAGTCGGGCGCGACACGGGCAAGGACCAATTCCCCCAGCACGTCGAAAAGCTCGGCAAGTTCCAGATGCTCGATGCCTTTGTCCTGGTGCTCGACGGCGATGCCCGGCAGATCGAGCCCGCCATCCAGCAAGCCGCCGAGCGATTCAACCAGTCTGCCGCACCCCTGTTTCTACCGGGTATCCAGCCTCCCGAAGAGTGGATCTATGCGGCACTGGAGAAGCAGCCAGCCCTTTATTCATCCCTGCTTGCCGCCCCGAGCCTTGAGCAGCAGTTGAAGAACCCGCCAGCACCATTGCCGATGACGCGGGGGGCTACTCGGTCGAAACCGAGGCCACCAGGCTTATCGAACTGGCGAAGCACCAGAGTGACTACTGAGACGCAGCACCTGCGGATCTCCGGCGTTGAGGTCGAAGTGGTGCGCAAGGACATCAAGAACCTCCACCTGGGCGTCTATCCGCCGCTCGGGCGGGTGCGCGTGGCCGTGCCGCTGGTGCTCGGGGACGAGGCGGTACGGCTCGCGGTGATCGACAAGTTGGGATGGATCAAACGGCAGCGGGCAAAGTTCGCCGAACAGCCCCGGCAGTCCCGACGTGAGATGGTAAGCGGCGAGAGCCATTGGTTCCTGGGCCGGCGCTATCGACTGCGGGTCCGGGAACAAGAGGGGCCGCCCAGGGTGGCGGTGTGCGGGATTGGCGCCATCGATCTCGTCGTGCGCCCCGGCACCGATGCCGCGCAGCGCGAGGCCATCCTGTCGCGCTGGCACCGCGAGCAACTCAAGGGGCTGATCCCGCCGCTGCTCGCAAAGTGGCAAGCGGCGCTGGGGGTGCAGGTGGCCGACTGGGGCATCAAGCGGATGAAGACCCGCTGGGGGAGTTGCAACCCGGCTGCGCGTCGCGTCTGGTTCAATCTGGAGCTGGCCAAGAAGCCGGTCCAGTGCCTGGAGTACATCGTCGCCCATGAGCTGACGCACCTGCTGGAGCGACATCACGACGAACGGTTCACGGCACTGCTGGACGCCCACATGCCGCAATGGCCGCAGTATCGGGACATGCTCAACAGCCTGCCGCTGGCGCATGAGGAATGGGGGTATTGATGCTGACTCCGATCCCGTCGGCGCAGTGGCGGACTTGCCCGGCGGACCTGCCGACGGCAACGAAGAACCCCGCGGACCGGTCACTGGGCTACTGATGATCGACCCGACGAAAGCAATATGCCTCGCACACAGATTGTTCGGTCGCAATTCCGCCCCAGATCAGAAAGGACACGGAACGGTAACCGTCAGAAATTACGTAACCGATTGAAGTATTGGAGCCGATGGGCGGATTCGAACCGCCGACCTACTGATTACGAATCAGTTGCTCTACCAGCTGAGCTACATCGGCGCACCGGACGCGACAGTATAGGGGATGCGGCCCTCTGCCTCAACGGCCGGACCTCAGGCTCGATGCCCCGGCGCCGCCGTCGGATAGCCGCGGGGCATCCAGGGCGTAGGGGGCGGGATCGGTGACGGGGTCGCGGCCGAGCAGGAGGTCGGCGACCAGGCGGGCGGAGGCGGGGCCGGTGACGATGCCGTTCCTGTAGTGTCCGGCGTTGACATAGAGCCCGGCGGTGCCCGGGACCGGGGCGATGTACGGGATGCCGCCCGGCGCGCCGGGGCGCAGCCCCGCCCAGTGGGCCTCGATCGGTGTGTGCGCGAGGTGGGGATAGAGTTCGACGGCGGCGCGCTGAAGCGACTCCCGGCCCTGTGCGGTGGCCTCCTTGACGAAGCCGGTCTGCTCCAGGGTGCTGCCGACCAGGACGCGGCCGTCCCGGCGCGGGATGACGTAGTGCTCCCGCCACAGGGTGGTGTAGTTGATCTGGCCGGGGCGGCCCTTGAACAGGAGCATCTGCCCGCGCACCGGCGCGATGTCCGGCCGCTGACCGAGTGGGTCCAGGAGGCGGGCGGTCCAGGCGCCGGTGCAGACCACGACCTGGTCGGCCTGGATCAGGCCCCGGCTGGTGCGCACACCCGCAACGCGCCCGTCCGCGGCCAGGATCGCGTGGACCTCTTCCTGCTCGCGCAGCGCGATGCGTCCCTCCAGCGCCCGGCGGGCGGCCTTGACGAGGCGTGGGTTGCGCACGTTGCCGACGGCGGGCAACAGCATGGCGGTCGGCGGCCGGACGGCCAGTTCGGGCGCCGCTTCGTGGAGTTGGACGCTGTCGATGAGTTGGACCTCGGTGCCGTGCGTCGCGGCCCAGGCCAGCGCCGGCTCCAACTCCTGCGGGTCCAGGATCAGCAGGCCGTTGGCGGTCAGTTCAGGGTCGATACCGGTCTCTGCGGTCAGGTCGGCGCAGAGTTTGGGATAGAGCCGCTGGCTCCAGCGGGCGAGTGCGGTGACGCTGTCCGGGTAGCGCCAGGGGTAGAGCGGGGAGACGATGCCGCCGCCGGCCCAGGACGACTCGCGGCCGGTCTCGCCCAGCTCGACCAGGGTGACCGCGGCACCGCCCTGGACCAGTTCGCGGGCGGTCAGGAGCCCGATGATGCCGCCGCCGATGACCAGGATGTCGCTCATGGTCGGACCTCTTGCTGTGCAAACCAGTGGGTCGGGCGCCCGCGGGCGGATCTCGGCCGCGACGCAAGGTCGGGGCCGTTGCGCCTGGCGGTGCTAGGCCGCTGCCGCACCGTCGCCCGTCAACTCCCGGGGCAGGGGGAAGACCACCTGCTCGCGGATGCCGGACTGCTCCTGCACGGTCGCGGCGCCCCAGTCCCGCAGCCGGGCGATGACCTGCTCCACCAGGACCTCGGGGGCGGAGGCGCCCGCCGTCAGGCCCACCCGCGGGGCCTGGGCCAACCAGTCGCGCTGGATATCCTCGGGTCCGTCGATGAGATACGCCGTGCAGCCCTGCTTCTGCGCCAGTTCCCGCAACCGGTTGGAGTTGGAACTGTTGGTGGAGCCGACCACCAGCAGCAGGTCGCAGCGCTCGGCCAGTTCGCGCACCGCGTCCTGGCGGTTCTGGGTCGCGTAGCAGATGTCGCTGCGCTTGGGGCCTTGGATGGCGGGGAAGCGTGCGCGCAGGGCCGCGATGATCGCCGCGGCGTCGTCGACCGAGAGGGTGGTCTGGGTCACATAGGCCACGCGTTGCGGGTCCCGGACCCTCAGCGCGGCGCAGTCGTCCGCCGTCTCGACCAGGTGCATCCGGCCCTCCCCGCCCTGGCATTGGCCCAGGGTGCCCTCGACCTCCGGGTGGCCGCGGTGCCCGATCAGGACCACGTCGAGCCCCGCGCCGCAGTGACGGGCGACTTCCAGGTGGACCTTGGTCACCAGCGGGCAGGTGGCGTCGAAGAGCCGGAAGCCGCGCCGCTGCGCCTCGTCGCGGACCTCCTGTGCGACTCCATGGGCGCTGAAGATCAGGGTGGCCCCGGCGGGGACCTGGTCCAGGTCCTCAATGAAGACGGCGCCGCGCTGCTTGAGCCCCTCGACCACGAAGCGATTGTGCACGACCTCATGGCGGACATAGATGGGGGCACCGTAGAGGTCGAGTACACGCTCGACGATCGCGATGGCGCGGTCGACACCGGCACAGAAGCCGCGGGGATTGGCGAGGAGTATGTCCATGGCAGCAAAAGATAGGCTCAAGTGGTGATGGTGGGAAAGGCCGGGGGGGCGGCGTGCGCCCGGGCCGGCGCCGGCCGAATCAGAGGGAGGGTGTTGATCCGCATCCTTACCGAATCGCCGGCCCGTCGCAAGGGGGAGCGGCCCCGGCGCGGCCGTGGGTTCCCGCGGCGCCCGCGGATCGCCTCCCGTTGGTCCGGACCGGATGCCATCGGATCAAGGCGCCGCCGCACCGCAGACGATTGCCCCCGCCGCGGCACCCGCGGCGGAGCGGGCGACGAGCGCCGACCCCCCACTCGGCGGGGCGGCCTTCGCGGTGACGGATGTCAGGTGCCGGGGTAGAGACCGGGCAAGGGTTGGGCGGCAGGACCCTGGGCCGCGCGCTCCTGTGCGAGCAGCAGTGGTTCCAGGGTCTGCCAGACGGCGCTGCCGTCCCAGGTCGCCCCGGTGGGGGCATAGATGGCCCGGTCGATGGCCTGGAGCGGGGCCGCCGCGGCGCTCGCCGCCGGACCCAGGCGGGCGGCGAGGTCGCTCAGGCCGGCGGGGGGCCGGTCCGGCCAGCGGGTGCGCGCCCAGTCGAGCAGGGCGGTGCGGGCGGCGCGGGGGTCAGCGGCGGCGCAGGCCTGGCGGGCTTGGGTGCGGGCGGTGGTGAGTGACTTGCCTGGTTGGGCGCCGGGACCCGGGCGGGACGCCCGGGCTCCTTTGCGGCGGATGGCCCAGGCCAGCGTCAGGAGCCAGGCCAGCGCGAAGCACAGGGCGAGCCAGGGCCAGGGCGACGCGGTGCGTAACGCCTCGATGAAACCGCGGCTTGCGGCGTCATCCTTGATCTGCGTGGCCGCCGCCGCGCCCGCGGGCACACCCTGGTCGGGCGTGGGCGCGACCGTCACCGCGGGCGGGCCGCCGGAGGCCGGGGTGCTCGCGGCGGCAGGGGCCGGTGTCGGCGCCGCGGACCCGCCCGCCGCGGGCGCGACCTCGACGGTGCGCTGGGGGATGACCGCCACGCGCGACTGGTCGGTGGTCGTGTCCCACCAGGTCAGGCGGATCTCGGGCAGGGTGAGGGGCCCGGCGCGGGTCGGGACCAAGGCGACTTTGAGGGTCTTGAGTGCGGTCGGGACGCTGCCCGGGAGGTCTTCCATCTTGGGCGTCTCGGGATAGATCCGGGCGCCCTCGGGGGTGCCGGTGTCGAGCGTCGGCAACTGGGCGGCGGTGGCACCGCGGGCGGTGATGACCAGGGTGCGTGTGACGGGCTCCCCGACCCGGAAGCGGGGCGGGGAGGGCGTCCACTCGTCGGAGAGCTGGACCGACTCGGCGGGCAGCCAAGTGGCGCCGCCGGTGTCGGGCTGGGGCCGGACCTCAAGGGTGCGATCCGGCCCCCGCTCGATCACCCGGCGCGTGGCGCCCGGGTCGAACAGATCCGGAATGCCCGGTCCGCCGAACATGGTGCCGAAGTCCGCGAAGGGGCTGCGGCGCGCTCCCGGGCGGTCCTGCGCCATCAGGGCCTCCAGCCGGGGGCCGCCGATGGTGAGCGGGCCGCTGCGTTGGGGCACCACCAGGTAGCGCCGCTCGATGACGGTGTAACGCTGGCCGTCGATCTCCTCCGAGTCGTTCTGGTCTTCCCCCTGCCGTTGCAGGGTGGCCCCCTCGACCTGCGGCTCGTCCAGGATCGCGCGCCGCGGCTGGTCCCGAAAGAGGACCCGCACCCGATAGGTGAAGGGCTGCTGGACATAGGGCTCGGCGGTCTCGACCAGGGTGTCGACAAAGACCGGCTTGGGCCCGCCGCCCGGGTCCGCCTGATCGGCCGCGAGCACCTCGAGCGCGATCGGCTGGGTCTGCTGACCGCCCAGTGACAGGGCCGGCACCTGCAGCCTGCCGGTGCGCCGCGGGGCCAACTCCAGGGTCCATTCCCGGGTGTTGTTGGAGACCCCGTTGACGAAGCTCAGGCTGGTGCTGCTGCCCTGTTGCAGGATCTCGAAGTCCTTGGCCAGGGAACTGAAGTCCGGTGTCCCGGCGAGGGTGCCGGCGGCGCTCAGGGTCAGGGTCAGGGTCTCGTTGGCACGCACCCGGGTCCGGTCCAGGGTCGCGCCCAGGTCCCCCGCCCAGGCGCAGGGGACGGCGAGCAGGAGCAGGGCCAGCAGCGCGCAGACGGCGCGCGGCGACGGGCGACGGTCAAGACGGTTGGACATAGTGGTCGCGACGGGTTGGATTGAGAGACAGGGTGGTGGCAATCACGCGGCTCACGGCAAGCGCCCCTCGCGGCGCAACTGCTGCAACAGGAAGCGCTGGCGCAGCAGGCCGGCGGGGTCGTCCGGGACCCGGCGCAACTGGGCCTCCATGGCCTGTTGCTGCTCGCGCTGTTGGGGGTTGAGGTCGGCGGCGCCGGCCAGGCGTGCGGCGGCGTTTCCGGTGGGCGGGGCGCCCGTCGGCGGTTGCTGCGCGATGGCGTCGGCCTGACCCTGGTCCTTGCCGGACTCCGGTTTGGCGCCGTCGCGCAGGGTGACCTCGGGCTCTCCCGCCACGGCGCCCTGACCCAGGTCGCCGGGCTTGGGCGGCGGCGTCTCACCGGTGTTCCCGGCGGAGGAACCCTGGGCGGCCTTGGGGTCCGTGCTCGCGGGATCGGCCTGCTGGCCGGCGCTGTCGGGCTTCGCTGCGCCGGGGTCGGGCGGCGCGTCTTGCGGCGCCCCGGTACCTGCCGTCGGCGGTGCCCCCTGGCCGCTGTCCTGCTGCTGTCCTTGCCCCTGCTGGCCGTTGTGCCCATCCTGGCTGGCGTCGGACGGCTGTCCGTCTTTCTGACCCTGTCGGCCCTCTTGTCCCTTCTGACCCTGCTGACCCTTGTCGCCCTTCTGGTCCTTCTGATCCTGGTTCCCTTGGCCCTGGGGCTGGTCCTGCTGCTGTTGGTCACGCAGAGCCTTTACGAGGTCCAGGTTGGCGCGCGCGTCGGCGTGGTCCGGGGCCTGTTGCAGGGTCCGCTCATAGGCGGCGATGGACTCGTCGAACCGCCCCAGGCGGGCCAGGGCATTGGCGCGGTTGTAGTCCGCCTCAGCCCCGCCGACCCCGGTCAGGTCCGCCAGGGCCCCGGCATAGTCGCCGCCGCGATAGCGGGCGGCGGCGCGCCAGGCGGGGTCCTGGAAGCGGGTGGCCGCGGCGGCGGCATCGCCGGCCGCCAGCCGGTGCGCGCCCTGCTGGTCCGGGCGCTGCCAAAGGTCGTCCCAACCCAAGGCCCAACCCGGGTGCGGCGGCAGCACCAGCACCAGGGCCAGGACCGGCAGCAGCCAGCCGCGCCGGAAGGCCAGCGCGGCGATGGGCAGCAGGGCGAGTAATAGCCAGGGACCCTCCTCCCGCCACTGATCGGCCGCCAGGCCCTGTTGTTCGACCAGCACGCCGGGCGCCGTCGCTGCTCCGGCCACGCCCCCAGAGCCAATGAGGGCCAGGGTGTCCCGATCCCCGGGGTCGAGGTCCACATAGCGGCCATTGCCCGCGCGGGCCAGGGACTCCAGTGCGCCACGCTCGAGTCGCGCCATGGGGATGGCGCCGCTGCGATCAGCGGCGAAGCCCCCGCCCGGGTCCGGCACCGGCGCCCCGTCGGCCGTGCCGACCCCGAGCACCGAGACCCGATGACCCTTGGCGGCCAGGGCGCGGGCGGCGGCCTCGACCCGGGCGCCGGCGCCATCGCCCGTGAGCCCGTCGGTGATCAGGATCACCTCGCCGCCCTCCCCCCCGGCCTGCGCCAACAAGGCGCCGGCCTGCTCCAGGGCGCGCTCGGTGCGGCGCGGACCCGGAACCGGGAGCAGGTCCGTCCCCAGGCGCGGGACCTGGGAGGCGATGGTCTGGGCGTCGCCGGTCAGGGGGGAGACGATGAAGGGGTCCGGACCGAAGGCGATCAGCGCGACCTGGCCCTCCCGGGTGGCGGCGAGGAGGTCCAGGACCTCGAAGCGCGCCCGCGCCAGGCGTGAGGGCGCGAGATCGGCGGCGTTCATGCTCGGCGAGAGGTCGAGCAGGATGACGCGCTTGGCCGTGGTGGCAAACACCGGCTGCGGCAGGCGCTCCCACACCGGACCGGCCAGGGCGAGCGTGCCAAGCAGCCAGGCCAGCGCCAGCAGGGCCAGCGGCAGGCGGCGCGGGCGACCCTCCTCACCGACCAGCAGGTGGGGCAGAAGATGGGCGTCCACCAGGCCGCGCCAGGCGTTGGCCGCGTGACGCGCCTTCCAGAGCCCGAACAGGATGAGCAGCAAGGGCGCCAGTGCGAGCAGCCACTGGGGCCGCAGAAAGTGCAGTTCAGCGGCCATAACCTACTCCCAAACCCCGGCCGCCGAGCAGCGGCAGCGCCAGCAGCACACTCAAGACCAGCGCCGCCGCCGCCGGCCAGACGAACAGTGACTCGCGGGGCCGGTAGGTCCGCTCGTCGCGGCGGCTGGGCTCCAGCCGGTCCAGTTCCTCGTAGATGGCCTCCAGTTCCTCGCGCCCGGTGGCGGAGAAGAAGCGCCCGCCGGTGACCTGCGCGATCTGCTTCAGTGACTCGGGGTCATAGTCGCCGCCCTGGCGCAGCAGGCGCATCCCGAGCGCGGTGCGCAGGCCGACCTCGCCGCCGCCGATGGCGATGGTGTAGATACGCACCCCGGCCTCACGGGCCAGTTGCGCCGCCGCCTGGGGCTCCAATTGGCCGGCGTTGCTGGCCCCGTCGGTGAGGAGGATCAGCACCCGGTTGTCGTCCGGCTGCTCGCGCAGGCGCTTGACCGCGAGCCCGATGGCGTCGCCGATGGCGGTCTCGCGCCCGGCCAGCCCGACCACCGAGTCGCGCAGCATGGCGGCCACCGTGTGACCGTCGAAGGTTAGGGGCGTCTGGACATAGGCATTACTGCCGAACAGGATGAGTCCCAGCCGGTCCTGGGTGCGCCGTTCCACGAAGCGGGCGGCCACCGCCTTGACCACCGCCAGGCGTGAGACCATGCGATTGTCCATCTCGTAGTCCGGCTGCTCCATGCTGCCGGAGATGTCCACGGCGAGCATGAGGTCACGCCCCGCGACCGGCAGGTTCACCGGCGCCCCGACCCATTCCGGCCGTGCCGCCGCCGTCACCAGCAACACCCAGGCGAGCACCGCGGCGCCGATCCGCCACGCCGACCGGCGCCCGGCCGCGGCGGCGGCGAGGCCCGGCAGGTCCGCGTAGAAGGGCAGCCGCAGCGCGGCCCCCCCGGCGGGGCTGGCCGCGGGCATGAGATAGGCGAGCAGGGGCAGCGGCAGGGCCGCCAGCACCCAGGGCCAGGCGAGCGTGATCATGGGGCGGTCCCCCGGTTGGCGCGGATCCAGCGCCCGGCCAGCTCGGCCAGGGCCAAGGCGTCCGCTTGCGCGCGCTGCTGAGCCTGATCCGGCAGGCGATCTTGATCATGGTCCAGGCCGCCGCTCAAGCGTTCCGCACCGGAGGTCGAGGCTTTAGCCGGACCAGGAGCGGGCAGACACGAGGTCGACCGGCTGAAGCCGCGACCTCCGGTTGCCCCGGGGGCACGGTAGGGCAACTCGGCCAGCATCCGCCCCGGCCCGTGGGAGAAGGCGTCGCCGCCGCCGGTGGCATCCAGAAAGGCGAGCCAGGAGGCGCCGCTGAGCCCGGCCACGCGCTCCCGCGGGAAGCGGGTCAGGGCCAGGCGCCGCAGCAGGATCGAGACCGCCGCGGCAAAGCCGCCCGGAGCGAGTCCGGTGTCCAGTTGCCCGCGCAGGGCCTCGAGTTCGCCCAAGGCCGTCCGCACCGCGGCGCCCTGCCGCCACCGGCGGCGCCACAGCACCAAGGCCAGCGCGCCGGCACCCAGCGCGAGCCCGGCGACCAGCCACCAGCCGGGGGCCGGCGGCCACCAGGACACCGGGTCCGGCAGGTGCCAGTCGCGCAGGCCAGCCAGTGGGTCGGCCGCGGCCGGGGCAGTGGGCAGGGGGTTAATCGTGTCGGCCATTGCGTTCATTTGCGGACAATAGGCTCTTGGTCCCGGGCGTGCTGCGCGCGCGCAGCCCGCGGGCCAGGGCGGGGCCGACCGGCTCGTCGGTCGCCAGGTGCAACAGGTGGGCACGGTGCAGTCGCGCCAGGTGTTCCAGGGTCTGGGCGCGAACCACGAAACGTTCTTCATAGGCGGTGCGGCTGCGCGCCCCGGTCAGATCCAGGATCCCGCGGCGCCGGCCGTCGGTGACCGGATAGCGCCCGGGCGGGGGCGCCGCCGCCTCCAGGGGGTCGTGGACCATGATCAGGAGCAGTTCACTCCCGGCGGCGAGTTCCGCCAGCCAGCGTCCGGCGTCCGGGCGCACCCCGGCGAAGTCGCTGATGACCGCCACCAGGCCGCCGGGGCGCACCAGCCGGACGAGGTGGGCGGCGGCCTGCGCCACGCAGCCGTGGCCCCGCTCGCCGGCCGCCGTGGGCTCGGTGAGCCGCTCCAAGAGCGGGAGCAGACCCGCGGTGCGGGCGGCCGGCCGCCGCTCCAGGTGGCGCGCCTCATCGAACACGAGCCCGCCCACCCGGTCCGCCCGGTCCACCGCCGCCCAGCCGAGCAGGGCCGCCGCCTGGGCCGCGATCACCGACTTGAAGGCGACGCGGGTGCCGAAGCGCATGGACGCGCCTTGGTCCACCAGGAGCCAGACCGGCCGCTCGCGCTCCTCCCGGAACAGCTTCACATGGGGCGTCCCGGCGCGCGCCGTGACCCGCCAATCCATGTTGCGCGGGTCATCGCCCGGCTGGTAGACCCGGGATTCGTCGAATTCCATGCCGCGCCCGCGAAAGCGCGACAGGTGCCCGCCGGTGCGGGTGGCCAGCACCCGCCCGCGCGGCGCCAGATCGAGCCGCAGGGCCTGGCCGCGCAGCGCAATCAGGTCCCGGAGCCCGGCACGGATGCCGGACTGGGGGGCGGTCGTGGAGGCGGGCACCCTATTCATCGGGAACGCCGCCCGCCAGTGAGACCCCGTAGGATGGGTAGAGCGCAGCGAAACCCATCGTCTGCGCATCGGTCAGGCGTTGCCGCAGCGATCACCGACGACGCGTGCCCAGTCTCTTTATTCGCGTTCATTTGCAGCGGTATTTTCGCTAAGGAATGGTTCACTGATAAGTTAAAAAAGTCCATTAGAGACTGGCTCTTGGCGTCGTTGTCGTTGTCGTTGTCGTTGTCGTAATCGAGATTATCGTAGTGCCCCGGACTTTCTCGCACCCTAAAGTGCATCGCTTCTCCGATTACGATTACGACAACGACAACGACAACGATTGCGTCTAACTTGTTCTTGACTCGTTACTAAGGCACCGGCACCCGCGCCAGCAGCGCGGCGATAAAGTCGTCCGGGTGTCGGCCCTCGGCCTCCGACTCGTAGGAGAGCAGCACCCGATGGCGCAGTACGTCCGGGGCCACGGACTGGATGTCCTCGGGCGAGACATAGTCGCGCCCCGCGAGCCAGGCGCGCGCCCGGGAGCACCGGTCCAGGGCCAGGGTGGCGCGCGGGCTGGCGCCGAAGCGCAGCCAGTCCCGCAACTCCGGCGCATAGTCCTGGGGCCGACGGGTCGCCATCACCAGGTGCACCAGATAGTCCTCCACCCCCGGGGCCATATAGAGCCCGAAGATGGCGCGGCGGGCGGCAAAGATGCTCGTCTGACTCAGGCGCACGGCGGGCGGGGCCGGACCGTCCTGCAGGGCCTCGTCCCGGTTCAGGTGCAGGATGGCCCGTTCGGTCACGGCGTCCGGGTAGTCCACCCGCACATGCATCAGGAAACGGTCGAGTTGGGCCTCCGGCAGCGGGTAGGTCCCCTCCTGTTCGATCGGGTTCTGGGTCGCCATCACCAGGAACAGGCGCGGCAGGGGGTAGGTCTCGCGGCCCACCGTCACCTGCCGCTCCCCCATGGCCTCGAGCAGGGCGGACTGGACCTTGGCCGGGGCCCGGTTCACCTCGTCCGCCAGCAGCAGGTTGTGGAAGATGGGGCCGCGGTCGAAGCGGAAGCTGCCGTCGTTGGGGCGATAGATCTCGGTCCCGGTCAGGTCCGCCGGCAGCAGGTCCGGGGTGAACTGGACGCGGTGGAAGTCGCCCTCCAGGCCCCAGGCCAACTGCTTGATGGCCGTGGTCTTGGCCAGGCCCGGGGCGCCTTCGACCAGCAGGTGCCCGTCCGCCAGCAGGGCGATCAGCAGGCGTTCGATCAGATTGGCCTGACCCAGGATGGCCCGGCCCACATGGTCGCGCAGGGCGGCGAACTCGGCGGCGAGCGCCGCCCCCCCGGGCAGTGCGGCCGCGCCGCTGGGGTCGCTGACGGAAGGGTCGGAGAGGGTCTGATCCAAGGCGTTGATCCCCTGTTGGATGGCAAAGACGATGGGGCGAACATGGGGGTAGATTGTCGGGGATTCACGGGGCCTTGGATAGGCCGATCGGGTTACCGGTTCTTTACGGTTCGGTAAGGGCGCGGCCGGCGGGCCGGTAACAGGTGCCGGGCCGACGCGCGGCGCTCCCGGGGTTACAATCCGGCGATGATCCAGATTACAGCCCAGATCCACATCGACCCCGACGAGCTGACGGAGCAGTTTTGCCGCTCCCCCGGGCCCGGCGGGCAAAACGTCAACAAGGTCGAGACGGCGGTGCAACTGCGTTTCGACGTCGCGCGCTCCCCGTCCCTGCCGGAGGACGTGCGCCAACGCCTGCTGCGACTGGGCGGTCGACGGGTGGACACTGCGGGCGTCCTGACCATCGAGGCGCACCGCTTCCGCACCCGCGAGCGCAACCGCCAGGACGCCCGCGAGCGTCTGGTCGCGCTGATCGCGCGCGCCGCCCACCGGCCCAAGCCGCGGGTCGCGACCAAACCCACCCGCGCCTCCAAGGAGCGGCGGCTGGAGACCAAGAAGGCGACCGCGGCGACCAAGCGGCTGCGAGGGCGGCAGTCGGGGGATGAGTAAGCGTACGCACGCTCATGGGTCAATCGTCCAGATAGACCGCCCCGGTGTCGAACGCCTCCTCGGGCGTGCCTTCAAAGGTGCCATTGTCGAAGAAGCTCGGTTCGTATTTTTCATGGCTGTAGGTGTAAAAGGCCATGGACCAGCGGTCTTCTTTGCCGAAATAGCGTAGACGGACCAAATGGATGGGAAAATTTCGCTGCCGCTCGATGTATTCTTCACGGGACACCCCGAGCGGGGACGGATCGAAGTCCGGCGCGACGAAGGGTTCCTTGTAGGCATCGATGTAGCACAACTGACCGCGGAAGCGCACATCGATACGAGTGTACTTTCCGGCGTAGTGCTTATGCGCGTGCGCCAGAATACGATCGCGCGTCCGCTCACGGACGGCCTCCGGAATCTTGACCCCGCCGGAATGCGGATCATAAACCCAAGTTCTCTTGTTCATCGTTTACCTTGAACCTTGTCTGCGGACGGTGACTGGTCGGATTATTCGATTACGACAAACGACAACGACAACGACAACGACAACGACAGTGTACCCGGGATCTCGGTCACCACATCAGTTCTGATTGCACCCGGTGGCTTGAACGTTTTTTCCCTGTCATGGGTCTATGTTACCTTTGCGCACCCAATCAGCCGACGCCTCGGCAGCCCCCAACCGCCCCTTCCAGACGAGACCCCGATGACACGGTATCTGTTGACCCTGCTCGCCCTCACGCTCGCCGCCCTGTGTCTGGCAGCACCCCCGCCGACCCTGGCGGCCGATGCGGGCGCCCGGCCGCATCGTCCACGCATCGGCTTGGTGCTCAGCGGCGGCGGCGCCCGCGGGGCGGCCCATATCGGGGTGCTCAAGGTCCTGGAGGAGATGCGTATCCCGATTGATGTGGTGGTGGGGACCAGCATGGGCTCGCTGGTGGGCGGGGGCTATGCGGCCGGGCTCTCGCCGCGGGAACTGGAGCAGCGGGTTACCCAGGTGGATTGGAACGTCCTCTTCAACGATGACCCGCCGCGCCGGGAGTGGCCCGCCCGGCGCAAGCAGTTGTCGTCCAATCCGACCTTCGACTTCAGCATCGGGGTCCGCAAGGGCCAGTTCAAGCTGCCCGCGGGGGCCATCGCCGGTCAGAAGGTGCAGTTGTTCTTCAACGATTTGGTCAAGGGCGCGGAGCGGGTCCAGGACTTTGACGACCTGCCGATCCCCTTCCGGGCCGTGGCGACCGACCTGGAGGACGGGCAGATGAAGGTCTTCGAGCGGGGGCCACTGCCGGTGGCCATGCGCGCCAGCATGTCGGTGCCGACGCTGTTTGCGCCCATGCAGTGGGACAACCACCTCTATGTGGATGGGGGTCTGGTCCGTAACCTGCCGATCGATGTGGCCCGCGGTCTGGGGGTGGACGTCATCATCGCGGTCAATCTGGGGTCCGGATATCTGCCGCGCGACCAACTCGGCAATATCGTGGGCGTCACCGGCCAAATGATCGCGATCCTGACCGAGCAGAATGTCAAGGTCTCGCTCGAGCAGATCGATCGGGCGCGCGACGTGCTGATCGAACCGGACCTGGGCAACATCACCGCCAGCGACTTCAACCGCGCCAAGGAGGCCATCGGGACCGGCGTGAAGGCGGCCGAGAAAAAGGAGTCGCAACTCGCCCGCTACAGCGTCAGCGAGGCGGACTATGACGCCTGGAAGCGCACGCGTTTCGGCCCCGGCCAGCCGGTCAGACAGGTTTCAGAGGTGCAGATCGCGGGCCTGGAGACGGTGAACCCGGAGGTCTTCGATCGCCTGGTCGCGGACCAGCGGGACCGTCCGCTCGACCGTACCCGCCTGGTGGCCGACATTCAGAAGCTCTACGGCCGCGCCGACTTCGAGCGGATCAGCTATCACTTCAAGCCCGGCCCGGACGGCCGCGACCAACTCATGATCGATGCGGTGGAGAAGGCCTGGGGCCCGGGTTATCTGAGTTTCGGGGTCGGCCTCCTGACCGACAACAAGGGCGACAGCCGCTTCGGCCTGCGCGCCACCTACAATCGAACCTGGGCCGATCGGCTGGGTGCCGCCTGGGCCACTGAGGTCAAGCTCGGTAACGCCCCAAGCCTCTACAGCGAGTTCTTCCAGCCCTTGGATCTGGACCGGTCGGCCTTCGTCGCCCCCTACCTGGGGCTGCGCATGACGCCGGAAAGCGTCTTCCTGGGTGAACAACGGGTCGCGCGCTACGACATGACCCGCGGGCGGATCGGTGCGGACCTGGGTACGACCCTGGACGGGACCGAGGTGCGGGTCGGTCTCTATTACGGCCAGACGCAGGTCGCGCTCGATACCGGCTCGCCCCAACTCCCGGTCGGCCGGGTGGTCGACACCGGCCTGCGCGCCAGTCTCTACTACGACACCCGCGACAGCGCCGGTCTGCCGCGCTCAGGCACCCTGCTGTCGCTGGACCTGCTGAACCCGCTCCAGGCACTGGGGGCGGACGTGCAATACTCGCGCACGCTCTTCACCAGCGAGGCCGCCTACAGCGTCGGGAAGAACACCGTCGCCCTCAGGATGAAGGGCGGGAGCAGTTTCGGCGCCAATATGCCCTACTACGACCAGTTCGCCCTGGGCGGCTTCCTCAACCTCTCCGGCTACGCCTATGAGCAGTTCCGCGGCAATGACATGGGCTTCGGGGCCCTGATCTATTACCGCCAGATCGCCTCGCTGTCGCCGCCGCTGGGGCGCGGTCTCTACCTGGGCGCCTCACTGGAGGCCGGATGGCTCTCGGACGGGGACTTCGGCGATCAGGCCATCGGCCATGTGACCATCAGCCGGGAGGCGACCCGCTACGGCGGGAGCCTGTTCTTCGGCTCGGACACCTGGATCGGTCTGGCCTATCTGGCGCTGGGCTTGACCAGTACGGGCGAGAGCACGATCTATGTCATGATCGGGCGGCCCTAGGGGGCAGTTTCCGAATAGGTTAGACACGTTTCTTGAAGGGAATGCTTGTCGCACCGTTGTCGTTGTCGTTGTCGTAGTCGTAGTCGAAATCCGAGAAGCGATGCAATGTGCCGTGCGAGGGCATCCGGGGCGCTACGATAGCCTCGATTACGACAACGACAACGACAACGACAACGACAACGACAACGAGTCAGTGCCCCATTCAGATTTCGACCTGGGTGCCGAGTTCGACCACGCGATTGCTCGGGATCTGGAAGAACTCGGTCGCGCTGTGGGCATTCTTGGACATCTGCTTGAACAGCCGCTCGCGCCACAGGGCCATGCCCGGCTGCAGGCTGGGGATGATGATCTCGCGACTGACGAAGAACGAGGTGGTCATCAGGTCCAACTCCAGCCCCAGGGCCGCGCATTGCTGGATGGCCGCCGGGATGTTCGGTTGCTCCATGAATCCGTATTGGATGATCAGTCGGTGGAAGCCCTTGCCGAGGTCGGTCAACGCCAGTCGGTCGGCCGCGTCCACCACCGGGATTTCCGCCGTGACCACCGTCACCAGCACCACGCGTGCATGCAGCACCCGATTGTGTGCCAGGTTGTGCAGCAGGGCGGCCGGTACACCCTCGCGGTTACTCGTCAAGAACACGGCGGTGGTCGGCGGGCGGGGGATATCGCTGCCGATCGAACCGAGAAAGGCCTTGAGCGGCACCGAGAGCTCGGCCATCTTGCGGAACAGCAATTGGCGCCCCCGCTTCCAGGTCGTCAGCACGGTAAAGGACACCAGCCCGATAGCCAGCGGAAACCAGCCGCCCTGCGGAATCTTGATCGCATTGGCGCTGAAGAAGGCCAGATCCACCATCAGAAAGCCGCCTGCCACCAGCGCCACGACCAGCCAGTGCCAGCGCCACAGCAGCACCATCACGAAGGCGATCAGGATGGTGTCGATCATCATGGTGCCGGTGACGGCGATGCCGTAGGCGGCGGCCAGGCTGCTGGACGACTGGAAGCCCAGGACCAGGGCCATGACCGCCAGATAGAGGGTCCAGTTGGTGAAGGGGACATAGATCTGACCCATCGCCGAGCCCGAGGTCTGGACAATGAGCATGCGCGGCAGATAGCCCAGTTGCACCGCCTGCCGGGCCACCGAGAAGGCCCCCGAGATCACCGCCTGCGAGGGTGCGGCCTCCGAATAATGTGCCTAACCGTAGCACTCAGCCCCAAACTGGTCGATCTTCTGCCAGAACTGTGCCCATCGTCCGGTGGTCTGCGTCAGTGCGCGTAGGCTGAGCACAATCTTGGCCCCTTTGTTCTTCCAGCGCATCCCGGAGGCACATAGCCGTTGCTTGACCAAGGTCTTGCAGGCGGCCTCGGTGACGCCCGATCCGATCGGCAGTCCCGCGGCGACGAAGCCCGGGTAGTCCATTTGATGGCGATGGTTGGTGAAGTAGGTCCAAGCGCTGAGAACGTCGTCGCGCAGCGTCTGCGAGAGGGTGTGCCGCTGCGACAGGCGCG
Organism: Candidatus Thiodictyon syntrophicum; assembly: GCF_002813775.1. Classification (NCBI taxonomy): domain Bacteria; kingdom Pseudomonadati; phylum Pseudomonadota; class Gammaproteobacteria; order Chromatiales; family Chromatiaceae; genus Thiodictyon; species Candidatus Thiodictyon syntrophicum. The sequence goes on from NZ_CP020370.1 coordinate 774,770, forward strand.
CGGCCTCGCCGATGAGCAGGTCAAGGGCGGCGGGGTCGTGCTTGAGCGTCGTGCAGTGCGCGCTCTGCCACTGCGCGCGCGGGCCCTCGGCGTGGCGCTGCGGATGGGTCGCTTGGGCGATTTTGCCCACGTATTCCGTTGCATGGAAAAAATCGATCAACTGGCGGTCGGTGTGTTGCTCGAGGAACCGCCAGTTGCTTGCCGCCCCGTCGGCGATGCCCAGGTACAGTGCCTCGGGGAGGTGCCGCTTGACGCGTTGGATCTCGCGCTCCATGCGTTGCCGGAACTCCTGCTTGCCGTACTCGGGTGCCGCAGCGAGGTAGATGGTGTGCTGGCGCTCGCCCTCGCCGTCGTAAAGCGAGAGGGTTCCGACCATGGCTTCGCGCCAGCCCGCACTGTCGGCCATGGGGATCATGGCGCCGTCGAGGCTGACCACGACGGTCGCGATGGGCGTCTCAAGCGCCGGCATCGCGTACTCCCAGTCCTCCTCTTTGGCCGTGGCGATGGTGCCTACCCACTCCGCAACATTTTGAATATACGAGGTAGCGATCGTCCGACCGTGGTTCTGCTCAAGGTCAGTCTGCACCGCGCGCACGTTGAGCTGCGCATACTTGTGGCTGAGTTGACTGGCGAATCGGGGGGTCGCCCCGCGCACGATCCGCGCCTGGTGCTCGAGCGGACAGTAGATCCGCCCGCCGCGCGAGCTTTGGTAGACATAACGCTCGACCTCGACCGGCCCGTAAGGCGTCTGGTACTCCTTCGGATCGCGCCCGCGCGCGGTCAGCTTGATCGCGCCGACACGGATCGCACTGCCGTCGGTGTCGAAACGCTGCAGCGCCTCCTCGGTGGCGCAGCGCCCCACCGCGTTGGTGGCCTCCTGGATGGCTCCTTCCATGTCCAGCAGGCTACCGCTGAGCCGCACCGTTACCTCGACCGTCACCTCGTCACCCGAGATCCTGACTACCTTCGCCACGACTGCACCTTCTCGTCTAGTCACAGAAGGTTACGAAATACTCCTCAAAGGCACATCATGTCAAGGCCGCACCCGCCTGCGAGGCAATCACGGTGGCCAGGGTGGCGAGTACCACCAGCGGGATCAGGGCCCAGGTGGGTGCCAGCAGATAAAACGGATTCTGCACCGCCGCGGGGTCGGCGAGCAGCAGCGCGCCCTGGCCGAAATAATTGATGACCAGCGCCGGCAGGATCAGCCCGAACCAGGCGAGCCGAATCGGGAACTTGCCGAAGTGCCCCATGTCGGTATAAAGCGCCTCACCGCCGGTGACGGCCAACACGACGGCCCCCAGCGCCAGGAAGCTCAGCCAGGGATGGGCGGCGAGGAACTGTGCCGCATAAACCGGATTGAGGGCCGCCATCACCTCCGGCCGCTGCGCGATGCTCAAGACCCCAAGGACCGCCAGCACCCCGAACCAGGTGCACATGACCGGCCCGAACAGCATCCCCACCAACCCGGTGCCGCGTTTTTGGATGGCGAAGAGCGCGGTCAGTACCGCGATCGTGATGGGCAGGACAAAGCCCGCGAAGCGCGGCGTGACCACCTCCAGACCCTCCACCGCGCTCAGCACCGAAATGGCCGGCGTGATCATGCTGTCGCCATAGAACAGGGCGGCGGCGAAGACGCCCAGCAAGGCCACCAGATGGGACAGCCGCGAGTTGTTCGTCATCCCCGTGACCAGGGCGAGCAGCGCGAGACTCCCGCCCTCGCCGCGATTGTCGGCCCGCATGATGATGATGACGTATTTCAGCGACACCAGGATCATGATGGTCCAGAAGATCAGCGACAGCACCCCGAGCACGGCGGCATCGGTGACCGGGATGGGATGATGGCCGGCAAAGGTCTCCTTCAGCGCATAGAGCGGGCTGGTACCGATATCGCCGAAGACGACACCGATGGCACCGATCACCAGGCCGCCGAGTTTCCGCGGTGAGTCAGTCGTAGACACTTTGCTCTCCTTCCGGTGAAACAAAAAAGGGTAATTTGCCGCAAACAGGCGTCTCTGTCATGCCCTTTCAGGGCGGACGCACGACGGGCCCGCCCCCCCGGCGCGGCCCTGGGCTTTTCTGTCTGATTCCACTCGGTTTGTGTGTTCACACGTCGGTGTCATCGAAAATACCTGGGTTCTCGGAACCCGCCGCGGCGCCAGAACCGGCGGTGCCCCCAAGCGGTCAGGGTGAAGGTCCAGCGTTGCCCGTCATCGAGCACCAGCGAGCGCACGCGCCCGGCGGTCAATTCGGCGCCGAGCCGCCCCGCCAGCGCCTCCAGGTCCGAGAGTGCCGCGCGCCAGGCGCCGCAGTCCCCCGTGAGTGCCGGCCACCAGAGGGCATCCCAGAAGATCAGCACCTCCCCGGGCGGCGACCCCGCTCCAGACGCGGCCCAGGCGAGCGGCGTCCGGGACCCCTCACCCGTCCCCAGGGAGCGCCCGCCCGCCGCCCGCGCCAGGCCCAGCGCCAAGGGATGGTCGGCGATCGTCAGCCCTGGGCCGCCGGACACCCGGGGCAGGACCCCGCCGCCCCAGGTCCAGACCCCGCTCACCGTTGGGCGGCCCAGGCGCTCGCGTTCCTGGTTGACCGGATGCTGGTAGAAGAGCATCTGCGCCTCGTTCTGCCACCGGTTCCAGGCGCGGGCGTCCGGACCCGCGGGCAGGAGGCCATCCAGGGCGCGCCCGGCCACGGCGTGCAGGGGCCGGGTGCGTAGCCGCGGGGCCGCATTCACCCGCAGATACCAGGCCCCCGGGCGCGGCACCGCCAGGCGCAGGCCGTCGTCGATGAAATGGGCATTGAACGCCGCCGTCAGGGCCGCGGCCTCCGCGGGCAGGACCGCGAGCGTCGGGCCGGCGAAGAGCAGCAGCCGGTCCCGGTCCGGGTGCAGTTGGACCGGATCGGCGTGGAACCAGCAGCCGTCCCCGGCGAGATCGGGCGCCTGCGTCAGCAGGCACAGCGGCGCGGATGGCAGGTCCAGTTCCGGCGACGACGGCACGCTGAAGGCGCCCGCCAGGGTTTCCAGGGGGTCGCGGGACGCCGTCTCCCGGCAGTCGGCGCGGGACAACAGCCGGTCCAGGCCCGGGGTCGGCGCGTTGAGCCCCGCCACACAGTCGGCGGGACCGAAGAGCCCGGGGCAGATGAGTCGCAGACTGGTCTTGGTCGCGGGCACCGGCATGGCCGTCAGAGGGTGAAGTGTGCAAGTGTCTCACGTCCGTGGACCCTAAGGAAAAGTCCAACCCGTGTTGAATCCGTCGCGGCAGCCCAGCGACCAGGCCGGCAACTTCTCACCTCTGGTGCGGCGCTTGCGGCGGCTCTTGCGCTTGTCCAGCGGATGGATACGGAGTGAATTCGCCCCAATCTCGGCGAGCGGGGCGGCAAACGCCCCTTGTGGGGCACCGCCGCCCGCCCGGTTGCGCCAAGCCCTGGTTCTGGGCATCCTGCACCCTGACAGGAAGGCGGGCACCGGGTGTCCGCGATGGAGTCTCCACCAGGGGCTCCCTGACTGTCGACTTGCATCCTTCATCCTGACGAGCGATCCCGCCGAGAGACCCATGCCCTCCGATCGCAAGGCCATCGACGCCGCCGGCGCTGTGAATGCCTTCCTGACCCAGGTGGCGGCAACCCCCCGCGTGGGGCCGCCGGGCGCCGGTGGGCGGCTGATCTTCGCCATGGACGCCACCGCGAGTCGGGAGCCGACCTGGGACCAGGCGGCACGCATCCAGTCGGCCATGTTTGCCGATACCCGCGCCCTGGGCGGCCTGGAGGTGCAACTGTGCTTCTATCGGGGCTTCCAGGAGTTCGAGTCGTCGGACTGGCTGGGGGATTCGCAGACGCTCCTGCAGCGCATGAATCGGGTCTTCTGCGCGGCGGGTCTGACCCAGATCGGGCGGGTGCTGGAGCACGCCCTTGCCGAGGCCGGCCGCGGGCGGGTCAATGCCCTGGTCTTCGTCGGCGACTGCATGGAGGAGAATCGGGAGCGTCTGGCGGACCTGGCCGGGCGGCTCGGGCTGCTGCACCTGCCGGCCTTCGTCTTTCAGGAGGGGCATGACCCGACGGCGGAGCGCAGCTTCCGGGAGATCGCGCGCCTGAGCGGCGGTGCCTGGTGCCCCTTCGACGCCAACAGCCCTGACCTGCTGCGCGACCTGCTGGCGGCGGTGGCGGTCTATGCGGCCGGCGGCCACGCGGCCCTGACCCGCTACGGGCAGGCGCGGGGCGGGGCGGTGCTCGCGTTGACCCATCAGGTCACGCATCCGGGTCGGGGGGGCTGAGGGTACGATGCTGCGTCTGTTGCTGGTCCCGCTGTTCGTCCTCGGGGTCCTGTGGCTGGTGCGCTGGTTCCGGCGCACACCGCCGGCCCGGGTCGCCGACACCCTGCGCAAGGTCGCGATGTGGACGGTGATCGGCGTCCTGGTGCTGGCCGCGGCCACCGGTCGGCTGAGCCCGGTCTTTGCCTTCATCGCTGCCCTGATCCCGGCCGCCATCCGCGTGCTCACCTTGCTGCAGGCGGTCCCGGTCCTGCAACGCCTGCTGCGCTCGCTCGGCATCCCGCTGCCCGGCGGTCTGTTCGGCGGCGGACCGGCGGCGGGCGCGGCCGGCGGGGGCGGCGGCGGCGGGGCCCCGGGGGGCTCGTCCATCCGCACCCGCTTCCTGGAGATGCGCCTGGACCACGCCACCGGGGCCATGGACGGGCGCGTGCTGGAGGGTCCCTTTGCGCAGCGCGCCTTACGTGACCTGCGCCTGGATGAACTGCTGCGGATGCTGGAGCTGTATCGGGAGGCCGATGCCCAGTCGGCCGCGGTCCTGGAGGCCTATCTGGACCGGGAGCGGGGGACGGACTGGCGCGCGCGCGATCCGGGGCCGGGTGCCGCGCGCGTCGGCAGCGGCGGCGGCCCCATGAACGAGGCGGAGGCCCTGGCGATCCTGGGCCTGGAGCCGGGCGCCGACGCCTTGGCGGTGCGCGACGCCCATCGACGGCTCATGCAGCGGCTGCACCCGGACCGGGGCGGCTCCGGCTATCTGGCGGCCAAGATCAACGAGGCCAAGCAGGTGCTGCTCAAGGGGCTGGGCTGAGGCCGCGAAAAAGCAGATGTCCTCAAGAGGGCGCAAGAAAATGGACAGGATTAACAGGATTTCGCAGGATTAACAGGATTGCCGATGAGCTGAGACGGCGATTGATCATCCTGTTAATCCTGTCCAATTACCAACCGATGGGTACGGTCTTTCAGTGTGACTCGTTGGTCCGAGCCATCGTGTGACGCGTTGATCGAAACGCCAAGATCGCCCAGGCTGGTATTCAAAGACACGACGGCAGCCCCTGGGCGAGGCTCGGGTAGCGCAGTTCCAGCCCCAGTTCCTCGCGCAGTTTGCGATTACTCAGCCGACGCGACTCGGCGAGATAGGACAGCATCGCCGCCGAGACCTGGCCCTGCGCCTCGGCCAGCGGGATCAGGGGCGGGCGCGGGAGGCCGGCGGCGTCCGCGATGGCGAGGAAATAGTCGGTCATGGTGCTGGGACTGTCGTCGCAGGCGTTGTAGATGGCCCCGGGTCGGCCGCGCTCCATGGCGAGTGCGCAGGCGCTCACCAGGTCGTCCACATGGATGCGGTTGCTGTAGGGCGACTCCTGCGCCCGCACCATGGGGACCCCCTGACGCAGACGCTCCAGGGGCAGGCGTCCCGGACCATAGATGCCGGCGACCCGCAGGACCACCAGCTCGCCCCCGGTCGCCGCGGCCCAGCGCTGCAAGGTCTGCTCCGCATCCCAGCGGCGGTGCGAGCGGTCCGCGCCGGGGCGGGCGGGCCAGGACTCGTCCACCCAGGCCCCCCGGCAGTCGCCGTAGACCCCGGTGGTGCTGACATAGACCACCCGGCGCGGCTGGCCGGCGCGGGTGAAGGCGTCCACCAGCCGCCGGGTGTGGGGGTCCTCGCGGCCCTGGCCCGGCGGTGGCGCCAGGTGGAAGACCCGGGCCCCGGCCAGGGGCAGGCCGCTCAGGTCGTCCGCCGCCAGGTCCAGGCGCCGGGCGGCGATCCCCGCCGCGGCGAGCCGCTCCGCCCCCGCCTGGGTCTGCACCAGCCCCAGGACCGGCTCCCCGCGGTCCAGGTATTGGCGTGCCAGTCGCGTGCCCACATATCCACAACCGATGATGACGATTTCATTCACCCTAAAGCTCCGGGGCAACCTGCCGCGATGACGATACCGGGACCCCAAGCAACGCGCTTCACGGCCCGTACCGAACCCGCCGGGCACTGCTTCGACGTGGCGCCCGGGGAAACCTTGCTGGCCGCCGCCCTGCGCCAGACGGTCGGCCTGCCCTACGGTTGCCGCAACGGCACCTGCGGCTCCTGCGCCGCGCGACTGCTCGCGGGCCAAGTGACCTACCCGAGTGGCAAGACCGAGGGCCTGGCGGGTAAGCCGGCGGGCTCCTGCCTCACCTGCCAGGCGGTCCCACTCTCCGACATCGTACTCCAGGTCGCCGAGGTCAAGGGGATCGCCCGGCTCGAGGTCCGCATCCTGCCCTGTCGGGTCGCGCGCAAAGAGCCGCTCTGCCACGACGTGGTGCGCCTGCTCCTCAAGCTCCCGGACGGGCAGCGCCTCCAGTTCCTCGCCGGGCAATACCTGGAATTCATCCTGCGCGACGGGCGCCGCCGCGCCTTCTCCATCGCCAACGCCCCCCATGACGACGCCTTCATCGAACTGCATGTGCGCCGCGTCCCCCAGGGCCGGTTCACCGGCTGGATCTTCGAGGAGCTGCAGGAGAAGTCCATCCTGCGCATCCAGGCGCCGCTCGGCACCTTCACCCTGCGCGAGGAGTCCGACCGGCCGCTGCTCCTGATCGGCGGCGGCACCGGCTTCGCGCCGCTCAAGGGGATGATCGAGCACGCCTTTCATGTCGGCATCGAGCGCCCCATGCACCTCTACCGGGGGGTGCGCTCGCGGCCTGACCTGTACCTGCCCGAGCTGCCCCGCGACTGGGTGCGGGCGCACGCCAACCTGCGCTACACCCCGGTCCTGTCGCAACCGGACCCGGACTGGAGCGGGCGCACCGGCCTGGTCCACGCGGCGGTCGCGGCCGACTATCCGGATCTGAGCGGCTTCGACGTCTACTTGAGCGGCCCGCCGCCGATGGTCGAGGCCGGGCGGCGCGCCTTCGCCGCCGCCGGCCTGCCGCCCGAGCACCTGTTTTCCGACGCCTTCGAGTATGGCGCCGATGCCCCCGACAAACCGCTCGACTGAGGCCCCGGCGCCCGCCCTGGCCTGGGCACACCAGACACCCACCGCCGCCGCGGCCCTTGCCTGCGACACCCCTAAGCGGTCAAACTCCCAGGCCCGGCCGGGGTTTGCCCCGACCAAGACCATGAGGATCGCCCCGATGCGTCCAGTCCCAACCGGCATCGCCCTCGTCGTGCTCGCCCTACTCAGCGCCCTGCTGGGCGCCGGCTGTTCATCGACGACCCAACTCACCTCCACCTGGCGTGACCCGGGGGCCGCCCCCAGGCCCTATCGCAACCTGCTGGTATTCGGTATCGCCGCCAACGGCAACGTCCGGCGTGCCTATGAGAACAACTTCGTCGTCGCGCTGCGGGCACGTGGGGTCAAGGCGCGGGCCGGCCATGACCTGCTGCCCGAGGGCGGTCTGGGCGAGGTCAACGCGGTCAAGCGGGTGGTCGGCCAGTCCGGGGCGGACGGGATCATCGTCACCCACCTGGTGGGCGCAACCGCCCAGACCGTCGTTGTCTCGCCCCGCAGCTATGTCGACCCGAACCTCTACGGCAGCCTCTATCCCTATTATCAACGCGTCTTCGGCTATGTCACGGAGCCCGGCTACTACGCCACCTACCCGGTGCTCCAGTTGGAGACCAATCTCTATGACGCCGCCCGCCAAAAGCTGGTCTGGTCCACCCGCTCCGAGACCATGGACCCCGGCTCGGAGACGACCACCATCAAGGACGTCATCGCCGCCGTCACCCAGGGCTTAGCTGCCGCCGGCTATCTCCCCAATTAGCCCAGGGGCACCCGGGAGCGCCGGGCACCAGCCCGTCGCGTAACGATGCCCCCACGCCTGGCGCCCGCAACCGCCCGGGCTCGCCGACCTGGTCGCCGTGCAGTTGTATCTGAATCCTGCCAGACTGGTGAGAACACCGAGACGATGGACGCACCCCGCCCGCCGATGCAGCTCGAACAACTCCAGACCAATGCGGCCATCCGCGGCATCCTCCCCGAGGCCCTGGTGACGGTCGTCAGCGTCGCGTGGTTCGGCTCCGAGGCGCTGGAACTGACCTACAAGACCCCGGCCGGCAAGGTCGCCAACGAGCTGCTCTACCGCCACGACGAGCCCCGCCTGGAACTGGTCGAGCAGGGCCGTCCCTGGAGCTTCGATGGCGACGGCGCGCTCTTCCGGTTGGTGTCGGAGGCGCACCGCATTCGGCTGGCCCACCTGTTCGACCCGGTGCTGGCGGTGCATACCTCCATGGTCGACCCGCTGCCGCACCAGATCACCGCCGTCTACGAGGCCATGCTGCCGCGCCAGCCGCTACGCTTTCTGCTGGCCGACGACCCGGGCGCCGGCAAGACCATCATGGCGGGCCTGCTCATCAAGGAACTGATCGCCCGCGGTGACCTGCAACGCTGCCTGATCGTCTGCCCCGGCAGCCTGGCCGAGCAGTGGCAGGACGAGTTGTATCGCCGCTTCCACCTACCCTTCGAGATTCTCACCAACGACAAGCTGGAGGCGGCGCGCACCGGCAACTGGTTCCTGGAGACCAACCTCGCCATCGCCCGCCTCGACAAGCTCTCGCGCAATGAGGAGGTGCAGCAGAAGCTTGAGATCCCTGATTGTCGATGGGACCTGGTGGTCTGCGATGAGGCCCACAAGTTGTCCGCTACGGTGTTCGGCGGCGAGGTCAAATACACCAAGCGCTACAAGCTCGGCCAGCTCCTCTCGACCCTGACCCGGCACTTTCTCCTGATGTCGGCCACGCCGCACAACGGCAAGGAAGCGGACTTCCAGCTCTTCATGGCGCTCCTCGACGGCGACCGCTTCGAGGGCCGCTTCCGCGACGGTGTACATACCGCCGATTGCTCCGACCTGATGCGCCGCATGGTCAAGGAAAGCCTGCTCAAGTTCGACGGCACGCCGCTGTTCCCTAAGCGCATCGCCTACACCGTGCCCTATAAGCTCTCGGACGCCGAGGCCGCGCTTTACCAGAGCGTCACCGGGTACGTCCGCGAGGAGTTCAACCGCGCCGAGGCCCTGGAGAACGACAAACGCGCCGGCACCGTCGGCTTTGCCCTGACCATCCTGCAACGGCGCCTCGCCTCCTCGCCCGAGGCCATCTACCAGTCCCTGCGCCGACGCCGCGAACGGCTGGAAAGCCGTCTGCGCGAGCTTGTGCTTGGGAGCGCGGGCGTCCCGCCCGCGTCTGGGGAACTGGATGCCGAGGACCTCGAAGACCTCGAAGACGCCCCCGACAACGAGGTCGAGGCCGCCGAGGAGGCGATCCTCGACCAGGCCACCGCGGCGCGTTCGATGACGGAACTGCGCATTGAAATCGACACCCTCCGCCGACTCGAAGCCCAGGCCCTGGCGGTGCGCCGCACCGCCAACGACACTAAATGGTGCGAGCTGGCGAGTCTGCTTGGCGAGGTCTTCACCCCGGCCGCGTTGGGCGAGCGCATCGAAGAACCCAAGGCACCTTACGGAGCGGGACCTATTGCGCCGCCCACGCCGTCGCCGCACCAGAAGCTGGTCATCTTCACCGAACACCGCGACACGCTGAACTACCTGGAGGGCCGCATCACCACCTTGCTCGGGCGCAAGGAGGCCGTCGTCATCATCCACGGCGGCATCGGTCGGGAAGCCCGACTGAAGGTGCAGGAGTCCTTCAAGCACGACCCCGAAATCCAGGTCCTGCTGGCCACCGACGCCGCGGGCGAGGGCATCAACCTCCAGCGCGCCCATCTGATGGTCAACTACGACCTGCCCTGGAACCCCAACCGGCTGGAGCAGCGCTTCGGGCGCATCCACCGCATCGGCCAGACCGAGGTCTGCCACCTGTGGAATCTGGTGGCGGACGACACCCGCGAGGGCGATGTCTACCGCAAGCTCTTGGAGAAGCTCGAACAGGCGCGCCAGGCCCTGGGCGGCCAGGTCTTCGACGTGCTCGGCAAACTCCAGTTCCAGGGCAAGTCACTGCGCGAACTGCTGATCGAGGCGATCCGCCACGGCGAGCGGCCCGAGGTCAAAGCCTTCCTCACTACGGTGCTCGACACGACGCTCGATCGGGGCCATCTGCAAGAGTTGATCGATGAGCGCGTCCTCGCCCATGACGCCATGGACGCGAGCGGGGTCCGGCGTATCCGCGAAGACATGGAGCGCGCCGACGCCCGCCGCCTGCAACCGCACTACATCGAGTCCTTTTTCCACGAGGCGTTCAAACGGCTCGGCGGCACCGCCAAGCAGCGTGAGCCCCGCCGCTACGAGATCAGCCATGTCCCCGCCCCGGTGTGCAACCGCGACCGGCTCATCGGCGTCGGCGAGCCCGTGCTGCCGCGCTACGAGCGCATCGCCTTCGACAAGACTCTCGTGGCACCCCAGGGTCAGCCGCTCGCCGCCTTCGTCTGCCCCGGCCACCCGCTGCTCGATGCCGTCATCGACCTTACCCTGGAGCGCAACCGCGACTTGTTGAAGCGCGGTACCGTCCTGGTGGACGAGCGCGATCCTGGCCTGCAACCGCGGGTACTGTTCTATCTGGAGCACGCCATCCAGGATGCCGGACTGACCCGCGCGGGCGAGCGCCGGGTCGTCTCCAAGCGGATGCTCTATGTGGAGCGGGATGCCGACGGCACCACCCGCCACGTCCATTACGCGCCCTATCTCGACTACCGACCCCTGGCAGCGGATGAGCCTGGCGTCGATGCGATCCTCGACCGGCCGGAGTGCCGGTGGATTCAAGGGAGCGCGGGCGTCCCGCCCGCGAGGCCAACCATCGAGCAACAGGCCCAGGGCTATGCCATCGCCCGCGTCGTACCCGAGCACCTCACCGAGGTGCAGGGGAACAAGCTGGACCTCATCGCCAAGACCGAGGCGGCGGTCAAGGATCGCCTCACCAAAGAGATCACCTACTGGGACCACCGCGCCGAAGAGCTGAAGCTTCAAGAGTCCGCCGGCAAGCCCAACGCCCGGCTCAACTCCGGGGAGGCGCGTAAGCGTGCCGACCTCCTGCAAGGGCGGCTGCAAAAGCGGCTGGAAGACCTCAAGCTCGAAGCCCAGCTCTCGCCGTTGCCGCCGGTGGTCCTGGGCGGGCTGCTGGTCGTGCCGATCGGGCTGATCCGCGTCATGACCGGGTTGGTCGCGGGCGGGACGCCCGCGCTCCCAGACACCCAGGCGAGCGCCGCCCGAGCCCGCGCCGTCGTGATGGACATCGAACGCCGTCTCGGCTTCGACCCCACCGACCGGGAATTCGACAAGCTCGGCTACGACATCGAGAGTCGCGTCCCCGGCACCGGCAAGCTGCGCTTCATCGAGGTCAAGGGTCGCGTCTCGGGTGCGGCGACCATCACCGTGACGCGCAACGAGATTCTCTACTCGCTCAACAAGCCGGACGACTTCATCCTTGCCATCGTGGAATTTCTGGGCGAGGACGCACACAAGGTCCACTACCTGCGTCAGCCGTTCCAGCGGGAGCCGGATTTTGGCGTGACCAGCGTAAACTACGGGTTTGGCGAGCTGCTCGCGCGGGCGCAACCGCCGGCCTGACTTGCGCAAGAACCCCCGTGCGCAGACCCATATCACCAGTGACCGGATCGACGCCGATATGCCAACACCCTTGCGTTTGCAGGGCACAATGCTGACAACTTTGCGCTTGCAGGGCTTCAAGAACTTCCGCGATGCCACTCTCGCGCTAGGGCCACTGACCCTGTTGGTCGGCACCAACGCGGCCGGCAAGAGCAATGTGCGCGATGCCTTTCGGTTTCTCCACGGCATCGGGCGAGGCTACACCTTGGCCGAGATTATTGGCGAGAAATGGGGCGAGGGCGGGGTCTTGCAGTGGCGCGGCATTCGCGGTGGGACCCGTGAGGTGGCCTTCGAGGGGCGCACCGATTTTTCGCTTTATGTTGAATTCCTCGCTTTGTACCCGAAAGAGATACTCGATGAAAGGCTGCCACCGGATGGCTCGATCGGCGGTGGCGGTGCCTATTTCATCAACGTCGAAGTTGGCGATAACGGAAAGCCCGCAAAGGTAACCCGCGAACGGCTGACCTTTCGCTCTCTTACCGTCTTTGACTCGCATCCGCCCGACGATCCGATATTGACGGTGCCCCCTGATCCAGATCACCTGCCGGTTCGGTTGATGATGGGGGCGAGTCAGCGCGGATCCTATGGACAGAAGCTCAATTGCTTGAGTTTGAGACCCGCTCTCGCACAGGTTGCGGAGAATGCCAAAGCCAGGGATGTAAGACTGTATGCGAAGATGGTCCTCGACGGGCTGCAATCCATGCGCTTTCTCGACCTGGACCCAGAGGCACTACGCCGCCCCTCACTACCGGGCCAGACTGTCCTGGGTGATAAGGGTGAGAACCTCTCATCCGTCTTGCAGGCCATCTGCACTAAGCCTGATCTGAAGGCGGCCCTTGCTTCCTGGATCGCCGAACTGACGCCGATGGACGCCACTGACTTCGATTTCCCAGCCGATCAACAAGGCCGCATCCTGGTCAATTTAGTCGAGAAGAGCGGCGGGCACATCTCCGCCTACAGTGCCTCCGACGGCACCTTGCGCTTCTTGGCCATGATCGCTGCCCTACTCGGGCCGGAGTCCTCACGCTTCTACTTCTTCGAGGAGTTGGATAACGGAATCCATCCGGCGCGGCTTCACCTCCTCCTGGGGCTGATCGAGCGTCAAGCCGAGCGCGGCACGGTGCAGATGGTCGCCACCACCCATTCGCCAGAATTGCTTGCGCTGCTCGATCGCAAGTCCCTGGAAAACGCCTCGCTCGTCTATCGCCTGCCCGGCAGCAATGAAGGGCGAATCGTTCGCATACTGGACATTCCAGGTGCGGCCGATCTCATCGCGCAGCAGGACCTTGCAAAGCTCCACTCTACCGGTTGGTTGGAAGATGCCGTCTATTTCTCCGCCGCGCCGGGCGAGGCGGCCCAATGAATGTGCTGATCATCCCCGAAGACTTTCGCAAGGATCAGTACATGCTCAAGCCAATCGTCGTGGCCATGCTCACCTATCTCGACCGACCCAGGAGCAAGGTCACGGTGCTGACTGAACCTCTGCTCGGCGGCATTGATCAGGCACTCAATCACGACCAGATAAGGAAGATCATCGAGCGCTACCGAGGCATGGTCGACCTATTCCTGCTCTGCGTCGATCGGGACGGCAATGTCGACCGACGCAAGCGGCTCGATAACATCGAAGAAGCGATGAAGAGTCACCTGCCTTCCGGCAAGGTGCTCCTTGCCGAGCATGCCTGGCAAGAGATCGAGGTCTGGGTGCTCGCCGGGCTGGACTTGCCGCCCGCCTGGTCCTGGCAGGCAATTCGTGCCGAGCGCGATCCCAAGGAGAGGTACTTCCAGCCTATTGCCGAGCAACGCCGACTACTTGCCGAGCCGGGCGAGGGCCGCAAGAGCCTTGGCCTGGAAGCCGCACAACGGTATGGCCAGCGCATACGACAGAAGTGCCCGGAAGACATCCAGGCACTCGAATCACGGATCGGTCAGATCATCGGAAGCAAATGACATACAAGAAGAAGCTCATCGAGGTCGCCCTGCCGCTGGAGGCGATCAACAAGGCCTCCGCGCGGGAGAAGTCCATCCGCCATGGGCACCCATCCACGCTGCACCTATGGTGGGCGCGCCGGCCGCTGGCGGCGGCGCGGGCGGTGATCTTTGCGCAGATGGTGGACGATCCGTCGGCGCATCCGGACCTCTTCAAGACCGCGAAGGCGCAAGAGCGGGAGCGGCAGCGGCTGTTCCGCATCATCGAGGACCTGGTGCTGTGGGAGAACACCACCAATGAGACGGTGTTGCAGCGGGCGCGTGACGAGATTTGGCAGAGTTGGCGCTATACCTGCGCCGAGAATGCCGACCATCCGCGGGCGAACGAGCTGTTTGACCGCTACCGGCTTCCGGCCTTTCATGATCCATTCGCCGGGGGCGGGTCGCTGCCGCTGGAGGCGCAGCGGTTGGGGTTGGAGAGCTATGCGAGCGACCTGAACCCGGTGGCGGTGTTGATCAATAAGGCGATGATCGAAATACCGCCGCGCTTTGCAGGCAACCGACCAGTGAATCCGAGGTCCCGTGCCGATGCAGCGAGCGGGGGCAGTTGGAAGGGCGCGACTGGACTCGCCGAGGACGTGCGCTATTATGGAAAGTGGATGCGGGATGAGGCGGAGAAGCGTATTGGGCACCTCTATCCAAAGATCGAGGTTACTGCCGAGATGGTCGAGGGCGGGGATAATCCGCGGCCGGACCTGAAGAAATATGTTGGGCAGAAGCTTACGGTCATCGCGTGGTTATGGGCACGGACTGTGAAGAGTCCTAATCCTGCCTTTGCCGATGTCGATGTGCCGCTAGCGTCCAGTTTCATGCTCGCCACCAAGACCGACAAGGAAGCTTATATTGAGCCTGTTATCGGAGGTTGCAGCTACCGCTTCATGGTCAAAGTTGGTAAGCCGAAGGACATAGAAGCGGCGAAGAAAGGGACTAAACTGACACGAGCAAACTTCGGCTGCCTGATGTCTGGCTCCCCCGTTTCTGGCGACTATATCAAAGCAGAGGGTAAGGCGGGCCGCATGGGCGCGCGGCTGATGGCAATTATTGTTGAAGGTGACCCAGGGAAAGTCTATCTCAGCCCAACCCCAGAACATGAGGCATTAGCGCTGAACGCAAGACCAACGTGGCGACCAGCAGGAGACATTGCAACCCGGATGACCGGCGGGAACTGCACGCCCTATGGACTCACTTCTTGGGGCGACCTTTTTACATCTCGCCAACTCATTGCGCTGACGACATTCTCTGATATCGTTCAAGAAGTGCGGGAGAGGGTAAAGCATGACGCTGACCTGTCCAGCTTCACTGCCGATAGCAGTGCCCTGAATATAGGCGACACTGGCGCTGCGGCTTACTCCGACGCGGTGGGTTTGTTTTTGGGGTTCAGCACAAGTCGAATGGCGGATCGTCATTCTTCACTCTGTCGCTGGGACCCGAATCCCAGCGGATACTCACCAAAGATTGCAAATACTTTCGGGCGCCAAGCATTGCCGATGGTTTGGGACTATGTCGAAGGTAATCCTTTCAGTCCGTCTTCCGGCAACTTGTTCGATGCGGTCGGCTGGATCGTCAAGGTTATCGAGACAGCACTGTCGGCAGCAGCCTTTGGTGAAGCCTATCAGCTTGACGCAAGATATCAAGACACCAGTGGATCAAGAGTGGTTTCTACCGACCCGCC
The DNA here is from genome assembly GCF_002813775.1 of Candidatus Thiodictyon syntrophicum. Taxonomy (NCBI): domain Bacteria; kingdom Pseudomonadati; phylum Pseudomonadota; class Gammaproteobacteria; order Chromatiales; family Chromatiaceae; genus Thiodictyon; species Candidatus Thiodictyon syntrophicum. The sequence continues at coordinate 790,220 of NZ_CP020370.1, forward strand.
CTATTACGACAACATCGGTTACGCAGACCTATCCGATTTTTTCTACGTCTGGCTGCGTCGCTCGTTGAAACCCATCTTCCCCGATCTTTTCGCCACCCTTGCTGTCCCTAAGGCGGAAGAACTGGTCGCCACTCCTTACCGACACGGCAGCAAGGCGAAGGCCGAAACCTTCTTTCTCGACGGTATGACGCAGGCGATGCGCCGGCTAGCCGAACAGGCCCATCCAGCCTTCCCGGTCACCATCTACTACGCTTTCAAGCAGGCAGAGAGCGACGGAGCAGACGGCACTACGAATACCGGTTGGGATACCTTCCTTGCCGCGGTCATTGAGGCCGGCTTTGCCATCACCGGTACCTGGCCGATGCGCACTGAATTGGGCAATCGGATGATCGGCTCCGGCACCAATGCCTTGGCGTCCAGCATCGTTCTCGTCTGCCGCCAGCGCCCCGCCGACGCCCCCACCGCCACCCGCCGCGAATTCGTCACCGCACTCAAGGCCGAGTTGCCGGCCGCACTGACGCACTTGCAGAAGGGCAACATAGCCCCGGTCGACTTGGCCCAGGCCGCCATCGGCCCCGGCATGGCGGTCTACACCCGCTATGCCAAGGTGCTCGACGCCGAGGGCAACCCAATCCCGGTCCGCGCCGCGCTGGCCCTGATCAACCAGACCCTGGACGAGGCCCTGGCCGAGCAGGAGGGCGACTTCGATGCCGACAGCCGCTGGGCGCTCACCTGGTTCGAGCAGACCGGCTTTGCCGAGGGCGACTATGGCGTCGCGGAGCAACTCTCCAAGTCCAAGAACACCGCCGTGGCCGGGCTGGTCGAGGCGGGTATCCTGGTCTCCAAGGCCGGCAAGGTGCGCCTGCTGAAACCCGTCGAGCTACCCACCGACTGGGACCCGACCACCGACAAGCGCCTGACCGTCTGGGAGATGGTCCACCAACTGATCCGTGTGCTGGAGTCCGGCGGCGAGGGCGCCGCGGCAGTCCTGGTCGCCAAGCTCGGAAGCAAAGCCGAGACCGCCCGCGAGCTGTGCTACCGCCTCTATACCCTGTGCGAGCGCAAGAAGCGCGCGACCGAGGCCATGGCTTACAACGGCCTGGTGCAGAGCTGGCCCGAGATCACCCGGCTGGCGCAGGCAACGCCGCGCGCCGCTACTCCGGGCACCGGCGACCTGTTCGATGATGACGGGGGTCGATGATGAGTCTGATCGATGATGCTCTGGCCTGCCTCAAGCCGGCGGTACCGGCCGGCACCCGGCTGATTGTGTTCGGCTCGCAGGCGCGCGGTGATGCACGGGCAGACAGCGACCTCGACTTGCTGGTGGTGGAACCGGAGGTGCCCGACCGCTTCGCGGAGATGGCGCGCCTTGCCACCCTGCTGGGTCGACGCCTGATCCCCGCCGATGTGGTGGTGATGAGCGCGGACACCTTTGAACGCCAGAAATCGGTGGTCAATACCTTGGCCTGGCGTGCGGCACAGGAAGGGCAGGCGTATGACCTGGCTGCTTGAGCATGCGCTGGCGCTGCTGGCCCGTGCGCGCGACGACCGTTATGTCGTATGCCACCTATCTCGTTCCTACGCTCTGCGTCACTGCCATTACGTTATGGGAAGAGGATTGCTCACGCCAAGGCGCCAAGCTCGCCAAGGTTTTTTCCTCACTGGGCAGGTGATACGGATTGCACCCTCACCCCTTTGTCTTCCTTGGCGAGCTTGGCGCCTTGGCGTGGGTATTCCTTCTCTTCTTTGCGTCTTTGTGCCTTTGTGAGAGAATTCTTAACTCGTCCTCACGCTCCGCGTGGGAATGCAGTCCCGGCCGCTCCTGCGGCCCGTCCCGTGCGGAGGATGACATGAACCCTCTATCTGTCACGCCCTTTCAGGGCTCGACTTGATTGGATTGCCAACCCAGGGCGTTGCCTTGGGCTGGTATGTATGACCCCGTTGGGGTCTTCCGGCACCCTCATTGCGAAAGGCAGGGACCAATAGCATGGCCATCACCAACCACGAACGCGTCGGCAAGTCGCTGGAACTGCTGAAGGCCGGACTCGGTCCCTTCGTCGAGCGCGAATTGAAGGCGCGGTACGGCGACGGTTGGACCGGCGAGACGAAGGAGATCCTGTCCGATACCCGCCTGGGCACCGGCAAGGAGGAGTCGCTTCATGATGTCGCCGCCCTGCTGGTGATCATGGACCGCAAATGGGGCGAGGTCTTCCGCCAGATCCTCGGTAAGACCGAGCGCAGCCTGGTCAACGAGATCCTCAGTGTGCGCAACCGCTGGGCGCACCAGGAACCCTTCTCCAGTGACGACGCCTACCGCGCCCTGGATTCCGCCGAGCGCCTGCTGTCCGCCGTCTCGGCCCCCGAGGCAGACGAAGTGGGTAAGATGAAGATGGAACTGCTGCGTCAGCGCTTCGACGAGCAGGCGCGCGGGGAGAAGCGCAAGTCGGTCAGCCAGGCCATCGAGAGCGGTGTGACGGGCAGCCTCAAACCCTGGCGCGAGGTAGTGATGCCCCACGAGGACGTGGCCAGCGGCCGGTACCAGCAGGCCGAGTTCGCGGCCGACCTGTGGCAGGTCCATCTGGGCGAGGGCACGGCCGAGTACCGCGACCCGGTCGAGTTCTTCCGCCGCACCTATCTCACCGAGAGCCTCAAGGGGATGCTGGAGGGCGCCCTGCGGCGCCTCTCGATTGGTGGCGGTGACCCGGTCATCCAGTTGCAGACCAACTTCGGCGGCGGCAAGACGCACTCGATGCTGGCGCTCTACCACCTGTTCTGCGGCATCGCGCCGACCGAATTGGCCGGCATCGACGCGGTGATGGCAGCGGCCGGGGCAAGTACGGTTCCGACCGCCCGCCGGGTGGTCTTAGTGGGCAACAAGATTTCGCCCGGCAACCCGAGCGTCAAGCCCGACGGCACCGTGATTCGCACCCTCTGGGGGGAACTGGCCTGGCAACTGGGCGGCAAGCCGGCCTTCGCCCGCGTGCAGGCTGACGACGCGCAGGCCACCAGCCCCGGCGATGTGCTGCGCGAGTTGTTCAACGAGTACGGCCCCTGCCTGATCCTGATCGACGAGTGGGTGGCCTACGCGCGCCAACTCCACGATCAGAGCGACCTGCCGGCGGGCGGCTTCGAGACCCAATTCACCTTCGCCCAGGTGCTGACCGAATCGGCCAAGCTGGCCAAGAATTGCCTGCTGGTCATCAGCCTGCCGGCCTCGGATACCTCGGGCCGGTCGCACGCGGACGACGTGGAGGTGGGCGGCACCCGCGGGCGCGAGGCCCTGGACCGGTTGCGCAACGTGGTGGGGCGGGTGGAGTCCTCCTGGCGGCCGGCGAGTGCGGAGGAGGGCTTCGAGATCGTCCGGCGCCGTCTGTTCCAGCCGCTGTCAGACCCGGCCCAGTTCAAGGATCGCGACGTGGTGGCGCGGGCCTTCGCCGAGTTCTACCGGACCCAGCAGGCGGAGTTTCCGCCCGAGTGCCGCGAGTCGGACTATGAGGGGCGCATCAAGGCGGCCTATCCGATCCACCCGGAGGTCTTCGACCGGCTCTATACCGACTGGTCGACCCTGGTGAAGTTCCAGCGGACGCGCGGCGTGCTGCGGCTGATGGCGGCGGTGATCCATAGCCTGTGGGAGAAGGGCGACCGCAATCCGCTGATCCTGCCTGCCAATGTCTCGATCGATGATCCGCGCGTGCAGTCTGAGTTGACGCGCTATCTCTCGGACAACTGGGTGCCGGTGATCGAGAAGGACGTGGACGGGCCGAATTCCTTGCCGCTCAAACTCGACAGCGAGTTGCCCAACCTGGGCAAGCTCTCGGCCTGTCGGCGGGTGGCGCGCACCATCTACCTGGGCTCGGCGCCGACCACGGCCGCCGCGCACAAAGGGATCGAGGACCGGCGGGTGAAGCTCGGCTGCGTTATGCCCGGCGAATCCCCGGCCGTGTTCGGCGATGCCCTGCGCCGCATGGCTGCCGCCGCGACCTATCTCTATCAGGACGGGCCGCACTACTGGTACTCGACCCAGCCGACCGTCACCAAGCTGGCCGAGGATCGCGCCGAGCAGTTGAAGCGTGAGCCCGACAAGGTCGCTCACGAGTTGGAACAGCGCCTGCGCAAGGATCTGGCGCGCATGGGCGACTTCCCCCGCATCCACCCGCTGCCGCAGAGCGGCGCCGACGTGCCGGACGACCTGGACGCGCGCCTGGTGGTGCTGGGCAGCGGGCACCCCTACAGCAAGGAGACCAACAGCCCGGCCGAGCTGGCGGCAAAGGCGATCCTGGAGAGCCGTGGCAACACGCCCCGCCTCTACCGCAACACCCTGCTCTTCCTGGCAGCGGACAAGACCCGCTTGCAGGACCTCGACGAGGCCGCGCGCAAATATCTGGCTTGGGTGTCGATCCTGACCGAGCAGAAGGACCTGAACCTGTCGCCCTTCCAAGTCACCCAGGCCGAGACCCAGCGCACCGCCGCCGACGGCACCGTGACGGCGCGGCTGCCGGAGACCTACCTGTGGCTCCTGGTACCGGGGCAGGCCACGCCCCAGTCCCCCATCACCTGGGAGGCCCTGCGCCTCTCCGGGACCGACGCCCTGGCGATGCGCGCCAGTAAGAAGCTGCGCTCGGATGAACTCTACCTGACCAGCTTCGCCGCGACGCGGCTCAAGATGGAACTGGACCGCGTGCCGCTGTGGCGCGGCGATCATGTTGCGGTCAGACAACTGGTCGAGGACTTCGCGCGCTATCTCTACCTGCCGCGCCTCAGGGACCCGAGCGTCCTGCTCCATGCGATCGGCGATGGGCTGAACCTGCTGACCTGGTTGCAGGACAGCTTCGGCTTCGCCGATGCCTTCGACGAGGCCGCCGGCCGTTACCAGGGCCTGCGCGCCGGGCAGCTGGTGACGCTGGTCGACTCCCAGGCGCCGGGGTTGGTGGTAAAGGCGGACGTTGCGAGTCGGCAACTGGATGCGGAGCAGGTGGTCAAACCGCCCGTTGCGGGACCTGAGACCTTGCCGGGGGATGACGATGACAGGCCCCCGATTCCGCCAGTGACGCCCCCGATCGGCGATCCTCCTCGCCCGGCAGCGGCCAAGCCCAAACGCTTCCACGGCACGGCCGTGCTCGATGCGACCCGCGTGGGCCGCGATGCGAGTCGCATCGCCGAGGAGGTCATCGCGCACCTCACCGGCCTGGTCGGGGCCACGGTGACGGTGACCATCGAGGTGGCGGCCGAGATACCGGCCGGCGCCTCCGATCATGTGGTGCGCACGGTGACCGAGAACTGCCGGACGCTGAAGTTCACGAGTCAGGGGTTCGAGAAGGAGTAGTACCGGGCAACCGACGCTCGGGGCCGGGCCTTGGTCTGCAAGCAGGCGGTGGCCGGGGTCAAGTGCGGATGGTTGCGTCCCGAGGCCGCCCCTGGAACCCGATCGACACGTTTTGTCTGCCGCGAAGCGACTACATACACTTGAAATACATTGCTTCTTTTCTTGCCAACCTCAAGAGCCCCTGGTATCACTGGTACCAGGGCCGCAGACTCGTCGCGCTGGCCGGCATGGGGCTGGGCCTGGGCGTCACCGGGCTCTTCGTCACGCTCACCGCCGGTTTCGGCCTCTTCCCTTTAGTGCTCATGCTGGCACTCGACCATGTCCTCATCGTCTTGATCGCCCTGTATGTCCTGGTCCGGTTCTCGCTACCCGGCTATCTGCCGCTCGCGTTTGTCGATTGGTTCCTGGTCAAACAGGTCTTGCTGATCGCGCTCCCGGGGATACTGATCACCAGGGCCTGCACCCTCGGGGTCGCCACGCTGGCGGGACGGGGCCGCGTCCAGGTGGTTAGTCTCAAGAAGAGTATTTTGCCGCAAATGAACGCAAATGAACGCAAATAAATCTGCTGGTTAGCATCGTCGCGGGCGTCACCCGGGCGGTGAACGCGCAGTAAAGGCCAAATTGTGGATTATTCGCGTTAATTGGCGTTCATTTGCGGCTAAACTGCTGTTTCTTGGTTAATCGGGCCACAGCCCCCTAATGGCGGCGATCCCCTGGGCGCCGTGGCGGATGGCGTCGGACAGGTCGGTGGGAGCGAGACCGCCCAGGGCGTAGACCGGCAGCGGGATCGGGTCGATGAGGGCGGCGAAGCGCGGCCAGCCTAGCGGGTGGGCCTCGGGGTGGGTGGCGGTGGGCTTGACCGGGGAGAGCAGCGCATAGTCGAGCCCCAGGGCGGCGGCCCGGGTGAGGTCGGTGGCGTCATGGCAGGAGGCGCCGACCAGTTCATCCGGCGCGCCGGGGCGCTCGCTCAGGCTGGCCAGGCGCCGGGCGCTCAGGTGCAGGCCGTGGCGGGGGCAGCCGACGATGCCCGCGGGGTCGCGGTTGAGCAGGAGGCGGGCGCCGTTGGCGGTGCAGAGCGCATAGGCGCGCGCGGCCAGGTCGCGGTAGGCGGCGTCGTCGATCTCGTGGGCCCGCAGTTGTACCAGCCGGACGCCGCCGCGGATCGCCTGCTCAAGCCGTGCCAGCAGCGTTGCGGGGTCCCGCGGGTCGGGGCCGGTGATGAGCAGCAGTTGGGGCAGGCGCAGGGCCGTGATGATGGGGCGGTCGGCGGCCGGGAAGCGGGTCGGGTCCATGGCGTCCGGGTGCAGCCAGGCCAGCGGCTGTCCCTCCCGCCCTTGGGGGACGCCGGCGTGGGCGCCGATGCGATGTACATCCAGCAGGATGTGGCGGTCGCCGTAGTCGTGGTGGACGCGGATCAGGGGGCGGCTGGTGTAGACCCGGATGCCGAGTTCCTCATCCAGTTCGCGGGCCAGGCCCTGTTCGGGGGTCTCGCCGGGCTCCAGTTTGCCACCCGGGAACTCCCAGAGTCCGCCCTGGTGGGCCTGGTCGGGGCGGCGGGTGACCAGGACCCGGCCCTGGTCGTCCTGGAGGGCGCCGGCCATGACGTGGATCTGCTTCCTGGGCATCGGCACTGCGTGGTCCCGTAAGGAACAGTCCATTAGGAGATGCTGTTCGCGTCGTTGTCGTTGTCGTTGTCGTTGTCGTTGTCGTAATCGAGGTTATCGTAGCGCCGCGGATTCCCTCGCACGCCAAGTTGCAGCGATTCTCCGATTACGATTACGACAACGACAACGACAACGATCGAGTCTGTGCTTATGTTGTTCTTGGCTCGTTACTAAGACCGGTACTCCGCATTGATCCGCACATAGTCATAGGACAGGTCGCAGGTGAGGACCTCGGCGGCGGACTCGCCGCGGCCCAGGGCGACGCGGATCAGGATCTCGGGCGCGCGCATGACGGCGGCGCCGGCGGCCTCGGTGTAGGTGGGTGCGCGCCCGCCGCCATCGACGATGAGTACGTCACCGAGCCAGACCCGAACCCCGGCGATGGCCAAATCTGCGATGCCGGCGCGCCCGACGGCGGCGAGGATGCGGCCCCAGTTGGGGTCGGAGGCGAAGAGCGCGGTTTTCACCAGCGGGGAGTGGGCGATGGTGTAGGCGACCTGGCGCGCCTCGGCGTGGCTCGCGGCGCCCTCGACGCGGACCGTCACCAGCTTGGTGGCGCCCTCGGCGTCGCGCACGATGGCGGTGGCAAGCTCGATGCAGACGGCGTCCAGGGCGGCCTGGAAGGCCGCATAGTCGGGGCTCACGGCGGCGGCGATGGGGTCGTTGCCCAGGGTGCCGGTAGCGGCCAGAACACAGGCGTCGTTGGTGGAGGTGTCGCCGTCCACGGTGATGGCGTTGAAGGAGCGCTCCACCGCGGCGTGCAGACAGGCGGTGAGGAAACCGGGCGCCACGGCCGCATCGGTGGCCAGGAAACCGAGCATGGTCGCCATGTCGGGGCAGATCATGCCGGCGCCTTTGGCCATGCCGGTGAGGGTGGCGGTGCGCCCGTCGCACGCGAACTGGCGGGAGACGAGCTTGGGCACCCGGTCCGTGGTCATGATGGCGCGGGCGGCCTCCGGCCAGTGGGTCGCGTCGAGTTGGCCCAGGAGCCGGGGCAGGGCGGCGGCGATGCGCTCTACCGGCAGGTGCTCGCCGATGACGCCGGTGGAGAAGGGCAGGACGCTCCCGGCCGGGTCGCCGGTCAACTCGGCGACCGCCTGGCAGCTCGCGGCGGCGTCCAGCAGGCCGCGGGCGCCGGTGCCGGCGTTGGCGTTGCCGGCATTGATCAGCCACCAGCGCGCGGCGCCCGCGCCTAAGTGGGTGCGGGCCAGGGTGACCGGGGCGGCGCAGAAGGCGTTACGGGTAAAGACAGCCGCGCAGTCGGTGCCCGCGGCCAGTTCCACGAGCACCAGGTCGTTGCGGTCGCGGTAGCGGATGCCGGCCGCGCCCACGGCCAGGCGTATGCCGGCGACCGGCAGGAAGTGCAGTTCGGGCTGTTCGGTCATGGGTAAACCTCAGGCGGCCCGGCCATGGCATTGCTTGTACTTCTTGCCGGAGCCGCAGGGGCAGGGCTCGTTGCGGCCGACCTTGCGGGCGTCCCGCACGAAGGGCTGGTGGGCCTCGGCCCCGGGCGCCTCCCCGTCCGCGGGGGCGCCCTCATCGTCGGCGGCGCCGAAGCCCTGGAATTCCTCGTGCCTGAACTCGAACTCCCGGGCCGGCGGCGCCAGCTCCGGCAGGCGCTCGACGGCCTGCACCTGGCGCTTGCACAGGGTGCCGACGACGTCGTGCTTGATGTCGTCGAGCATGGCCGAGAACATCTCGAAGGCCTCGCGCTTGTACTCCTGCTTGGGGTTCTTCTGGGCGTAGCCGCGCAGGTGGATGCCCTGGCGCAGGTAGTCCATGGCCGCCAGGTGGTCCTTCCAGTGGGTGTCCAGGAAGTGGAGCATGACCGCCTTCTCGATCTGGCGCAGGCGCGCCGCGCCCTCCTGCGCCTCCTGCTCCGCGTAGCTCGCGGTCAGGGTGTCGGCGATGCGTCGGCGCAGGGTCTCCTCGTGCAGGTCGTGGTCGGCGTCCAGCCAGTGGCGGACCGGCCAGTCGCCGCCGAAGGTCTCCGTCAGCGCGGTCTCCAGGCCGGGCAGGTCCCACTGCTCCTCCAGGCTCTGGGGCGGGATGCAGACGTTGAGGGTGCGCTCAAGGGTGTCGGCGCGCATGGCGGTGACGGTCTCGGAGATGTCCCCCGTGTCCATCAGCTCGCGGCGCTGGCCGTAGATGACCTTGCGTTGGTCGTTGGCGACGTCGTCATATTCCAGGAGTTGCTTGCGGATGTCGAAGTTGCGCCCCTCGACCTTGCGCTGGGCGTTCTCGATCGCCTTGGTGACCCAGGGGTGCTCGATCGCCTCCCCCGGCTGCATCCCGAGGCGTTGCATCATCGAGGCCACCCGCTCGGAGGCGAAGATGCGCATCAGGTTGTCTTCCAGCGACAGATAGAAGCGGCTGGAACCCGGGTCGCCCTGGCGCCCGGAGCGACCGCGCAACTGGTTGTCGATGCGCCGCGACTCGTGGCGTTCGGTGCCGACCACATGGAGCCCGCCGGCGGCGACCACGGCCGCGTGACGCGCCGTCCAGGCGGCGCGGATGGCCTGCGCGTCGGCGTCCGGACCGGCCTGTTCCAGTTCCGCCTCCAGGTTGCCGCCGAGCACGATGTCGGTGCCGCGGCCGGCCATATTGGTGGCGATGGTGACGGCGCCGGGGCGGCCCGCCTGGGCGACGATGCCCGCCTCGCGCTCGTGCTGCTTGGCGTTGAGCACCTCGTGAGGGACCTGGCCCTCGATCAGGAGCTTGGAGACCAACTCCGAGGTCTCGATGGAGGCGGTGCCGACCAGCACCGGTTGGCCGCGGGTGACACAGTCGCGGATGTCCTCGACGACCGCCTTGTATTTCTCCTCCTGGGTCAGGTACACGAGATCCCCGTTGTCCTTGCGGATCATCGGCTGATTGGTGGGGATCACCACCACCTCCAGCCCGTAGATCTGCTGGAACTCGTAGGCCTCGGTGTCCGCCGTGCCGGTCATGCCCGCGAGCTTGGGGTAGAGCCGGAACAGATTCTGGAAGGTGATGGAGGCGAGCGTCTGGTTCTCCTGCTGGATCGGCACCCGCTCCTTGGCCTCCACCGCCTGGTGCAGGCCCTCGGACCAGCGCCGGCCGGGCATGGTGCGGCCGGTGAACTCATCCACGATGATGATCTGGCCGTCGCGCACGATGTACTCGACGTTCTTCTGGAACAGGGCGTGGGCGCGCAGGGCCGCGTAGACGTGGTGCATCAGGGCGATGTTGGTGGCGTCGTAGAGGCTCTCGCCCGGCGCCAGCAGGCCCATCTCGGTCAGCATCTCCTCGACGTGCTCGTGGCCCTCCTCGCTCAGGAAGGTCTGGCGGGACTTCTCGTCGACCGAGTAGTCACCGGGACCGAAGTCGGGCTTGCCCTCCTCGTTGGTCATCGGGGACTGGCGGGTGAGGCGCGGGATGATGGCGTCGATCTGCCGGTACAGGTCGGTATCGCCCTCGGAGGGGCCGGAGATGATCAGCGGCGTGCGCGCCTCGTCGATCAGGATCGAGTCGACCTCGTCGACGATGGCGTAGAAGGGCGGGCGCTGGCTGCGCTGCCCCGGCTCGAAGGCCATGTTGTCGCGCAGATAGTCGAAGCCGAACTCGTTGTTGGTGCCGTAGGTGATGTCCGCGGCATAGGTCTCGCGGCGGCTGACCGGGCGCAGGTGGCGGTAGCCCTGCCCCTCGGCCGCCGGCTCGTAAGAGGGATCGAACAGATAGGAGGCGGCGTCCGGACCCATCATACCGGAGGAGTTGATCACCCCGACCGACAGACCGAGCGCGTGGTAGATGCGGCCCATCCAGCAGGCGTCGCGCCGGGCGAGATAGTCGTTGACCGTCACCACATGGACCCCCTTGGCGGGCAGCCCATTGAGATAACCGGCCAGGGTGGCGACCAGGGTCTTGCCCTCGCCGGTGCGCATCTCCGCGATCTTGCCCTGGTGCAGGACCATGCCGCCGACCATCTGGACATCGAAGTGACGCATCCCGAGCACCCGCCGCCCGGTCTCGCGCACGACCGCGAAGGCCTCGGGCAGCAGCGCGTCGAGGTCCTCCCCGCCCGCGAGCCGCTTGCGGAACTCCTGGGTCTTGGCGGCGAGTGCCGCATCTGAAAGGGCCTGGAGGTCCGGCTCCAGGACATTGATCCGGCTAACGGACTTGAGGAGCTTCCTGACCAGCCGCTCGTTGCGGCTGCCGAAGATCTTCTTGAGCAGATTGCTGACCATCGTTGGGAGGAAGGGCCTTGTGGGATAATCGCCGGGATCTTACCGGATTCCCGTCCTGACCGCAGGTCCTACGCTGGACGACACTGCCATCAGGTCAAGCGCCGCACCACCTCCTGGAGTCCAAGGCTTCAGCCTTGGAGGGGCGCCAAGGCTGAAGCCTTGGACTCCGGGTACACACCTGTCAGCTTTCTTTACACCACGGGTCCCTGCGTACACTTGTTGCTGGAACCGCCCGCAGCACCCGCTGCCCCGCAAGCCTTGCCGTTGCTGGGTCCCCTGACTATTTCCAGGCTCCCGGCGTGGGTCTGGCACATTTCTCGCTTAGATCGCTGCCGAGTGAACCCAGGCGCCCAGGCCCGGTGTTCGCGGATGCGGGGGCAGCGGGCCCGGGGATGCCGACCGGCCAGGGCACCAAGGCCCATCGGTCCCCGGCCGGAGTGTCCCGAAGTGCCCGAAGGGACAGCTTCCAGCCCCCGGCCTGATCAAATCTACGGGAAATACATCAAATGTCGCAACACTCACAAGCCCGACCACGGCACCTGTCCGGTGCCTTCAGCACCCTTTGTTCAGCCGTGCCCCGCGCGGCCCTGCGCCGACTCTGGCCGCTGTGTCTCGTCGGCGCCTCGCTTGCGCTATTGCCCTTGCCAGGCAACGCGGCCATCATCAGCGCCTACAATGACCCTAACCTGTTCGGGACGCTCGACCAACAGGAGGTGGGCTTCATCGGCGACTCGGCCTGCGCACCCACCTCGGTCGTCAATTCTTTTGTTTATCTGGAGCGGCGGTATCCGGCAATCTTCGGCCGGAGTCTGGTGCCGGACACGGACACTGACAGCCAGTACGATCCGGAGGAATTGAAGGCGGTCGCCTTGACCCTGGCCGGTCCGAATTACATGGCTACGACCGAGCAGAGCGGAACGCAGGACGGCTACATGGCCTTTGGTAAGGAGAAGTACATGGAGGAAAAGGCACCGGACAAGACCCTCTACCGCGCCGTCGCCGAGGGGTCCTGGGACGGGCCCTCGGGGTCGCAGCCCGACTGGTACCAGGCGAGTACCGTGCCCACCATCGAGTTTCTATACGAGGTATTGTCGGGCGCTTTCGATGTGGAGGTGGGGGTGACCTGGACCACCCCCGGCGAGACCGGGGGTCACTGGATAACCGCTTATGGTCTGACGTTCGACACCCTGACCAAGGTTGGGTCGCTGAGTTTCATCGATCCGTGGAAGGCGGTCGACCTCACCGGTCTCCTCGAGATCCTGGGTAACGGCAAGATCCAACTGACCTATACTCTAAATTGAAATTATTTGAGATTTTCTAATGCGCTGAAACTTTAAAGAAAACAGGGTCTTCATTTCGCTTTTGCATTGAGCGTTCGCATCGCTCAAGCAGTTTGATATTGCGCTCTTGAATTTCGGAAAATCCTCGTAATATTTTGAATAAAGTGCTTTTTTCTTTACGTATCTCCATAATCTTTCGATCAGATTAAGATTTGGTGAGTAGGGAGGTAGATAAAGCAGATCGATTTTCAGCTCTTGTGCAAGCTCAGCCACAATGCGACATTTTTGGTATTTTGCATTATCTAAAATCAGTGTGATGGCTTCGCCAATGTGACATGCAGCAATCTTACGTAGGAGCGCGCAAACACTGATCGCGTCAATATATGTATCATTGGTGACCGTGACGATATCATGGGTCACAGCATTCAGGGCACCCAAGACATTAAATCGCTTACGGCCAGCAGGCGCTTTGATAAATAGGCGCGTAAATGACCACAGGAAACCCAAAAATGGAGCAAGTACAAAATGGGCGGCATCAACGAAATAGACGTGACGATTCCCGGCTATCGCCTCATTCAGAATTGGTTGTAACTTGTTGTTTATAAATGCTTCCTGTTCGTCGGGATCACCTTTTGCTGGAACCATCCCGACTTTTCTCCGATACATGCCGATAGAAAGCAAGAAGGTGCGAACGCTACCGAGACTACGCTTGATACCGGTTAGTTTTTCAATTTCAGAAGCGGTCTCCTTTAAGCTGCCAGGCGGATGTTCAGAAAAATGTTTCTTTAGGAGATAACGGTGGTCTTGTAATTCGCTTTGAGGGCGATACGGTCGCCGCTTCATAACTTTGTCGAGCCCACCATCTATATAGCTACGAATCGTGGTTATAATCGTATTTCCAGAAGCACTGCTAAGCCGAGCGATTTCATGATTAGAATATCCAAGTGACTTATACCAAAGAATACTCATGCGCTTGCGAATTACCGGAGATGAATCGTAGAGACGAGCCTTCTCAATGATATCCTTATCTCGATTAGGGAACTCGCAATTGTACATGTCATGGCTCCATAAGAATTCAAAGATTGGGAGGGGCTACCTCCCTAGCTTGCTCGGGCAGCAGGGAAAATGCTATTTATAATACCGCAACCTATGCCTATAGCAAGTATACCAGGGCGGGGCGGCGGACCCTGATACGCTCACCAGTACGATCGATATCATCGTTGCCGAGACCGCTGCCGCTATCCCAGAGCCGGCCGTCGTATTCCTGTGTGGCGCGGGGGGGCTGACCCTGCTCGTCGTGCGCAGAAGACGAAAGGTCTGAGGGCGGGAATTTCGGGGCAGTCTGCTGATTTTTGCCAGGTCAGCACGCGCAGCGGCCCGGATCGTGTCGACTCTGACGTCGATCGCGCCTGGCCGCTTTGCGGTGGCGGTGGCTGTCGTTGTCGTTGTCGTTGTCGTAATCGTAATCGGAGAAGCGATGTAACTTGGCGTGCGAGAGAATCCGAGGGGCTACGATAATCTCGACAACGACAACGACAACGACAACGACAACGACAACGACAACGACAACGACAACGACAACGACAACGACAACGACAACGACAACGACGCGGCAAGCGGTCCCTAATGGACTTGTTTGACCTATTACCGGAGGTGGAACTGTTCCCGCGCGGGCGGGACGCCGCGGCTGCTTTTTACGCGGGCCGCTCGAACAGGTAGTGACTGACCCACCACTCCTGTCCGTTGCGATACCCGAAGAGTTCGGCGCAGGCCATGAAGAAGAGCCGCCAGCGCATCCACCAGGCGGCGGCTTGGTCGGTGCCGTAGGTCTGCTCCAGGATGGGCCAGACGCGGGGGCGGGCGGCGTCCATCTGCTCAAGCCAGGTGTTGAGGGTGCGCTCATAGTGGCGGCCGTCCCAGCGCCAGCGCTCCAGCAGGCGCAGCCGGTCCTGGAACAGGAGCGGCAGCTCGTCGCTCGGCATGATGCCGCCGGAGAAGAAATACCTGCTCATCCAGTCGCTTGGGCCTTGGTCCTCGAAGGCGTAGGGGTGGGCGCGGTGGCAGAAGATGTGCATCAGAAAGCGGCCCCCGGGCTTGAGCCAGTCGTGGACCCGGGCGAACAGGGCGCGGTGGTTGCGCATGTGCTCGAACATCTCGATGGAGACGATGCGGTCGTAGCGCCCGGGCGCGGCGAAGGTGTTCATGTCCGCGGTGATCAGTGTCAGGTTGGCGAGGCCGCGCCGCCGTGCCTCGCCTTCGATAAATCCGCGCTGGCTCTGGGAGTTGGAGACGGCGGTGACGCGGCACCGGGGGAAGCGCTCCGCCACATAGAGGCTGAAGGCGCCCCAGCCGCAGCCCAGTTCCAGGACTTCCATCCCGTCGGCGATCCCGGCGCGCTCCGCGGTCACCCGCAGGGACTCGTCTTCCGCCTGGGCCAGGGTCTGGACCCCGGCGGACCAGAGGCACGAACTGTACTTACGCCGGGGTCCCAGGACCTCCACGAAGAATTCGGGGGGCAGTTCATAGTGCTGGGCGTTGGCCAGTTCGGGGACCGCGGCGATTGGGGAGGCGTCCATCATGGCGACGAAGGCGCGGGTTTCTTCGGCAGCGAGCGCGCAGTCCCCTGTGGGCAGCGTGGCCAAGCGTTGGCGCAGCAGGGCGCGGATGCCGGCGCGGGTCATCGCGTCGGGCACCCGGCCCTGTTCCACCCAGCGGATCACGGCGGTGGTGGCGTTGTGCATCTGTCATGCCCCTCTTGTGTCGGTTTATCCTCTGTCGGTCAGGTATTGTCCAAGGCACCCAATGCCAAGGCCCGCTTGCGCGGTTCTTACGCATTGGCTGCACCAGCGCTGCATTCCAGCCCTGTAATCTCTCCTTCCACGGGGCCTCTGCCGGGCCCCCTCGAGACCCATCGCGGGGCAGACCTCACGGTCGGCCCCCGCGTCCGTCGATCATCCCCCCAAACGGAGACTTTACCCATGCGACTGCGCACCCCCAGAACCCTGCTCGCCATCGCCATCGGCCTCGCCGCCGCGCTCGGCACCGGGGCCGCCTTCTGCGGCCCGGGCGGGCCTCACGGCGATCCCGACACGCGGCTCGAGCGGTTGACACGGCGCCTCGATCTGACGCCGCAGCAGCAGGCGCAGGTCAAGACCATCCTCGAGGAAGAACGCACGGCTGCCGACCAGCTGCACGCCCAGGTGCGCCAGCGCATCCAGGGCGTCCTCACGGAGGAGCAGCGCGCGGCGGAAGCGGCGCAGCAGCAGCGGGGGCTGGACCGACAGGTGGAGCGTCTGACCGGACGCCTGCGCCTGAGCCCTGAGCAGGTCACCCAGGTGCGGGCGATCCTCGCCGAGCGTCTGACCAACCCGGCCCTGGCCCGCACCGAGTTGCAGGGGCGCATCGCGGCCGTCCTGACCCCGGAGCAACAGCAACGATTCGCGGCCATGGAGTCGCGCGGTGACCACCGGGGCAAGCGGGGCGATGGTCCGCCCACGGGCGACCCCGCCGACGGACCGCAAGACGGCCGCCGTGACGGCCCGGGTGACGGCCCCGCGGATGGGCCGGAGTATGACAACGGGCGGGACGGCCGCTAGCCGCGGTTAACGCACACCCTCGCGGGGTCGCGGCGAGGCTTCTACCGTCCTGATCGCAATACCGACCGCCGGTCCGCGCCGCGACTCGTCGCGGCCGGGGGGCCGCTCCTACCCTGGGAACGGCCTCCGGCCGTCTCACGCTCGGCGCCGGCAATCATGATCGGGGCCCGTTTCACGGTATGCTTTGGCCTTTGATATCGAGTGGGCCGAGACCCAGGTCCCTGGCCCAGTCCCTGCGAATCACACCAGCGCCGGAGAATCCCATGCGTCCACCGCTCGCCGTCCTGCTGTTTGCCCTGCTGCCCCTCGCCTCGCTCCCCGTCGCCGCGGATGAGCAGTTGATCCCGGGTGCCCTCGAGGTCGTGGCGGAGTTGCCGATCAATCCCGGCAATCTGGCGGTGACCGCCAAGGGGCGGGTCTTCGCCACGGTGCACCAGTTCCGTCGGGGGCCGGCGCAGCTCATCGAGGTGACCGGGCCCAAGAGCTACCGGCCCTGGCCGGACCTTGCCTGGAACGGCGCCTTCGGCTCGGGGCCGGACGTGCTCAACAGCGTGCTCGGCATTCACATCGACGGCCAGGACCGGCTGTGGGTGCTCGACAACGGACTGGGGGAGCCGCCCCAGACGCCGAAGCTCCTGGCCTTCTCGCTCGCCGACGGCAAGCCGGTCCTGCGCTATGACTTCCCGCCGCAGACCGGGCCCCTGGGGAGCTTTCTCAACGATCTGGCGGTGGACGCCGCGCGCGGCTTCGTCTATATCGCCGATCCCGGCGGCAGCCATGAGCCGGCCTTGGTGGTCGTGGACCTGAAGGGCCGCACCTCGCGACGCTTCAGCGCCTCCCCGGCCCTGCAAGCGGAGGATCGGGACCTGGTGGTCGAGGGCCGGGTCATAGGCCCCAAGGGCGAGGACGGCAAGGTCAAGCCCGCGCGCATCGCGGTGAACCCCATCACCCTGTCCGCGGACGGTGAGACCCTCTATTTCGGCGCCATGAACGGTGAGACCTGGTACCGGGTCCCGGCGCGCCTGCTGCGCGAGGGGGCGGACGACGCCGCCATCGCCGCGACCATCACCAAGGCCGGGCCCAAGCCGGTCTCCGACGGGGCCGCCACCGATGCGGCGGGCAATCACTATTTCACCGATCTCGCCCACAACGCCGTTGCCGTCCTGCACCCGGACGGAAAGCTGGAGACCCTGGTCGAGGACGACCGACTCCTGTGGCCGGACTCCTTGAGCTTCGGGGAGCCCGGGTGGCTCTACATCGCCGTCAATCAACTCCACCGCGCCCCGGCCCTGAACGGCGGGGTCGACGGGGGGCTGCTCCCGTACCGCATCATGCGCGTCTACACCCCCGCCGATCCCGATTGAGTCAGTGCCCAGGCGGGCTGGGCCTGACCGTGAAGGCCTCGCATCGCGGCTGAAGCCGCTCCCACCGGGGGGGTTCATCGTCCGGGGCGGCTGGTCGTGCCGCCGCAGCCGTCAGCCGATCCTGCGCCCGCGGGCGCAACCCCGGAATCGGTTAGAATGCGTCCGGGGAGTCGGCCGGACAGTCGCTCTTCCCGCTCGCGGGGAGGGAGGAAAGTCCGGGCTCCAGAGGGCAGGGTGCCAGGTAACGCCTGGGGGGCGCGAGCCCACGGAAAGTGCCACAGAAAATATACCGCCAGTCTTTGTCCGGTTACGGCCGGAACAGGAAAGGTAAGGGTGAAATGGTGCGGTAAGAGCGCACCGCGCCGGTGGCAACATCGGCGGCAGGGTAAACCCCACCCGGAGCAAGACCAAATAGGGGGGCGGGCAGTCCTTGACTGCCGTGCGCGGCCCGCGCGTGCCCCCGGGTAGGTCGCTCGAGGCGCATGGCGACATGCGTCCCAGATGAATGACTGTCCGCGACAGAACCCGGCTTACAGGCCGACTCCCCACCCACTCCCATCCCCTCGCGCCGGCGCGATTCTTGCGTTCGGCGCACCCGCCGCGCACCCTTATCCCAGGTTTCACCCGAATACCTGAGTCTATCCTATTGATCGATAAAGTTTTTACCTATAATCCTAGGATAATTCTCTGGTTCCCCTTTAAGTCGCTGAGCGTCAAGAAAAATCCCGCTAAAGGGTGCTTGACGATGGCGGATAGCCTGACTAATATGAACATGGAGTGGGGAAAAGTGGAAAAAAATGGCAAAATGGGGTGCCACGGGGGGATAAGTGTTTCGTGGGTCCGCGTACCTGAATCTGGATGCCAAGGGGCGTTTCGCGATCCCGACCAAGCAGCGCGAGCGTCTGTTGGCCGTGGGCGACACCAACCTGATCCTGACGGTGGATCGGGCGCGCTGCCTGCTGCTGTTTCCGGTCCAGACCTGGGAACTGATCGAGCGCGACCTCGCCGCCCTCCCCGCCTTTGACGACGCCGCCCGTTCGGTCCAGCGCCTCTACCTGGGCAACGCGGAAGAGCTGGAGATGGACGCCCAGGGGCGCGTCCTGCTGCCCCAGCATCTGCGCGAGTTCGCCTTTTTGGATAAGCGGATCGTCCTGGTCGGACAGGGCGCCAAGTTCGAGATTTGGGACGAGCAGCGCTGGAAGGACAAGACCCTGGCAGACCTGGAAGACCATAACATCGGTCAGTTGGCCATGTCGTCCTCACTCGGCAATTTGAAGTTCTGAGCGCACCGTGAGTGTCGCTCCCCATCGGTCAGTCCTACTGGAGGAAAGTGTGCAGGCGCTGGCGGTCAACCCCAATGGGATCTATGTGGACGGCACCTTCGGCCGGGGCGGCCATGCGCGCGCCATCCTGGCGCGCCTGGGGTCCGCCGGCCGCCTGATCGCCATCGACCGGGACCCGGACGCCGTCGCCGCCGCCCGCGCCCTGGCGGCGCTCGACCCGCGCCTCACCGTCGTGGCGTCGCCGTTCGGCGCCCTGAGCGCGGCCCTGCGCGACGCCGGGGTCAGCGGCCGGGTGCAGGGCATCCTGCTCGACCTGGGGGTCTCCTCGCCGCAACTCGATACCCCGGGGCGCGGCTTCAGCTTCATGGCCGATGGGCCGCTCGACATGCGCATGGACCCGGGCACCGGCGAGTCCGCGGCTGCCTGGCTGGCGCGCGCCGACGCGCAGGCCATTGCGGCCGTGCTCTACGAATTCGGGGAAGAGCGGTTCGGCGGGCGCATTGCCCGTGCCGTCGTGGCGGCACGCGCCGACTCGCCCCTGCGGACCACCCGCGCGCTGGCGGACCTGGTGGCGCGGGTGGTGCCCACCCGCGAGCTGGGCAAACACCCGGCCACCCGCACCTTCCAGGCCCTGCGCATCCAGGTCAACGACGAGTTGGGTGAGCTCAGGCGCGCGCTGGCCGCGGTGTGCGACCTGCTCGACGGCGCCGGGCGCCTGGTGGTGATCAGCTTCCACTCGCTGGAGGACCGCATCGTCAAGCGCTTTATGCGCGACGAGGCGCATGGCCCCCGGTTCCCTAAAGGGCTGCCGGTGACCGCGGCGCAGTCGTGTGGACGGCTGCGGCTGGTGGGCAAGCCGCGGCAGGCGGGGGCGGCGGAGGTGGCGGCCAACCCGCGCTCGCGCAGCGCCGTCCTGCGGGTGGCGGAGCGCCTGCCATGAATCGCGGACGGGTCGCGACGGTGCTGGTGCTGCTGCTGGCGATCACCGCCTCCGGTGTCCTGGTCGTCCACGCCAAGTATCTCACGCGGATGAGTTTCAACCAGTTGCAGGAAATCCGCGGCCAACGTGACGGACTGGACCTGCAATGGAACCACCTGCGCCTGGAGGAGGCCGCGCTGTCCACCGATGTGCGGGTCGAGCGCAAGGCGCGCGACGAGCTGGGCATGTATCTCCCCCGTGTCGGTGACGTGATGCTGATCGAAGAGGCTGACCATGAGTTCCCCTAAACGTCGGATCAGGCGCGCCGATCCCGTGCGCGCCACGCCCAACCCGCGGGTCCGGCGGGCCGTCCTGCTGTGGGGCCTGGCGGCCGCCATGGTGATGGTCGTCTCCGCCGTCTTCTACCGTCAGGTGGTGGAGACCGAGTTCCTGCGCGGGGAGGGTGAGCGCCGCTACCTGCGCCTGGGCGAGATCGCCGCGCGCCGCGGCATGATCCTGGACCGCAATGGGGAGGCCTTGGCGGTGAGTACCCCGGTCGAGACCGTCTGGGCCGATCCGCGCAAACTCGTGGCCCGCCCCGAGGTCCTGCCGGAGTTGGCCCGCAGTCTCGGGCTCAAGCCCGCGGAGCTGCGCGAGCGCGTCCGGGCCAATGCCGAACGGGGCTTCATGTATCTGAAGCGCCGGGTCAGTATCGACGAGGCGGCCGCCGTGCGCGCCCTGATCGCGGCCCGCGGTCTCGACGCGGTGGACTTCGAGAGTGAGTACCGGCGTTTCTACCCTGGGGTGGAGGTCTTCGGCCATGTCCTGGGCTTCACGGACATCGAGGACCACGGCCAGGAGGGCATGGAGGCCGCCTATGACAAGCTGCTGCGTGCCGAGCCCGGCCAGCGCCGGGTCCTGCAGGATGGGCGGCGGCGCATCGTGCAGGAGGTCGAGCAGGTGCGCCCGCCCCGGCCCGGCAAGGACCTGGTGCTGAGCCTGGACCGGCGGCTGCAGTTTCTGGCCTACCGGGAACTCAAGGCCGCGGTGGCGGAGAACAAGGCAGTGGGCGGTACCGCGGTGGTGGTGGACGTGCGCACCGGCGAGGTGCTCGCCATGGTCAATCAGCCCGGCTACAACCCCAACGATCTCAGCGGGCGGGAGGCCGACCGGCGCCGCAATCGCGCCCTCACCGATGTGATGGAGCCCGGCTCCACGGTCAAACCGCTGGTCGTGGCGGCGGTGCTGGAGCGCGGCCTGGTGACGCCCACGACGCGCATCAACACGGCCGGTCCCCTGCATGTGGGGAGCAATACCGTTCAGGACGTGCACAACTACGGCGGCCTGGACGTGACCGGCATCATTACCAAGTCCAGCAACGTGGGCGTGGTCAAGCTCGCCCAGATGATGGACTACGCCGGCCTGTGGAAGCAGTACGACGCGCTCGGCTTCGGGCGCCCGACCGGGGTGGAGTTCCCGGCCGAGTCACGCGGCGTCCTGCGCAATTACACCCACTGGCGGCCCTTTGACCATGCCACCATGGCCTTCGGCTACAGCTTCTCGGTGACCGCGCTCCAGTTGGCCCAGGCCTACGCGATCGTGGCGGCGGACGGGGTCAAGCGCCCGGTCACCCTGGTCAAGCGCGACCAGATCCCGGAGGGGACGCGCGTCATGAGTACCAAGACCGCCCGCGCCGTGCGGATGATGATGGAGACCGTGGTCTCCGACAAGGGGACCGCCAAGCGCGCGTCCATCCCGGGCTATCGGGTCGGGGGCAAGACCGGTACGGCCAAGAAGGCGAGCGGCCGCCACGGCTACGCGGCCGGCCGCTACCAGGCACTCTTCGCCGGGATGGTGCCGGCCGGCAATCCGCGTCTGGTGATGGTGGTCATGATCGACGAGCCGCGCGGGGGCGCCTACTACGGCGGTGTGGTCGCTGCGCCGATCTTCGCGAAGGTCATGGAGGGGGCGCTGCGCCTCTTCAACGTGCCTCCGGATGAGCCGGCGCCGGCCATGTTGCTGGCCGGCGCGCGGGCAGTCCCATGATGTGGAGCCTGAGACCGGCCGCCGAGCGCGTCGGGGGGCGCCTCCTGGGCGCGGACCTGCCCTTCAGCGCCGTCGTGACCGACAGCCGCGCGGACTGCACCGGGGCGCTCTTCGTGGCCCTGCGCGGTGAGCGCTTCGACGGTCACGACTATGTGGCGGGCGCCCGGGCCAAGGGCGCGGCGGCGGCCCTGGTGGACCACGCGCTGCCGCTCGACCTGCCCCAATGGGTGGTCGCGGATACCCGGCTGGCCCTGGGTTCACTGGCCGCGGCCTGGCGCGCGCGCTTCCCGGGCCGGGTGGCCGCGGTCACCGGCAGCAACGGCAAGACGACGGTCAAGGAACTGCTCGCCGCCATCCTCTCCCAGGTCGGGCCGACCCGCGCCACCCAGGGCAACCTGAACAACGACATCGGCATGCCCCTGACCCTGCTGCGCGCCCGGGAAGAGGCCTTCCTGGTGCTGGAGATGGGGGCCAACCATCCGGGTGAGATCGCCTACATGACGGCCATCGGCCAACCGGAGGTGGCGCTCATCACCAATGCCGGGCGCGCCCACCTGGAGGGCTTCGGCAGCCTTGAGGGGGTGGCCCGCGCCAAGGGGGAGATCGCCCAAGGGCTGCCGCCCGACGGGGTCTTCGTGGTGCCCGGCGACTCACCCTACACCCCCCTGTGGCAGGGGCTGGCGGCCGGTCGAGCGGTGCTGACCTTCGCCCTGGATACCCCGGCCGACCTGTGGGCGGCGAGCGGTTCGATTGCGTCGCGCTGGGACGCGGACGGGTTCCGCACCGCCTTCGTGGCGAACCGGGGCAGCACCCTGCTCCCGCTGGAATTGCGCCTCGCCGGTGTCCACAACGTGCGCAACGCGCTCGCCGCCGCCGCCGCCGCACTGGCCCTGGGGGTCGGGGTCGACGCGGTGCGCGCCGGTCTGCTGGCGCTGGCCCCGGTCCCCGGGCGCCTCTGCCCGCGCACCGGCAGCGGGCGGCGGATCATCGACGATACCTACAACGCCAACCCGGACTCGGTGGCCGCCGCCGTGGCGGTGCTGACCGGCCTGCCCGGGCGCCCCTGGCTGGTCCTGGGCGATCTGGGTGAGTTGGGTCCGCGCTCCCTGGACCTGCACCGCGAGGCGGGCAGCCAGGCGCGCGCCGCGGGGATTGAACGCCTGTTCTGTGTCGGCACCCGCAGCGCCGCCGCCGCGGACGCCTTCGGCCCGGGGGCGCAGCACTTCGCCGATCAGGCCGCACTCATCGCACACCTGCGCGCCGCCATGACGCCGGACACCCTGGTCCTGATCAAGGGGTCGCGCGCGGCGCGTATGGAATTGGTGTTGAACGCTTTGTGCGGCAATGATAGTGATTAGGAACAGATCACTAATAAGTTGAACAAGTCCATTAGAGAGTGTTTTTAGCGTCGTTGTCGTTGTCGTAATCGAGGTTATCGTTGTGCCCCGGATTCTCTCGCACCCCAGGTTGCATCGCTTCTCCGATCACGACAACGACAACGACAACGATAACGACCCACTAACCACTAACCACTAACCACTTCCTATGCTGCTTCTACTGACCGAATGGCTGGCGCGCTTCGAGGGCGGATTCACCGTCTTCCGCTACCTTACCCTGCGCGGGATCCTGGGGACCCTGACCGCGCTCGCCATCTCGCTGCTGGTCGGCCGGCCCATGATCCGGCGGCTGCGCGCCTACAAGATCGGCCAGACGGTGCGCGACGACGGCCCGCAGAGCCACCTGAAGAAATCCGGCACGCCTACCATGGGCGGGGCCCTGATCCTGGTGGCGGTCGGCATCAGTACCCTGCTGTGGGCGGACCTGGACAACCGCTATGTCTGGATCGTGCTGCTGACCACCCTGGCCTTCGGTGCCGTCGGCATGGTCGACGACTACAAGAAGCTGGTGCTGAAGAACCCGCGCGGCCTGGCCGCCCGCTGGAAGTATCTGTGGCAGACGCTCTTGGGGCTCATGGCCGCGACGCTCCTCTATGTCACCGCCCAGTCCCCGACCGAGACCGCACTCCTGGTGCCCTATCTTAAGGATGTCTCATTCCAACTCGGTCCCTGGTTCATCCTGTTCACCTATCTCGTCATCGTGGGCGCCAGCAATGCGGTGAACCTGACAGACGGACTGGACGGGCTCGCCATCATGCCCACGGTCCTGGTGGCCGGGGCCCTGGCCGTTTTCGTCTACGCCGCCGGCCATGCCGAGATCGCCAACTATCTGCGCATCCCGCACATCAAGGAGGTGGGCGAACTGGTGATCTTCTGCGGCGCCCTGGTCGGGGCTGGGCTCGGTTTTCTCTGGTTCAACGCCTATCCGGCCCAGGTCTTCATGGGCGATGTCGGCGCCCTGGCCCTGGGCGCCGCCCTGGGCCTGGTGGCGGTGGCCGTGCGCCAGGAACTGGTGCTCTTCATCATGGGCGGGGTCTTCGTCATGGAGACCATCTCGGTCATGTTGCAGGTCCTGTCCTTCAAGCTCACCGGTAAGCGCATCTTCCGCATGGCGCCCCTGCACCATCACTTCGAGCTCAAGGGCTGGCCGGAACCCCGGGTCATCGTCCGCTTCTGGATCGTGACCGTGGTGCTGGTCCTGATCGGGCTCGCGAGCCTGAAGATCCGCTGATGACCGGGATCACCGCCAGGTCGGGGAAGCAAACCCAGTGCAAGACCCTGGTGGTCGGCCTGGGCAAGACCGGTGTCTCGTGCGCCCGCTACCTGCGCTCGCAGGGCGCCTGGGTGGCCGTGACTGACACCCGCGCCGATCCGCCCGGCCTGGAACAGATCCGTCGGGAACTGCCGGAGGTGGCCGTGTTCGTCGGGGGCTTCGACCCCGCGGCCTTCGCCGCCGCGGACCGCTTGGTGGTGAGCCCCGGGGTCCCGGTGGCCACGCCGCTGATCCAAGCGGCACTGGCTCGTGGTGCCGAGGTGATCGGCGATGTGGAGCTGTTCGCCCGGGCGGCACGCGCCCCGATCTGCGCCATCACCGGCTCCAACGGCAAGAGCACCGTCACGACCCTGCTCGGTCTGATGGCGCGCCGCGCCGGGTGCCGGGTCCGTATCGGCGGGAATCTGGGCGAACCGGTGTTGGACCTGCTCGACGACCAGGCCGACCTCTATGTCCTGGAACTGTCGAGTTTTCAACTGGAGACCACCCCGGGGCTGCGGACCCGGGCGGCGGTGGTGCTCAACATCTCACCGGATCACCTGGACCGCTACCCGGACCTGGCCGCCTATAGCGCCGCCAAGGCGCGGGTCTACGACCGCGCGCAGGTCGCTGTCATCAACCGGGACGATCCGGCGGTGGCGGCGATGGCCCGCGCCCCGCAGCGCGAGCTCGGCTTTACCTTGGGCGTGCCGGACCCGGGCGACTATGGACTGGCAGCGAGCGACGGGGACCTGTGGCTGTGCCGGGGCGACGAGCGACTGCTGCGGGCGGCAGAGGTCCAGATCCCCGGCCGGCACAACCTGGCCAACGCCCTGGCCGCCCTGGCCCTGGCGCAGGCCTGTGGTCTGGCGCTCGACCCCTGCCGGGAGGCCCTGCGGACCTTTCCCGGGCTGGACCACCGCAGCCAGTTGGTGCTCGAGCACGTCGGGGTGCGCTGGTATGACGACTCCAAGGGCACCAACCCGGGGGCCACGGTCGCCGCCTTGGACGGCCTGGTGTCGGCGGGGTCGGACGGCCGGGTGGTGCTGATCGCCGGCGGCGACGCCAAGGGCGCGGATTTCGCCCCCCTGGGCCCGGCAGTGGCCCGCGCGGCCCGCGCCGTGGTTCTGATCGGGCGGGATGCCCCCGCAATCGAGCGGGTGCTGCGTGCCCTGGTCCCCCCGGTCCCCCTGATTCCGGCCGCTGATATGGACGAGGCGGTGCGCCGGGCCGCTGTCGCGGCCCGCCCCGGGGACGCGGTACTGCTCTCCCCGGCCTGCGCCAGTTTTGACATGTTCGACAACTACGAGCACCGCGGCCGGGTCTTTGCCGATGCGGTGCGGAGGTTGGTGGCATGAGCGCGGTGGCACCCCAGGCACGCCGTTCGAGTGTCGCGAGCCGGCGCCGCCGCAGCGAGCGACCGGCGGCCTTCGACCTCCCGCTCCTGATGGCGGCCCTGGGGCTCTTGTCATTCGGGTTCGTGATGGTCGCCTCCGCCTCCATGACGATCGGCGACACCTGCTGCAAGGACCCCTTCTTCTTCGTCACGCGCCATACGCTCGCGATGGGTCTGGCCCTGGGCGCCGGTCTGCTGACCTTTACGGTTCCGGTCAGTTGGTGGGAACGCATGGGCGCCTGGTTCTTCCTGGGCACGGCGGGGATGCTGATCCTGGTGCTGATTCCGGGGATCGGTCACAACGTCAATGGGGCGACGCGCTGGATCCCCTTGGGGCCGCTCAATCTGCAGCCCTCGGAGTTCATGAAGCTGTTCGCAGTGATCTATATCGCGGGCTACCTGGTACGCCACGCTGATGATGTGGCCAACAAGCTCTCGGGCTTCATCCGGCCGATGATCCTGATCGGACTGGCCGCCGCCCTGATCCTCAAACAACCGGACTTCGGTACCACCACCGTGATGCTGGCGACCGTGATGGGGCTCTTGTTCCTGGGGGGTGTGAGCGTCATGCCCTTCGCGGTCCTGTTCGGCACCGTGCTGGTCGGACTCACCTTCCTGGTCATGACCTCGGAATACCGCATGCGCCGCATCCTGTCCTTCCTCAACCCCTTCGAGGACCCCTTCAACTCCGGTTACCAGTTGAGCCAGGCCCTGATCGGCTTCGGACGGGGCGAGTGGCTGGGGGTCGGGCTCGGCAACGGCATCCAGAAGCAGTATTTCCTCCCCGAGGCCCACACGGACTTCATCGCCACGGTGATCGCCGAGGAACTGGGCCTGGTGGGGATGCTGGCGATCATCGCCACCTTCGCCTTCATCGCCTGGCGCGCCTTCAGTATCGGTGCGCGCGCCCAGGCGGCCGGGAACCGCTTCGCCGCCTATACCGCCCAGGGGATCGGTCTGTGGCTCGGCCTCCAGGCCTTCGTCAACATCGGGGTCAATTCGGGGATGCTGCCCACCAAGGGGCTGACGCTGCCCTTCCTGAGCTACGGCAGCAACAGTCTGATCGTGGTCTGTATGGCGATCGCCATCCTGCTGCGCATCGATGCCACCATTCGCCAGGACGAGGCGGAGTCCAGAAATCCCCGGGGGCTGCCATGGCTGCGTGCATAGGCGTCATGGCCGGCGGTACCGGCGGTCATGTCTTCCCCGCGCTGGCGGTGGCGCAGGCCCTGCGCGAGCGGGGTGCGCAGGTCTTCTGGATCGGCACGCACCGGGGGCTGGAGTCACGCCTGGTTCCCGAGCACGGGTTCGAGTTGGAGTGGGTGCGGATCGAGGGGCTGCGCGGCAAGGGGATCACCGCGGTCCTGGCCGGACCGGTGCGTCTGCTGCGCGCCCTGTGGCAGGCGCGTGCGATCCTGCGCCGCCGCCGCCCCGCGGTGGTCCTGGGGATGGGCGGGTTCGTCTCCGGCCCCGGCGCACTGGCGGCTCGAGCCTTGGGGATGCCGCTCGTGATCCACGAGCAGAACTCGGTCCCGGGACTGACCAACCAATGGCTCGCACGCATCGCCAGTCGGGTCTTCGAGGCCTTTCCCGGCAGCTTTCCCACAGCGCGGCACGCGGTGGCGACCGGCAACCCGGTGCGTAGCGACATTACACAACTGCCGCCGCCCGCGGAGCGCTTCGCCGGCCGCACCGGGCGGGCGCGGCTGTTGGTGCTCGGCGGTTCCCTGGGCGCCAAGGCGCTCAACGAGACCCTGCCCCTGGCACTGGCCCGACTGCCCGAACCGTTGCGCCCGCAGGTCCGTCACCAGGCCGGTGAGCAGACCCTGGAACTGGCGCGGGCCGCCTATGCGCAGGCCGGAGTCCCGGCCGAGGTCAGCGCCTTCATCAAGGACATGGCGCAGGCCTATGCCTGGGCCGACCTGGTAGTGTGCCGGGCCGGTGCATTGACGGTCTCCGAACTGGCCGCGGCGGGTCTGGGCGCCATCCTGGTCCCCTATCCCCACGCGGTGGATGACCACCAGCGCGGCAACGCCCGTTTCCTGGCAGACCACGGCGCGGCGCACCTGATCATCCAACGCGACCTGACCGCGCCCCTCCTGGCCGACCTGCTCGCCGCCCTGCTCGCCGACCGCGGACGGCTGCTGACCATGGCCCAGGCGGCCCGCGCCCGCGCCAATCCGGATGCGGTCACGCGCATTGCAGACGCCTGCCTGGAACTGGCAACGGGGGGAAAGGATGAGGGATGAAGGATGAAGGATGAGGGATGAAGGAAGGGATTAGGGATTTGAGCATCTTAATACTACACGCCGAGGCTTCGCACTGAGACCAATTTCAACCTGTAACCTTCAACCTTCATCCTTCATCCTTTAGAAAATGAATCCACATCTGAGCCACAGCGCCGCCAACATGGGCCGGGTCCGGCGCCTGCACTTTATCGGTGTGGGCGGGGCCGGGATGAGTGGGATCGCCGAGCTGATGGCCAACCTTGGCTACGAGGTCGCGGGGTCTGACCAGCGCGAGAGTACGACCACCCGGCGCCTGCGCGGCCTGGGGGTGCAGGTCTACATCGGGCACCGCGCCGGTCAGGTAACCGACGCGGATGCGGTCGTGGTATCCACCGCCATCGACGAGGCAAACCCCGAGATCCAAGAGGCCCGGGCGCGGCGAATTCCCGTCGTGCGCCGCGCCGAGATGCTCGCTGAACTGATGCGTTTCTATTATGGGGTCGCGGTCGCCGGGACCCATGGCAAGACCACCACCACCAGCCTGGTGGCGAGTGTGCTCGCGGAGGGCGGGCTCGATCCGACCTTCGTCATCGGCGGCCTGCTCAACAGCGCCGGGGCCAATGCCAAGCTCGGCACGACCAAGTACCTGGTGGCAGAGGCCGACGAGAGCGACGCCTCCTTCCTGTATCTCCAGCCCATGGTATCGATCGTCACCAACATCGACGCCGACCACATGCAGACCTACGGCAACGACTTCCAGCGCCTGCGCAACACCTTCATGGAGTTCATCCACCACCTGCCCTTCTATGGCCTGGCGGTACTGTGTATCGACGACCCGGAGGTGCGCGCCCTGGAGCCGCAGGTGCCGCGACCGGTGCGTACCTACGGCACCCGCCCGGAGGCGGACGTGCGCGCCGTGGACATCCGTCAGGACGGCCTGCGCATGTACTTCGAGGTCCACAGCCGCGAATTGAGTGCGCCCTTGCCCATCGAGCTCAACCTGCCCGGCCGCCACAACGTCCTCAACGCCTTGGCCGCCATTGCGGTAGCCCTGGAGCTTGGGGTGGACGAGGAGGCGATCCGCCGTGCCCTGGCCGGCTTCCAGGGGGTGGGGCGGCGCTTCGTGGTCACACCGGTGCAGGATCAGACCGGCCGTCGGCTGACCCTGGTGGACGACTATGGTCACCACCCCCGGGAACTGGCCGCCACCCTGGAGGCGGCGCGCGGCGGCTGGCCCGGCCGGCGACTGGTGCTGGTCTTTCAGCCCCATCGTTTTACCCGTACCCAGGAGCAGTTCGAGGACTTCGTCCAGGTGCTCTCCACCGTCGACCTGCTGGTGCTCTGCGACGTCTATCCGGCCGGGGAGGCGCCGATCGCCGGTGCCGATGGGCGCTCGCTGAGCCGCGCGATCCGCGCCCGGGGCCTCCTGGACCCGGTGTTCGCCCAGGAGATCAATGAGATACCGGGGCTGCTCGGCAACCTCCTCCAGGATGGGGACCTGGTGCTCCTGTCCGGCGCGGGGGACATCGGCGCCCTGGCGGCGCGCCTGCCGGGGCTGCTCACGGGGGAAAAGACGTGACGACGCCGCTTCTCGTAGTCCCCTTGATCCGGCGGCTGTCGATGGGCTGCGGTGAGCCGCTGCAGGGGTTCCCGCGGCGAGCGGCGGCGTCGGCACGCCCCGCGGGGCCGACGCCGGCGCCCGTGCGCCACGGCCTGCCCCAGCCGCGGGCCTGCCGCCATGGGTGAACTGCGCGGGGAGTTGCGCACGGATGAGCCCCTGGCCCGCCATACCAGTTGGCGGGTCGGGGGCCCGGCGCGGCGGCTCTATCGACCGGCGGACGCGCACGACCTGGCGGAGTTTCTGCGTCGGCTTGACCCGGGCGAGCCGCTGCTCTGGCTCGGGCTCGGCAGCAACCTGCTGGTCCCGGATGCGGGTTTTCCCGGCACCGTGATCCTGACCCATGGGTGCCTGACGGGCCTGGAGCGCCGCGGGTCCGCGGGTGTTTACGCTCAGGCCGGCGCCACCTGCGCCCGGGTGGCCCGCTTTGCCGCCCGCCATGACCTGGTCGGCGTTGAATTCCTGGCGGGTATCCCCGGTACCATGGGCGGGGCCTTGACGATGAACGCCGGGGCCTGGGGCGGGGAGACCTGGACCCACGTCGGCCGGGTGCGCACCATCGATCGGACCGGCCTGGTGCGCGAGCGCACGCCGGCCGACTTCGACATCGGCTACCGGGATGTGCGCGGCACCCCGGGCGAATGGTTTCTCGACGTGGAGCTTGAACTGCAACCGGGGGATGGGGCGGCCGCCATGACGCGGATGCGCGCCCTCCTGGACCAACGTGCCCGCACCCAGCCCACGGGGCTGCCGAGTTGCGGGTCGGTGTTCCGCAACCCGCCGGGGGACTACGCGGCCCGGCTGATCGAGTCGGTCGGACTCAAGGGCTACCGGATCGGCGGGGCTCAGGTCTCGGAAAAGCACGCGAATTTCATTATCAACACGGGCCCGGCCACGGCCCGGGACATCGCCGGGTTGGTGGATCATGTGCGGTGCGAAGTCGAGCGCCACACCGGGGTGCGGCTGAAACCCGAGTACGTCAGTGTCGAAGTACGTTAGTACGGGAGTACGGACGGAGCGACGAGGCCCGTGAGCTACCTCTTAGTAACGAGTCAAGAACAAGTTAAGCGCTATCGTTGTCGTTGTCGTAATCGTAATCGGAGAAGCGATGCACTTCAGGGTGCGAGAGAATCCGGGGCGCTACGATAACCTCGATTACGACAACGACAACGATAACGATAACGACAACGACAACGAAAATGGCGCGATAGGCAGTCCCTAGTGAACCGTTCCTTACCGTACTAACAACATACTAACGTACTTCTTCAAAGCGATTGAAATGACATCACTCATCAATCAAACCCTTCTTGAGCGGTTCGGCAAGGTCGCGGTGCTGTTGGGCGGGCGCGCCGCCGAGCGGGAGGTTTCACTCACGAGCGGCAACGCGGTGCTGCGCGCACTGTGCCGCCAGGGTGTCGATGCCCACCCGCTGGACCCGGACGAGACCGTGCTGGAACAGTTGCGGGCGGGCGGGTTCGATCGGGCCTTCATCATCCTGCACGGCCGCGGTGGTGAGGACGGGGTGATCCAGGGCGCCCTGGAGACCATCGCTATGCCCTATACCGGCTCGGGGGTCCTGGGGTCCGCCCTGGGGATGGATAAGTACCGCACCAAGCTCGCCTGGGCCGGGGCCGGGCTGCCGACGGCCGACTCGGTCCTCCTGCGCGAGGAAGCGGACCTGGCCCTGGCGGCGGCCATCGGCTTTCCGCTGATGGTCAAGCCGGCCCACGAGGGGTCCAGCATCGGGATGGCCCGGGTCGCGGACCCGGCCGCCCTGGCGGCGGCCTGGCGGAGCGCGCGCGAGTACGACCCCTTGGTCATCGCCGAGCGCTGGATCGCCGGCGCCGAGTACACCTGCGCCATCCTGGGGCGTGAGGCCCTGCCCATCATCCGGCTCGAGACCCCCCACGCCTTCTATGACTACGACGCCAAATACCGGGCGGACAGCACCCGTTACCTGTGTCCTTGCGGTCTGTCCGCGGCGGATGAGGCGCGCTTCCGGCAACTGGCCCTGGACGCCTTCGACGCCGTCGGGGCGAGCGGCTGGGGGCGGGTCGACCTGATGGTCGATGCGGCGGGGGCGCCATATTTACTTGAAATCAATACGGTTCCTGGCATGACCGACCACAGTCTGGTGCCCATGGCCGCACGGGCGGCGGGCCTCGACTTCGAGACCCTGGTGCTGCGCATCCTTGAGACGAGCCGCGAGCGTGTCTGAACCAACCACCGCCCCGGCCGAGCCGCCGCTCGATTCGCTGCCGACGCCGCCACCGGCGCCGCGGCGCGCCCGCCTGCGCGCCCTCACCGGACTCACGTTGCTGGGAGCCATGGTGGGAGGCGTCTGGGCCTTCGGCTATTGGGAGCCCCGACTCCTGCCGGTGCGCACCATCGAGGTCCAGGGGGAATTGCACCATCACTCATCCGAACTGCTGCGCGAGACCCTGGGCCAGCGGCTGCAAGGCGGCTTCCTCACCGCCGACCTCAATGACCTGAAGCGGGCCGCGGAGGGCTTGCCCTGGGTCGGCGGGGCCAGCATCCGCCGCGTGTGGCCCGACCGGCTCCAGGTGCGGGTGCTGGAGCATCGGCCGGTGGCACGCTGGAAGGGCGACGGGCTGGTGACCGCCGAGGGCGTCGTGTTTCGCCCCCGCGGCCAGGTCCCGGCCGGGTTGCCGCTGCTCGAGGGCGACGAGGCGCGCGCCCGTGAATTGGTCGAGCGCTACCTCAAGTGGCGCGACGCCCTGATGTTGGCGGGCCAACTCATCGACACCCTGGGCGTCGATGCCCGCGGGGCCTGGCACCTGGACCTGGTCTCCAATACCCGCGTGGAACTGGGCACCAACGATATCGAGCGGCGCCTGATGAGGTTCATCGCGGCCGTCCCCCAACTGGAAGCGGCCGGCCGCGCCCGGGTGGTGGACCTGCGCTACAGCAATGGCTTTGCCGTCAAATGGGCGGGCAGCGCGGTCGCCGCGGCGCCGGAGCCGGTACCGCCCAAGACCGCGCCGCCGACGCATACCAAGGCCCGGAAAAAGGGCGCGACGGCGAACACGGCGACCAAACAGACGCGGACACCGACCCAGGCACAGCGACCGGCGGCGGCGAAAGAGCGCCCGCGCCCGCGAACAGTGGCCGCGCCGACCAAGGCACGGGCCCAGACACCACCGCCGCCGCGGCACCCGCCGCCGGCACCGGTGCGCGCATCGGGGCGTGCACTGACTCAGGCGGTCCCGGGGCGACCCTAGGCGAAACGGCAAGAGCGAACAGGCAAACGGGGGGAGAAACGGAATGGCACGACGCAACGACAAAAATCTATTGGTGGGGCTGGACATCGGCACCTCGAAGATCGCCTGTCTGGTGGGCGAACTGAAAGACGATGACCAGATCGAGATCATCGGCATCGGCACCAGCCCCTCGCGCGGCCTGAAGAAGGGCGTGGTGGTGGACATCGAGTCCACGGTCACCTCCATCCAGCGGGCGGTCGAGGCGGCGGAAGCGATGGCCGGGTGCGACATCCACTCGGTTCACGCGGGGATCGCCGGCAACCATATCAGCAGCCGTCCTTCCAACGGCAGTACCCCCATCAAGGAGCGCGAGGTCAATCAGGCCGACGTGGACCGGGTACTCGACAACGCCCGGGCGGTTGCGATCCCGGCGGACCAGCAAATGCTCCACCTGGTCCCCCAGGAATTCATCATCGACGGCCAGGAGGGTATCCGCCAGCCGATCGGGATGTGCGGGGTACGGCTGGAGGCGCGGGTGCTCATCGTCACGGGCGCGGTGAGCGCGGCCCAGAACATCCGCAAGTGCATCGGCCGCTGTGGGCTGGAGGTGGACTACCTGATGCCCGCGCCGCTGAGCGCCTCTTATTCGGTCTTGGGCGAGGACGAGCAGGAGCTGGGCGTCTGCCTGGTCGACATCGGCGGCGGTACCACCGATATCGCGGTCTTCGCCGACGGGGCCATCCGCCACACGGCGGTGATCCCGATCGCCGGCGATCAGGTCACCAACGACATCGCCTTGGCCCTGCGCACCCCTACTCAGCACGCCGAACAGATCAAGATTCAGCACGCCTGCGCCCTGACGCAGCTCGCCGGCGGCGCCGACAACATCGAGGTCCCCAGCATCGGGGATCGCCCGCTGCGCCGACTGTCGCGCCAGACGCTGGCCGAGGTGGTGGGGCCGCGCTATGAGGAACTGCTCGATCTGGTGCGTAAGGACCTGGATCGCAGCGGATTCAAAGAGCTGGTGGCCGGGGGCGTCGTGCTCACCGGCGGTAGCGCGAAGATGCAGGGCTTGATCGAACTGGCGGAGGAGGTGTTCCACATGCCGGTGCGCCTGGGCGTTCCCCGGTATGTCATCGGCATGGACGAGGTCATGCGCGATCCGGTCTACGCCACCGGCGTCGGGCTCTTGATCTACGCCGGTCAGAACCGTTTTGCCAAGCGTCCTGAACTCACTGCCGGGCGGGGACTCAAGGGCCTCGTGTCACGGACGCGCAGTTGGTTCCAGGGCAACTTCTAGCGAGGCAGAATTCGCGATCCCCTCGGGGATCGATGGGGCCGCAGCCTGCGGCCCCGCGGCATGGGATCGCAGGGTCCGTGCCGTGTCGGGGGGCGGTCCCACCATGGGGCCGTGCGGGGTTTCAGGTTTTCAATCCATAAACAGGTCGGGGGAGAGAGTGCAATGTTTGAAATGATGGATACCCATAGCCAGTCCGCCGTCATCAAGGTGATCGGGGTCGGCGGCGGCGGCGGCAACGCGGTCAATCACATGGTCGACTCCACCATTGAGGGGGTGGACTTCATCTGCGCCAACACCGATGCCCAGGCGCTCAAAGGGTCGCGGGTCAAGACCATCCTGCAACTGGGCTCCGGGATTACCAAGGGCCTGGGTGCGGGTGCCAACCCGGAGGTGGGCAAGCAGGCGGCGCTGGAGGATCGCGAGCGCATCGCCGAGGCCTTGGCCGGGGCGGACATGGTGTTCATCACCGCCGGGATGGGCGGCGGTACCGGCACCGGTGCCGCCCCGGTGGTCGCGGAGGTGGCCAAGGAGTTGGGAATCCTCACGGTCGCGGTGGTGACCAAGCCCTTCCCGTTCGAGGGCAGCAAGCGGCGACGCATCGCCGATGACGGCATTGCCGAGTTGGCCAAGCATGTGGACTCGTTGATCACGATCCCGAACGAGAAGCTGCTGGCGGTGCTCGGCAAGGACATGACCCTGCTCGGGGCCTTCAAGTCGGCGAACGATATTTTGTTGAATGCCACCCGCGGCATCGCCGAGCTGATTACCCGTCCGGGTCTGATCAACGTCGACTTCGCCGACGTGAAGACCGTGATGTCGGAGATGGGGGTCGCCATGATGGGTACCGGGGCCGCCGTCGGCCTCGACCGGGCGCGGGAAGCGGCGGAGGCCGCCATTCGCTGCCCCCTGTTGGAGGATATCGATCTCGCCGGGGCCAAGGGTATCCTGGTCAACATCACCGCGGGCAGCAGCCTGACCATGGGCGAGTTCGACGAGGTCGGCAACACGGTCCGGGATTTCGCCGACGATGACGCCACCGTGGTGCTGGGGACCGTCATCGACCCGGACTTGGAGGATGAACTGCGGGTCACGGTCGTGGCTACCGGCCTGGGGGCGCGCCGAATCTCCCTGACGATGCGTCCGAACCCGGAGGAGCCGCTGATGCGACTGGTCCCGGCGGACGGCGAGTCCGGCCCCGACTATGGGGAGATCGGGCGTCGCCCCGCCATCTACCGCAAGGCGGCAACCGCCGGCGGGAACACCGCCGAGGCGGTGGACAACGATCTCGACTATCTGGACATCCCCGCCTTCCTGCGCCGTCAGGCCGATTGATCGCGGGCGCCATCCGCGGGACCAGGGAGGGTCCCGGCGCCGGACGCGGTGGTTGGCCGCCAGGGGACGGCGCGGCGTGATTCCTAAATAGAGATTATTGGTCCGCAAGGACGCGACCAACAGCGCGGCGCTAGGGAAATCCCTTTAGATATATACTAAGTAAAAACAATACGATATAGATTTCTTGCGCATAGGACTTGATAAAGTTTCGGGAAAACCCTAAGCTTCTACCAAAGCCCGGAATCGTTCGGGCGTCACGCGGCTTTTGCCTTGGTGTCGATGGTCGGCGCCGCGGCTGACCGCTGCGGTCTGGGACTAGGGAGCCCGAATGATGGTCAAGCAACGTACACTAAAGAACGTGATCCGCGCCACCGGCGTCGGCCTTCATACCGGCGACAAGGTGTACCTCACGCTGCGCCCGGCGGCCCCCGACACCGGCATCATCTTCCGGCGGGTGGACCTGGAGCAACCGGTCGAGATTCGCGCCTGCCCGCACAACGTGGGCGATACGCGGCTCTCCACCACCCTGGTCAACGGCGAGGTGCGGGTGTCCACGGTGGAACACCTGCTGTCGGCCTTCGCCGGTCTTGGGATCGACAACGCCTATGTGGACGTGAGCGCCCCGGAGGTGCCGATCATGGACGGCAGCGCCGGACCCTTCGTCTTCCTGATCCAGTCCGCCGGGGTCGAAGAGCAGAACCGCCCCAAACGCTTCATCCGTATCAAGCGCCCGGTCGAGGTGCGCGACGGCGACAAGTACGCCCGGTTCGAGCCCTACGACGGTTTCAGCGTGGAGTTCTCCATCGATTTCGACCACCCGGCCTTTCACGACCGGGCCAAGCGGGCCAGCATGGACTTCTCCACCTCCTCCTTCGTTAAAGAGGTCAGTCGCGCCCGCACCTTCGGCTTCCTGCGCGAGATCGAAGCCCTGCGGCAACAGGGCTTGGCCTTGGGCGGCAGCCTTGACAACGCCGTGGTGGTGGACGAATTCCGGGTGCTGAACGAGGAAGGCCTGCGCTATGAGGACGAGTTCGTCAAGCACAAGATCCTGGATGCGATCGGCGACCTCTACCTCCTGGGCCATACCCTGATCGGTGCCTTCAAGGGCCACAAGTCGGGGCATTCGCTCAACAACCAGCTGTTACGCGCCCTGGTCGCAGACCAGACGGCCTGGGAGGAGGCGGTGTTCGAGGACGCCACGCACGCGCCGATCAGTTACGCCCAGCCGCTCGCGCTTGCCTGATCGCACGCAGCGCCTAGTCGAGTGGCGCGCCGGGGCGCGCCCCCTGGTGTCGGGCCGCCAGGCGTCGGAAGACGTCGGCAAGCCCGGCATCGGCCATGTGCGCGGCCGCTGCCATCAGATGCTCGACCACGGCGGGGGTCAGTCTGGTCAGGTGTTGCGCCGTCTGACGCCGCGCGACGCGCTCGCGCGGGCGGGCCCGCACCTTGACCGCGGTAATCCCGGCTCCCGGGAGCCCCCGGGCCAGTTCCGGGGCCTGATAGCGCAGCCGCGTCGCCCAAGCCGCCGCGTCGACCGTCAACGTCAGAGTTCCGTCGGCGACACTGACCTGGATACAATGCGGCCGGGCGGCGGGGGCGAGCAGATCGCGAACCTGGGCAAGCAAATGATCCTCGCGGCGCTGCAGCGCCAGACACCGGGCCACCGCGGGACTGGCTGTCAGAAGATCCCGCACATGGGCGGCGCTGGTACGACCGGGCCTTTTTTTTGCCATGACTTGAGAGGTACCACTTTTGCCTGATTCACAAAAACTTGATCCAGATCAATTGCCGGACGCTCATGAGCGCTCGCCTCGACCAGGCGGCTGTAGTATAAACAACGCTCTTCTTCGTCCTATCCACCTACAGGGGTCAGCAATGTACCACCTCGACCGTAGAAAGACCGTTCTTGGACAAACCGCCGTCGCACTGTCGGCGGTCATGTTGTGTGCCGCCGCGGGCGGCGGGGCCGGATTCTGGCTGGGGCAGCAGACCAATGCAGCCCAGAGCGACGCCCCCCCCGCCAACCACCCCAGAACCGCGGGCCTCGCGCCCGCCACCGCCCAGCCGCCGGCGCCCCAGATCGATGCCATGGCGTCCAGCCTCGGCGAGATGCAGGCGGAACTCATGCGGCTCAATGCCCTGGGTGAGCGACTGGTGGATATGGGGGGACTCGACCGCCAGGAGTTCGATTTCCGCAACCCACCGCCGCAGGGTGGGCCCGAGGAGGCGGCGGCACGGGATTATACGATCAAGGAGATCGCGAGCGAGCTAGGAAGCGTGGTCAGCCTGCTCAAGGATCGCAAGCGTAAGCTGGAGATCCTCGAAGAGGCGATCAGCGGGAAGGACCTCACCGCCAAGTCCGTGCCCTCGGGCTGGCCGATCCGCACGGGATACATCACCTCCA
Source organism: Candidatus Thiodictyon syntrophicum (assembly GCF_002813775.1). Taxonomy (NCBI): domain Bacteria; kingdom Pseudomonadati; phylum Pseudomonadota; class Gammaproteobacteria; order Chromatiales; family Chromatiaceae; genus Thiodictyon; species Candidatus Thiodictyon syntrophicum. The sequence continues at coordinate 828,051 of NZ_CP020370.1, forward strand.
ACTATGGGATGCGCATCCATCCGATCCGCCACCGGGCCATGTTCCATCAGGGCGTCGACTTCGCCGCACCCCAGGGCAGCCCGGTGGTCGCGGTGGCCGACGGCGTCGTGACCTTCAGCGGACGGCGCAGCGGCTACGGCAACCTGATCGAAATCAGTCATGCCAACGGCTACGCCACCCGCTACGGACACAACTCCGTCAACGGGGTGTCAGAGGGGCAGCCGATCCGCAAGGGTCAGGTGATCGGGGCCGTCGGGGCGACGGGGACTGCCACCGGACCTCATGTGCACTTCGAGGTCCGACGCAACGGCGAGGCGCTCAATCCGATGCCGTTTGCCGGCGAGCAGGGCGGCAGCACACTGATGGCGGCCAATTTCGCCAATCTGCGCTGATCCCTGGTCGTAACCACCAACCGAAGGGGCCGGTCTTCCGTGGCGCAGACCGGCCCCTTTGTCATTGGCCTCAGGGTTTTAAACCGCGAGCCGCGAGTTGCGCCCGCAGTTGCGCTAGTTCTCGTTCGGCCTCCTGGAGCGTTTGCGTCTGCGCCTCGGCCCGCAACTCCGCCTCCCGCCATTCGGGGAGCACGAAGTCGGGCTTGCGGATCACGGTCCCGGTCGGCAGGTTGAAGCCTAGCAGAGGGCAGCCTTGGTGGTCCGGTCATCGACCGTGGATTGTCGAAATTGACTTCGCTCTGGTGCGGGTATATAAACCAAGAAACGGCTTAGATGTCCCGGTCGGGGGGTGATGGTGCAAGACCGTTGGCTTTCGCTCGACATCTTCGCGCTCCGTGACTCGGTGGTCGATGAGTACAAGCGCTTCGCGACCTCCTTCACCACCATCCAGGCACCGGACATCAAGTCCCAGGTCGAGGGCATCTACGCCAACGCGCGGTATTGGCCAGAGCCGCTCATCCAGATCAACCCCATCATCTCCGACGCCGGCCACGCGTACGCCACGCTGGCGCCCGCGGGGCAACGCACCATCACTGAGGACGGGCAGCAGTTCCTGCCGGGGCACCCCGACAAGCGCCTGTACCCAGTTCGCTTCTGTCGTGACTGCGGGCACGAGTACCACCCGGTCCGGCTCGCCGACGACGGCGCAGGCCAGGTTCTGCTGGCCCGCAGCATTGATGACGCCCCGCCCGCGGCGGATGAGGAGTTGCATTCGTTACCGCGCCCGCGAGCCGGTAGGCTCGGCCCATGGGATCGCCGAGTTGCACTCGGCGCCGCGATCTCGAGCCTCGTGCCGACCCGCAAGACTTGCGCGCGAGCCACATCAAGCCCTGGGCAGACTGCGACACTGATGCCGAACGGCTGGACGTTTTCAACGGCCTGCTGCTTGCTCCGCAGCTCGACGCGGCCTTCGACCGCGGCTTCGTGACCATCGACGACGCCGGCCGGGTCATCGTCTCGGGCTTGCTCGATCCCGCCTCGCGGCAGGTGCTGGGGCTCGACCGGCCCCTGTGGGTCCAGCGGCTCGTCGATCCGCATCGCGCGTTTCTGGCGTGGCACCGCGAACGCGTCTTTCGCGGTAGGACAACGGTGAGTGGCGAGTAGCGAGTAGCGAGTGGCACCTGGCGAGCAGCCACGCCCGACACACCGGCGCGGTGCTTCATGTCGGCGCTGCTGCGCCGGGTCGTTCCGACCCCGGCTATGCTCTTGGAGGGCCTTCGCACCCTACCGCGGCTGGATGCAGGACCCTCCGCAGGCCCGGGACAGACCAGGGTTTCCTGATTTCGTACCGATCAATCGGCGTTTTTCGCCGGTTGCCGGAAGGAACCCTTGGTCTGTCCCAGGTTTCATGCACGGGCGCGGGAGCAGGCCAACCGCGGGGCGGAGGGCCCTGGCGCGCGAGTCGCCGGCCGGCCCACCCCGCGGAACCGGATCAGGACCGCCGGATCAAAGCGAGCACGAACAGGAGCACGGTGGCACCGATGAGGGCGGCGCCCAGTGTTCCGTGCCAACCAGGGTACTGAGTGGCGAGGTTGAACTGGGCGAAAACCATGCCGCCGTAATAGGCGCCCAGGGCGCCGGTGGCGAGGTTGACGAGTTGGCCGAACGCACGGCGCCCCGTCAGGAGGGCGGCAAGCCATCCGAGCGCGGCGCCGGCCGCGAGATAGCTCAGGCTGATGAAATCCATGGGAGTCTCCGTTTGGTTTAGGGTGGATATCGAGCAAACCTCTGGGGGACGCACGGGCGGGTGTCCCAGGGGCTGCCACGGGTGCGCCAAGCTTAAGCACTGGCGCGTCGGCATTTTACCCCCAATGAGCGCTGTTTAAGAAACGCCGTGATGCCCCGGTGCGCAGCCGCGAGGGAGATCGGCCGTGCAATGGGTGGGTCAGGGCCTGTTCCGCAGGGCGCGATCGACGCGATCTCGACCTCTGACCCGGAGTCCGGGCTTTCCTGCCTGAACCGCAACCCCAGCACCCTGTCTGGAATCACTCGGGGCGACCAACGACTCTCAGGGGGTGAAGAATGCCTGACGCTCGGGCTCCCGGTGCAGGATGTAGTACTCGGGCACCCCCCCGGCGGCATACTCGGCCTTCTTGGTGACCGTGTCGCGCTCGCTGCCGCGGCGTTCCAGGCTATCACTGTCGGCACTGAAGGCCCACGCCGGGGAACCGCTCAAGGTTATCGGGCTGGAGGGCAAAGCCTCTGGAGGGGCGCAACGGGGACCTGGGTGCGGCGCTTCCAGTCGCGGTTGCGGCTTGACATCCCGGCAGTGACGCGGGAGCGTGGGAACGAGGGGCTGGCCGCCGGCTGAAGCCTCGACCTCCCGTCGGGGGCGGCGTGGCGGGTCAGGGCGGCGGGGTCAGACCAGGGGGCGGGTCGGCGTCGGGGAGGCGGTAGAGGGCGAGGCGGCCCATGGTCAGGGGGACGGAGGTGACCTGATCTCCACCAACACTCTAGACTGGGCCCCATCGGCTCAAGCGCACAGTCGAGGCTTGCGATGCTGAAGACGATCGAGGTAGAAAGCGACGATTGGAGAAGGGGGCAATCGACAGCAGGTCACTGGCGTTGTACCAGGCGTCCGGATGCGATGGTCGAGGTTGAATATCAGCTCCACCTCGAGCCGAACGGCGAGGTGCCATCGTGGCTGGCGAACTCGGTGGTCGTGGATGCTCCTTACCAGACCCTGCTGCGGCTTAGAGCCGAGATCATGAAGCCCGAAAATGCACCTGCCACCTATCAGTGGCTGAGGGAGAAACCGTGATATTCACATCAGAACCGGACGCTATCGTCAATAACCATGACCTTCAGAAAAAGGAACTGGCCGACAGCATCGGCAGAAATATCGTGCCGTTTTATGAACACTGGCTGGCGCGCTCACGGTTGCCGCCATTGGTGTTCAGTGTTTTGTTGGGGTTGATATTCCTGCTGATCCATTCTTTTCTGGCTTTCCAATATCAAATCAATATTTTCCGGGACTTCAGCTATCTGCTCGCCATCATGATGATGCTGTGCATGTTCCTTATTTTCCGGGCCACCGATAAATTAAAAGAGTTTGTCGTCGATCTTATCGATTTATCCGGACTCGGCGAGCGGGAGTATGCCGATATATTTGTGCTCAAATTGAGTGAGATCGCTGGATACAAGTTGCTTTTTTTCGGTGTCTGCGTCGGCTTGCTCAATGTTCTGATGGGCATTGCATTCGGCATCTGGTATCGCCACCCGGTGATGATAATTTCGCTGTGCCTGCAGTTTTTCATGATTGGATTGCTGTGCGGAATGGCCTTGCGCGGACTGCTGGTGGTGATCAAGCTGGTGTGGTCCCTGCAACATGACCGGCGCATCGATATAAATTACATGCATCCCGATGACTGCGGTGGTACGCTGATCGTCGGGAAGGTGTTGTTTGTTTTTTCCATGCACACCTTGATAATGGGTTTATTTATTGCGTTCTATATTTATGTCACACCTTGGGAATACCGCGCCACCAGCAGGATCGCCGCATGGTTCATGAATATATGGATGTTGACTCCTTTTGTCGCTTCGTTGATGGTGTTTGTGCTTCCCGTGCTGCGGTTGCATCAGTTGCTTGATCATTACAAACGTCGTGAACACCGCATCATCCGACTCAAGATGGAGGACATCTCTCGTCAGATCGCCCAAATCGATCCGGCGGCAAGTCAACGGATTTCTTTCCTGAATGCCATTCTTGAGCATCTGAAATTTCAGGATGACTATATCGCCCGCATGAATGCCTGGCCGTACAATTCAAGGTATAGCGTGTCCTATCTTATCGCATTCGCTTCGCCGTTGTTGGTAGCCATTATATCCAAGCATGTCTAGGTGCAACGGGTCCGGCAAGGTGACTGGCAGCTGATGAACATCTTTCGACCCCATTGCGCCGCGCGCGGCTTCCTGAAGGATAAGCCGGGGGCGCGTGTCGTGATTATCGGTTCGGGTATCAATGGCTTATGCCTTGGTGGGTTGCTGAGTCAAGCCGGTTACCGCGTTGATATTCTCGAAGCCAGCCCCACTGCCATCGGCGGCCATGCGCGCATCATCCAATCAGGTGGGTTGCGGTTCTCCGCCGGGCCTCAGTACCTGTGGTCCTTCGGCCCGCAGGATCATCCGTACCAGGTTCTTCGTCATCTTCTCCGCGGGTCGCCGGTTACCTTCAGGAAAATGGCCGCGGATGGCTTTGAAGAGATCATGATAGGCGGCGCGCCCGCCGTGTCCATCCCGATGGGATTCGAGCGCTTTCAATCACAGATGATCCGGCTTTTTCCGAATGAGGAGAAAGGGATAAGAACGCTTTTCAGATACCTGTATCATTTATTCGAGTCGGGCAAGGTCATCGATCGGCAAGGCGCTTACGGTGCCGGCATGTTCGCTATGAAGATGGCGGTCTTGCAGTCATCTTTGCCCCTCGCGACCAAGTACTATACCTATCGCTTCGCCGGCTGGTCGTTGGGGAGGATGTTGGATTACTGCCGACTGGGCGAACCGGCCAGGCGGCTCTTGTATGGCCATGCCGGTATCTTTTGTGAAGATGAACAGGATGTCTCCGTCGTGCTGTATGCTGTTGCCACCGGTTATTATCATTCCGGGGCCTATGTTCCGGAGCAGGGTTTCCATGCCTTGATGGCGGCGCTGATAAATGTAATCCAAGCCAATGGCGGCAGGATTCACACGGGTGCCCGTGCAACAAGGATTGCGGTAACTGACCAGCAGGTGCGGCAGGTGATCTGTCGGGACGGCAGGGAGTTTGCCGGTGCTTTGTTCATCAGCACCCTGTCGCCGCGCCTCACCGCACGCCTGACCGATGGGATGCAGGAGGTGGAATTTTCATATCAGCCGTCGAACTCGTTGCATTCGGCATTTGTCGTCGTCAGAGATATGCCTGAGATCCGGGAGAAGCTCTATGACCGCAATATCTGGTGGCAGGCCGGCGACGGGAAAATCAACTTTGCGCCGGACAGGCGCGGCGATGCGATCAAGTTCATGTATGTCGGCTCGAACATCCATGAGCTGACCTCGGCGCAGCAGGCACAGGGGTTAAGCGGCCTGATCCTCTTCAGTCCGGCGACTTTCAGTGAGGCGCAACAGGAGGCGGCGAAGGGCCCCACAAGTTACGATGCCTATAAATCGTCAGTAAAAAACCAGATGCTCGACGTATTGGAACATCATATCTTTCCCGGCATCAGCCGGAAGATAGAGGATTTCAATCTGTTGACCCCTTATGATCTTGCGGTTGACATTCACGCGGAAGCGGGCAGCGTCTATGGCCGTCGGTTGACCTATCAGAACCTGAAGCAGCCCTTTCCCCAGTTCGATCACATCACGAATCTCGCCGTGCTCTGCGCCACCACCACCCTGCCGGGCATTGCCGTCGGATTCAATAATGCGGCATTATTGTTTCGGAAGCTGACAGGTAAGGCGGTGATTGCCTGACAGGGCGCCGACAGGGGAGGTGATCGTGATCTCCACCAACACTTTAGACTGGTACGGCATGATGGAAGTGCCGGACCATTGGCGTAGGGTGCGCCGTGCGCACCTTGAGAGGCTGCGGTTGATCGCCGCGGCCAGGCTTTCGGTTGGCGCCATGGTGCGCACGGCGCACCCTACGGTCGCGGGGTCGGGGAGCGGGAGGGCAAAGCCTCTGGAGCGGCGATCCCGGTCGCCGTTGCGGCTTGACAGCATGGCAGTGACGTGGGAGCGCGGGAACGAGGGGCCAGGCCGCCGGCTGAAGCCTCGACCTCCGGTTGGGGGCGGCGCGGCGGGTCAGGGCGGCGGGGTCAGGCCGGGGGGCGGGTCGGCGTAGGGGAGGCGGTAGAGGGCGAGGCGGCCCATGGTCAGGGGACGGCGATCCAGCAGGCGGATTGGTCGGTGGTGCAGGTCAGGTCGAAGTCCCAGAGGGGACTGGCGTCGCGGTTTGCGGTCGGCAGTTGCAGCCGGAAGAGTGACTGGCCGGTGGTCAGGTCCCAGAGGCGCAGGGTCGTGTCGCCGCTCACGGTCGCGAGTGCCTGGCCGTTCGGGGTGTAGATGGCGCGGTAGACAGTGCTCTCATGGCCGGCCAGGGGCCTGGGTCCGGTCGGCCCGGCGCCGTCGGCGGGTGGGTCGAGGGGGTGGCGGGTGACGACCAACTGGCGTCCGACTGCGGCGGCCTCGCTGTCGTCCGGGCTCAGGGCGGCCCACAGCGGCCGGTCCGGGAGAGGTGACGTGATTTCCACCAACACGTTAGACTAGGCCCCATTGGCTCAAGCGCACAGTCGAGGCTTGCGATGCTGAAGACGATCGAGGTAGAAATTGACGATAGCGGGCGCGTTCATCCGGTTGAGCCGCTTGCATTCATCCTGCGCGGGCGCGCCTATCTGACCATGCTGCCCGACACGGACGCCAGACCCACTGCCACCACCGCCGCGCGGGCACTGGAACTACTCGCCTCACCGCGCTTCGCACAGCGCCCGTCGGCGCTGCCTGACGAAATACAGGGACGTATCGATACGCTGCGATGCGACTGGGATGACCGCTGATGAGGTTGGCTTACCTTGATTCCTGCATCGTCATTTATCTGATCGAAAAGGTCGATCCTTTCAGCGAGCAAACTCGGCGGTTCCTGGCGCGCAACGGCGATGCAGTGCTGTTCGTGTCGCCCCTAGTTCGCCTGGAAGTCATCGTCAAACCGCTACGTGATTCTGCCGCACAACTCGTTGCCGATTATGAGGACTTTCTGGCCGCGCAGAACTGGCTCGGGATTGACGACAGCATCTTCGACCGCGCCTGCCAACTGCGCGCCCGTCACGGCCTGAAAACCCCGGACGCCTTGCACCTGGCAACAGCGCTACATCACGGCTGCACCGAATTCTGGACCAACGACGATCGACTGAGGGTGGCTGCGGGCGGTATGTCAGTCGATGTGCTTTCCGGTTGAACTGGGCGGCACCGATGACTTCCCGTAGCCCGGATGAAGCCTAGCGGAATCCGGGTGCCGCCTCGCAGATACACGAGGTTTCAGCGGACGGCGAGCGGAAACGCAGGATTGCGCTTCGTTTCAGCCAAGCTACGACCTCAATCCTGCGGCGCGCAGACCAGTCCGGCCCCGACATCCGCGACATCGGTTCCGGGCTCCAGCCGCTCCCGCGCGGCCCGCCCCCGAAGCAGCGCCCCGATTGTCGCGATCCGAACCGCACCGGAGTGCCCCAGTTCCCGTTCGGCCCAGAGTGCCGCCAAGCCCGCAACATGGCTGCTCGCCATACTGGTGCCGCTCAGGCGCACAAGTCCGCCGCCCGCCCGGGCCGAGAGCACGCAGACCCCGGGGGCGCAAACCTGCGGGTGACAGTTGGAGAAGGGGGCAATCGACAGCCGGTCATGGGGCGGGCCAGCGGTGTCCAGTGCGCCTACGGAAACGAATCCATCTGCGGACGCCGGGGGCGAGACGGCAACGCGGTACTCCGGTCGCAGATCGCGCCGGCTCTCGTCACCGGCGGCGGTAATCAGCAGTGCGCATGGCCCCCGGCCGGTGCGGGACTGGGCCTGGACCTGGGCCGCGATGAGCGTGGCCAGCGCATCGAAGAGTTGCAGGGTATCGCGATAGTCCTTCAGTGCACGGGAGATCGCAAGTTCCACTGGCATGCCATCGTCGGTACCGCGTCGGACCAGTGCCGGGAAATCGAATCCGAGTGCGAGGCTAATGATGTGGGCGCCGGCGTCCGTCGCCCATTGGATGGCCCGCAGCAGGGTCCCGGTGTCGGCGGATGCGCTCTGGCCGATGACCTTGCCGATCAGCGCCAGGGAGACCCCGGGTGCCACGCCGATCCGCCGGCCGTCAACCGGGCGGCCCAAGATCGTGCCAGCCACATAGGTACCGTGGCCGTTGCGGTCGCCGTTCCCCTCGCCGGTAAAGTCCTGCTGGACCAGTTTCAGGCCCGGGTCTTGAAACGCCTCATGGCCGGAATCGATGCCCGTGTCGAGTACCGCGACGCGGATACCGCGTCCGGTATAAGGGCTCGACAGGGCGCCGATCGCGGCCAAGCCCCAGGTAGAACCCTCGGGGTCCTGCGGACCCGGACCGTCGCACGCCTGAACGACCGCCCGGATGAGCCGGATGGGAATGGGCGGGGCCATGGCCCGCACCTCCGGGTCCCGACTCAGGTCGCGGTAGTCCCGGCCGTTGAGCGTCTCGTGCTCAATGCGGTAGACGGAGGACGCGGGCGGATCGGCCCCGGGCCTCGCGGTTGACGCAGAGGCGTTGCCACTCCGGGTCGTCGAATAACTGGTCACGCCGGGCGGGGCGAAGCCCGCCATCAGACGGCGGAATTCGTCCTGGTCGTGAGCTTTGCGCCCATCCTCGAGAAAGCTCATGGCAAGATCGAAGTCGCCACCGTATCGGGCGGCCCAAAGGGCGGTGGGATGCGCTTGGTCGACCCAATCGAGCGCGATCCCCAAATCCGGCTCGATCCAGAGCGCCCCCTTTCCCTCTTTCCAGCGGCGAGCGGCGGACTCCAGGCGCCGGTACATCTCGGCTTTTTCAGCCTCGTCGATAATCCATGCCTGGAGCTTACGCCATTGGCGGATCAGTGCCTCGTGGGTGATGTCGAGCGGGTCGTCCGGACCCAGGTCCTGCTCCGGCGGCGGCATGAGGAGGCTGCGATCCGCGCGGCGGAAGGGGGCGGCGCAGGCGATCACCTGCTCCGGGGTGCTGCCGGTGAGGTCGGCGACCTCGCGGACCGGCACCGGGCGGCGGGTGTCGCGCTCGCCCTCGGTGCGCTCGGTCAGCGCACGGAACATCGCCTCGGCGATGGCCTGCTGACCGGGTTGCGTGAGTTCCGCCAGGGCCTCCTCGGCGTGGTCGTTCAGGGCGCGTTGCAGGCCGCCCAGGGCCTCGTACCCGGCCTCGTCCAGGAGTCGGGTGCCGTCCGGTGCCGGGGCCGTGCCGTCCCAGAGGCGCATCAGCAGGTGCTGCACCAGGGGTAACTGGTCCTGCTCGCCGCTCGCCTCGGCCAAGAGCCGGTGGACCAGGCCGGGGCTGAGGTCGCCGCCGAACTCGGGCAGCCGGGCGGGGAGCTGGACGGCGTCGGCGAGCTGCTCCGGGGTCAGGCGCGGGGTGAGGAAGAGCCCGGCGTTGATCGCCTCGGGCAGCCCCGGGAAGCGGGCGCAGTCGCCCAGGTACTCCGGGCGCAGGGTGATGACGATGAAGCAGTCCGGGTGGGCGGTGGCGCCCAGCAGCAGCGCGACGAAGGCGGCGGCGTCGGCGGGGTCGGCGCGGCGGTAGCGGAACAGCTCCTCGAACTGGTCGACCAGGATCAGCAGGCGTTCGCCGGGGGGCAGGGGGTGCAGGCCGAGCAGCCAGGGGAGGGCGCGGGGGCCGCGGCGCAGGGCTTGTTCCAGGGGCGCGATGGGGTCGGCGGCGGCGGGGGGCATCGCGGGCTGGAAGCCCGCGCTCCTTTGCAGGGCGGCGGCGAGGCGGCGGAAGGGGTGCTCGCCGGGGCGCAGTTCGGCGATGGACCAGCGGGTGCCGGGGGCGGGGCCTGCGGCGATCGACCGGGTGAGGACGCCGCTGTCGAGCGCCGGCAGGAGCCCGGCGCGGACCAGGGACGACTTGCCGGAGCCCGAGGTCCCGATCACGGCCAGGAAGCGGGTCTCGGCGAGCTTGTCCAGGAGCTGGTCGACCTGGTCGTCGCGGCCGAAGAACAGGTCCGACTCGTCGCGGCGGAAGGGGCGCAGGCCGGGGTAGGGGCGGCGCGGGGTGCGGTTCGCGGGGGCGCTCATGCTGGTGCACCCGCGTTGCGGTGCGCAGTGGCGGTTGGCCGTCCGGCCTTGAGTGTCGCAGCGGCGATCCCGCGATCGGCGCGGTCTTTGGTCCGCTGCGCGGACCGAGCGCCGCGGGGACACTGCGGCGCGGTGCTATCCCCGCTCATGACTCACCCCCGGTCAGGCGCGGAACGAAGGCCCGAACACAGGCATCGGTGCAGGCGCCGACGCCCGGGACCGGATGGACCCGCATCCCCGGGGGGCGGAAGCTGATCGGCTGGGGGCCGGCGTGACACAGGTCGAGGCTTAGGGCCGGGCTGCCCTTGGGCCGGCGGGCGCCGCACTGGAGATACTCGCGCAACTGCTCGTGGACCTGCTCCACCGGGCCGTCGCGAAACAGCATCAGCACGGCGGTACACAGGCGCAGGTTGTCGCGCAGGTCGCGGCGCAGCGCGGACGGCTTGAGCCCGGGGTCGCGGTCGGCCTGGGCCATGAGGGGGATCACGTAACCCAGGCCGTGGCGTTCGCTCAGGCAGGCGGCCAGGTCGCGCACCAGGTCCGCATCGGCACTGCCGCCGTTGACCAGGACCAGTAGGAGGCGAACCAGCCCGGCGAGAGGATCGGCAGCAGCAGGCGGGCGCCGGCGAGTTGGGCGCGGATGGTGGCGGCCAGGGGTTCACCGGCGCGCATCCGCTCATAGTCGATCCAATAGCGCTCGCCCTCGGCGGTGCGGTCCAGGGCGCGCCCCAGGTGTTTGGCCAGGCGGTCGAGGAAGGTGCTCACCCACCCGGCACGGTGCCCGGCCCCCGGCGACGGGTCGGCGAACGGCTGGTCGTCGACCCAGGCGTAGCTGACGAAGAAGTGGTGGCGGGGTTCGTCCATCGTGGGTGCCGGTCGTGGTGAGGGGGGTGATGATACCCCAGGCGTCGCCGGGTGCGAGCAGAACTGATGTGGTGACCGAGATCCCGGGTACGCTGTCGTTGTCGTTGTCGTTGTCGTAATCGAATAATCCGACAACGACAACGACAACGACAACGACAACGACAACGACGCGCGGTCCGTGAGACCGTCCGGTAGCTGTAGGGTACGCGATGCGTACCCTACGGCATGTGCGTTAACACATCAGTTCTCATCGCACCCCGCCTCGCCTGGGGGGAACCGTCCGCGCGGCGGACGCGACGCGTCGCCCGGGGGCGCCTGCAACAGTCGGCGTCGTTTTCCACACAAAAAGGTTCCCCCGCCCCAAGGCTGCGGAGACTAAGATCGCACGGGCTCGGCGCTTGCGCGGTGGACTTCGGCACCAGCGACGGTGCCGCGCGGCGGACCGACACCGGGGAACTCACCGCTTGGGATCTGAGGCTCGACGGCACCGGCAATGCCCGGGTCCGCAGCGGTGAGCGACCCTATTTTCCTGCAACACATGATTGAGAAGACAAGCTCATGCACAGTGCACCAGTTATGCGGCTCATCGCGTTGACCGCTTTCGGTATGGCTTCGGCGGCGCAGGCCAACCTGATGATCGATGTCTACGAGTATGGCACCCTGGGTCAAAGTCGCTGGGTCTTCAGCGGTTCGGCTCAGTATTCCGAAAACGTCGTGGGCGGGAAGTTTGCCGGCGGCGATGTGTCGTTAATCGAGGAATGGAAAGGCGCCGGGGCTGGTTCGGACTACGTCAAGACCGGCGCGTACAACAACTACACACCCTCGCTGATCAGCGGTTCAGTGACTCTCAGCGTCACCCCGTCCGGTGGCAATATCATCCAGGGTTTGATCGACGGCCTGCATATCGACCACGATACGACGACCCCTACCTCAGGGGATGACTTTGGGGTAAGCTTGGCGGCCGTCGACATTGCCTTGTCGGCTGACGCCCTCGTAAGTTGGTCAGGCGAAGCAATCTTCAACGTCGACATCAATAAACTCAACCGCGGTACCTTTTCGTTCCTGAACTATGGGGAGGACCCCAATGTTCCCGGCCGGATCTATGGATCGCTGCCGCTCACCCTTGAGGTCCCTGAACCGGGCACCGCGGTGCTCCTGATGCTCGGCGTGACTGGCTTGGTCCGTTTCGCCGTTCGCCGCGGGACCAATCCGAAATCGCTATTAGGAACGGTCCATTAACAAGTGAAACAAGTCCATTAGGGGATGCTTGTCGGGTCGTTGTCGTTGTCGTTGTCGTAATCGAATAATCCGACAACGACAACGACAACGACAACGACAACGACGCCCGGTCCGTGAGAACGTCCGGTAGCTGTCGCTGTTAGGGTACGCGATGCGTACCCTACGACATGTGCGTTAACACCTCAGTTCTGACCGCACCCCTGCAATTCAGTGCCCCGTCCGCCGCTGCCGCACGGCCTCGAAGAGACAGACCCCCGCCGCCACCGAGACGTTGAGGCTCTCCACGGTCCCGGCCATCGGCAGCCGCACCAGCAGGTCGCAGCGCTCGCGCGTCAGGCGCCGCAGGCCGGTGCCCTCGCTGCCCATCACGAGCCCGATCGGACCCTTGAGATCCGTGCCGTAGAGGTCGCCCGCGGCCTCCCCGGCGGTCCCGATCAGCCAGATGCCGCGTTCTTTGATCTGGTCCATGGTGCGGGCCAGGTTGGTCACCTGGAGATAGGGCACCGTCTGCGCCGCCCCGCTCGCTACCTTGCACACCACCGGGGTCAGACCGACCGCGTTGTCCTTGGGGGCGATCACGGCATGGACCCCGGCGGCGTCCGCGGTGCGCAGACAGGCCCCCAGGTTGTGCGGGTCCTGGACCTCATCCAGGAGCAGCAACAGGGGCGGTCCCGCGATCTGATCCAGGATTCCGTCCAGGTCCCCCGCCAGCCGGGGGGCGGCACTGCGCACCCAGGCGAGCGCGCCCTGGTGGTTGGTGCCCTGGGCCCCCTGATCCAGTGCCGCCCGGTCGGTCTGTTTGACCGGGATGCCGGCCGCGCGGGCGAGGTCGGCCAGCTCCGCCAGCCGCCGGTCGCGTCGGCCGCGCTCCAGCCACAGCTCGCCGACCCCCTCGGCGCCGAATTTGAGCGCGCTACGCACGCTGTGGATGCCGGCGACGGGTGCCAGGTCGTTCACGGTGAATGCTCCGGTAGGAGAAAAGCCTGATCATGGCCTAATCTTAGCCCTGTCGGCCCCCGACGGGTTGGCCGCGGGCTCAGATGGGGTGTTGCCGCCTTGCCCGGACACCCTTTTAGAGGTATCGGCAAGCGCAAGGGCAGGCAGGAGTCAGCATGTTCGGCATTCGCTTCATCAAGGTCGCACCGACCGATTTCGTCATCCAGTTCAGGCGCGGTGAGCGCGTCCGTGAGGGGGCGGGGCTCGCCTTCCTGTATTTTGCGCCGACGACCTCGCTGGTCCTGATCCCGATCGGCAGTATCGAGGTGCCCTTCATCTTCGAGGAGGTGACCGCGGATTTTCAGCAGGTCACGGTCCAGGGGCAGATCACCTACCGGGTGGCGGACCCGCAGCGGCTCGCGCAGTCGATGAACTTCGCCCTGACGCCGAACGGTCGGGACTACGCATCCGAGGACGCAAGGAAGCTGCCCCAGCGGCTGGTCAATCAGGTGCAGGTCCTGACGCGCGTCGCGCTGCAGGCCCTGCCGCTGCGCCAGGCGCTCGGCCGCTCGGACGCCCTGGTCGCGGCCCTGCATCAGGGGTTGCAGGGGGCGGAGGTCGTTGCCGCCCTGGGCGTCGAGGTGCTCGGACTCTCGATCCTGGCGATCCGACCCACGCCGGAGACGGCGCGCGCGCTCGAGGCGGAGGCGCGCGAGCAGGTCCTGCGCCAGGCCGACGAGGCGATCTACGCCCGGCGCAACGCGGCCGTGGAGCAGGAGCGCTCGATCAAGGAAAACGAGCTGAACACCGAGATCGCGGTCGAGAACAAGAAGCGCCAGATCAAGGAGGCGCAGATGGAGGCGGAGAAGTCCGTGGCGCAGAAACGCCGCGAGCTGCGCGAGGCGGAGATGGCGACCCAGATCGCCCTGGAGGAGCAAAAGAAAGACCTGATCGCCCTGTCCACGGTCAACGCCCGCCAGGAGGCGGAGACCCGCGCCTATGGGGTCGCGACCGTCATGCAGGCCCTGTCCCAGACCGATCCGCGCATCCTGGAGGTGCTGACCCAGGCCCGCATGGAGCCGAACCAACTGGTCGCACTGGCCTTCAAGGAGTTGGCGGAGGGGGCGCAGCGGATCGGTCAGCTCAACATCACCCCGGACCTGCTGCGCGAGCTGATGGCGGGCAATCCGGCTGACTGATGCGGCGCTCATGATCGACCGGCTGACCGAAAACAAGATCGTCCTGATCACGCGGCGCACGCGGCTCGCGGAGCTGATCGTGCGCTTCAATACGCTCGACCAGGCGCGTTTCTATGTGGAGCACCTGGGCGCGGACTTCGCCGAATACCAGGCGGAGGACCAGTGCTATCAGGCGGCGGTGCAGGATACGCAGCACCGTCTGGAGCGGCTCGGGCGGGTGCAGGCACTGGAGCGCGCCTATGTCCCGAACTTCCTGTTCGGCGCCCGGGATACGGTCGTGGTGCTGGGGCAGGACGGGCTGGTGGCGAACGTACTCAAATATCTCGACGGACAGGTGCTGATCGGGGTCAATCCGGACCCGGCCAGGATCGAGGGGGTCCTGGTGCCCTTCCGACCCGCGGACCTGGACGCCGTGGTGCCCGCGGTGTTCGCCGACCGGCGCCCGATCCGCCGCGTCACGATGGCCGAGGCCAGACTGAACACCGGCGAGACCCTGTACGGTGTCAACGACCTCTTCATCGGTCCGCGCAGCCATACCTCGGCGCGCTATCGGCTCGGCATCGGCGACCGCGCGGAGGACCAGTCGTCGAGCGGCATCATCGTCTCCACCGGCCTGGGCGCCACGGGTTGGCTGCGTAGTATCATCTGCGGGGCGGGGGGCATCGCGGGTGCCCTGTCCGGGCACCCGCTCAAGCTCGCGTCACCCCGCTCATTCCAGTGGGACGCGGACTATCTGTATTTCTCGGTCCGGGAGCCCTGGCCGAGCCGGACCTCGGCGGCCGAGATCGCCTTCGGCAAGATCACGGCCGCCACCCCGCTGATCCTCGAGTCCCGGATGCCGGAGGGCGGGGTCATCTTCAGCGACGGGATCGAGTCCGACTTCGTGCGCTTCAACGCGGGTGCCTGTGCGACCATTAGGGTCGCCGCCAGGCAGGGGCGGCTGGTGACGTGAAGCCGGAACAGGCCCTTCGCACGCCAGAGCATTAAGCGCAAGAACCTTTTTCAGGGCGGCAGGCGTGTCCGGCGAGTCGCCGGGCGGCACGACATCCCTATCGCTTTGGCGCCCCGCCCAACACCCAACACCGGAGGACCCGCGGTGCCGAAAAAACCGTCCAAGACCACCCAGGCCAGGGGCCAGCAGCCCGAACCGGCACAACTCAAGGGCGTGGAGCGCCTGATCAAGGCCCGCGATTTCGCCTCGGCCAGCGCCCGGGCGCGCGCCCTGGTGCAGCGCTTCCCCGATCACTGCGGCGCCAACCGAATGCTGGTGGATGCCCTGTATCAGGCCGGCGGCCGGGGCGCGGCCACCCTGGCCGCCCACCAGTGGGCGCAGCGCCGGCCCAACAGCCGGGAGGCCCAGGAGGTGCTCTTCCAGCTCGCCATGGAGCGCGACTATGCCCTGCTGGCATCCCGCGCCCTTGAACGCTTGACTGACCTGGGCGCCGCGACGGAACGCTTCCATGCCGAGCCTGCGGCCTTGGCCGAAGTGCTGCAACAGCCCGACGGCTCCCAGGCGACCCTGGCGGACATGGAGCGTTTCGAGATCGGCAAGCTGCACCTGGAGGCCCAGGACTACGCCGGCGCCGCGCGTGAATTGGCCGGCGTCGCCGTGACCCCCGCACGCAACAACCGGGTGCTCGCACTCTTCCATCTGGGGCGCAGCGCGGAGGCGCTGAGCGCCGCGCTCGACGCCTGGCAACTGGACCCGGGCAACCTCTTCGCCCTGGGTTGGGCCCTGCAACTGCGCCTGTATCGGGGCGATGAGGGCGGCGCCCGGGGGCTCGCCGTCCCCCTGGCCCAGGCGTCGGCACGGCGCATCGAGGATGCCCAGGCCCAACTCGGCGCCCTGCTCCTGATCTGGGAGGACCAGGCCGCCTGGGATGCCTTCGAGCGCACCAACCAGGCCACTTGGATCGGTGAGGCGACGGGCACCCCGGAGGCCATGCGCCTCCTGTTCGGCGGAGGCGCCGCCAGCCGCCTTGGTCGCGGCGACCAGGCCCGGACCCTGTGGAAGCGCGCCCTGGACCGGCACCCGGGGCTCGCCTGCGCCGAGGAGAACCTTGCCGCCCTGAAACGCGATGGCGTGCCGCCCGCCTACCCGGCCCTGTTCGACCTGGGCCAGGTGATCCCCATCGGCGTGTTGGACAGGTTGCGCCAGGGCGGCGCCACGGGCCTCGACGCCCGGATCGACCAGTGGGGCATCAACGACGCCTATCTGGAGGCCATCTATCTGACCGGCGACGCGACCGTGCGCACCACCGTGACCTATCTGCTGCAACGCCGACTCGATCACGCGGCCCCGGCCGCCGCGGGGCCGAGCACCCGGCGGGCGGCGACCATCCTGCGCGACCTGGCCCGGCTGCCCATCGGCACCAGTCAGGAGCGTCTTGGCTTCCTCGACGCCCTGCGGAAACGCAAGTTGATCGCCGCGGGCGAGGCCGTCAAGTTCTGGGACGGTACGGCATTGCAGGAGGCCCAGTTGATCTCGACCGAGATTACCCGGGAGCCCGTGCCGAGTGACCTTACCCCGGACCTCATGAGGCTGCATGGTGAGGCAGTGAACCATCTGCGGGCCGGTCGGCTCGAGGCGGCCGAGACCGCCATCAACACCATCCTGGCGCGCGCCCCGGACCAGCAGAGCGTCCTTGGCAACCTGGCGGCGCTGCGTGCCCGTCAGGGCCGGGGTGACGAGTGCCGGGACATCCTGCGCCGCGTGGTCGAGATCCACCCGGACTATCTGTTTGCCCGCTGCAACCTGGCCGGTCTGCTGATCGAAGAGGGCGACCTGGACGCGGCCAAGGCGCTGCTGGAGGGCCTCGCCGAACGGCCGCGGATGCACATCCAGGAGGCGTTTGCACTCTATGGCGTCATGGCCATGTTGAGCCGTGCCCAAGGTAATGATGCGGCCGCCGCCGGCCTCATCGCCAGCCTGGAGCAGATGGTGGAAGACGAGGACGACGAACAACTGCTGGCCATGGCCAAGGAGCGCGTGGCGCGGGCGACCAAGGGCGGGCGGCTCAAGGCGGCCCTCGGGTCCTTGGTCAGGGGTGCGGTGGGGGCGGGGCGGCCGAAGGGGGGGTAGCCTGATTGAAAATGTCGATGCAGCTTGCCCCCGCTCACTGTTAACCCGGAGGACCCGCGGTGCCGAAGAAACCGTCCAAGACCGACCAGGCCAAGGGCCGGCAGCCCGAGTCGGCCCAGCTCAAGGCCGTCGAGCGCCTGCTCGAGGCCAGGGATTTCACGCGGGCCGTTATGCGGGCGCGCGCCCTGGTGCAGCGCTTCCCCGATCACGGCGCCGCCAACCGGATGCTGGTGGAGGCCCTCGATCAGGCCGGGAGCGCGGGGGCGGCGACCCTGGCGGCCTACCAGTGGGCGCACCGTCGGCCCAACAGCCAGGCGGCCCAGGAGGCACTGGTCCAATTCGCCGGCGAGGGCGGATATCCCCTACTGGTAGTCCGGGCCGCCGACCGCTTGGCCGACCTGGGCGCCATCGCAGAACCTATCCCTGCCGACCCCGCAGTCTTGGACGGGCTGATGCAACAACCCGACGGCTCGCACGCGACCCGCGAGGATTTGGAGCGTGTTGAAATCGGGCAGATCTACATGGCTGTCGACGACTTCGCCGCGGCCGTGCGTGAACTGGACGGCGTCGCCACCACCCCCGCCCGTAACAACCGGGCGCTCGCCCTCTTCCATTCGGGGCGCAGCGAAGAGGCACTCGCCGCCACCCTCGACGCCTGGCAACAGGACCCGGGCAACCTCTGCGCCCTCGGTTTGGCCCTGCAACTGCGGTTCTATCGCGGTGATGAGACCGGCGCCCGGGCACTCGCGGTCCCCTTGGCCCAGGCCCAGGCCCGGCGCGCCGAGGATGCCCAGGCCCAGCTCGGCGCCCTGCTCCTGATCCGGGAGGATCAGGCCGCCTGGGACGCCTTCGAGCGCAGCAACCAGGCCGACTGGAGCGATGCGGCGACCGGCGTCCCGGAGGCCATGCGGCTCCTGTTCGGCGCCGGCGCCGCCAGCCGGTTGGGGCGCGGCGACCAGGCCCGGGACCTGTGGCAGCGCGCCCTGGCCCAGCACCCGGGGCTCGCGTCCGCCCGTGAGAACCTTGCCATCCTAGAGCGCGATGGCGTACCGCCGCTCTTCCCGGCCTTGTTCGCGCTGGGCCGGGCCTTCCCCATGGGCGTTATGGGCCGGATTCACGAGACCGGTGCCGCGGCCCTCGAGTCCCGAATCAACCGGCTGGGCATGAGCGATCACTATCTGGAGGCGCTCTACCTGACCGGCGACCTGACGGTAAGGGGACTCGCCGCATATCTTCTGCAACGGCGGCTGGGTCACGCGGTCCGGGCCCCGGCGGGACCGACCACTAGGCCAGCGGCCACCATCCTGCGCGACCTGGCGCGGCTGCCCATCGGCACCATCCAGGAACGCCTCGGGTTCATCAACGCCCTGCGGCAACGCAAGCTGCTCGCAGCCAACGAGGCCGTCGAATGCTGGGACGGCACCGGGCTGCAGGAGGTCACGGTGTTCTCGACCGCGATCCATCGGGAGACGGTGTCGACCGGCCTTCCGACCAAGCTCCAGACCCGGCTCGAGGAATCCATGCTCCAGATGCGGGCGCACCTGTTCGAGGCGGCCGAGGCCAACCTCAACGCCATCCTGGCGCGCGTCCCTGACCACCCGACCGCCTTAGGCAACCTCGCGGCGCTGCGCGGCCAGCAGGGCCGGACCCGGGAGTGCCGTGACCTGCTGCGGCGGGTCATCGCCGCCCACCCGGACTATCTGTTCGCCCGCTGCAACCTGGCCAGTATCCTGATCCCAGCCGGCGAACTGGATGAGGCCCAGGGTTTGCTGGACGGGCTGGCCCAACGGCCGCGGCTGCACCTCCAGGAGGTCTTCGAACTCTATGGTGTCCTGGCGATGCTCAGCCGCGCCCGGGGGGATGAGCGGGCCGCCGCCACCCTCATCGCCAGCCTGGAGCAGTTGGCGGAGCAACCGGGCGACGAGCGGTGGCTGGCCTTGGCCAAGGTCCGTGTGGAGCGGGCTTTACCGCAAGGGCGTATCAACTCAACCGTGAGTGCCTCGACCAAGGGTTCAGCGGGGGCGGGTCGGCCGAAGCGGCGGTAGCCAGTCACCGGGCGGCGGCTTGAGCCGAGGATGGAGGAACCCTGGCGTCGCCGCCGTTCGCCGCTTTCGGCGCGACACTTGATCTTGTTAGCGGAATGTGCGAATTTTCGAGTGACGGTGAAGGAATCCAGCGAGAACGGGATTGGGATGGTAAGCTGTTACCAACCCGATCCAGGCATCTCAGCGGGTCATAAAGTGACGTTGAGTTTGATCTGTATCTCGCCCGTTGTTGTCACGGTTAGGTGCTTCGGCGCTCCGGGCATCTTGGATTTTTACTTTGAATGATTGGGAGCGTTCGTGTCGATCGGAGAGGGGCGTTTACTTCAGTCGCACGGGCTCACTAGCCAAGTCTATGTACCGATCCTGAGAGCAATCTTCCAGGAGAAATACAGTGAAGGCTGCATTGCGATCGACTTCAGTCTCGACGATGTGCGAAGGGCCGCAGAGAAACTTGGGATCACTGCGCGAAACCCAGCCGATGTCGTCTACAGGATGCGCTCACGGACGGTCCTCCCAGCAGAGATCATTGCGTTGGGTTTCTACATCCTTCGTCAGGTTGGGCGTGGAAAATATCGTCTTGAGAAAGCAGTGAGCACGGTCATCGATCTTCCTGACACCAAACCGATTGAGGCGCTTGATCTCACGCCGATACCAGTCCGTCGACTGTTGCCCGAAGACTTGGCGGATGTCGATGAACAGGCACTCCTCACTGTCGCAAGCTATTGCAAGCTCTTCGATCACTTCACGGGACTGCGTATATACAGGCTGCGTTCGCACGTCCGAAAGAGTGTCGTCGGCATAGGCCAGGCAGAACTGGATGAGTTGGACGTGGGCGTGGCGTTTCGCGATGACGAAATACCCGTGGTCGTACCCATTGAGGCGAAGGCCGTGGCGGATCCCGTGAACCGCGTGCAAATATCAGCAATGGTCGCCTTTAGTGGGGATTACTTCCCGGATCACGAAGTCAGACCACTTGCTCTCAAAGTCGATGAACGTGGTCTCATGCATATACTCGAGTTCAATGCTACGACTGAACCGAGCGACCTGATAGTGGTCCGATCAGCCTGCTATCGCTTGGTACTGTCTGAGAAGCAAAGAGAATTCATTCGTCACACACGTCCGGTGGTTCTTTGATGGGTCGCCCCACTGCTATCGAGCTTTTCAGTGGCTGCGGAGGCATGAGCGCCGGGCTTCTCGACGCTGGTTATGACGTTCGTCTCGGCGTCGACCATGACCGGCCTAGTGTTGATGTATTCGAGTATAATCATGCTTATCGCGGCAGTCACTCATTACTCGCTGACGTGGCCGCACTCAGCGGTCATGACTTGCTTTCAAGCGCCGGCATTGCATCCGTGGATCTTCTTGTCGGCGGCCCCCCATGCCAGCCATTTAGTATTGTCGGAAAGCGGCTTGGTCTCGCCGATCCGCGAGCACAGCTCATACAGGAGTATCTTCGCCTGATTTGCCAGACCAACCCGCGGGCCGTGATTTTTGAGAACGTGCCTTCATTAATCAGCGCTCATGATGGTGCGGTTATCGACGACATCGAAGCTCAACTCACCAGCATGGGTTACCGAGTTAAGTACGGAATTCTCAACGCAGCCGATTACGGAGTGCCGCAGAACCGGAAAAGACTGATCCTGGTCGCTATCAAGGGACGCTCGCGGTTCCCGTTCCCACCCGGTCCCACGCACGCAGCTATTCCTGATTTATTTCATGTTCCCTACGTTACATGCCGCGACGCCCTAAGCGATCTGCCCGATGTCGAGGAGCCAGCGGCAGCAGCCATTCCTAATCACGTTCGCACGGAGCACACGCCACGGATGACCGAAGCCTTCGCGCGCCTTGCGCCAGGAAAAAGGGATCCCGGTTCCTATCATGACAGACTACATCCTGACAGACCGGGGTACACGCTTCGCGCGGGAAGTGGTAACTTCTCGCCGCTTCGACCGGTCCACTATCTCTACAACCGTGTTATATCGGTGCGGGAGAGTGCTCGCTTACAGGGCTTCTCTGATTCGTTTATTTGGCCCGATTCAATATCCCGCTTGCAGCAATACCGCCAGGTGGGAAATGCGGTGCCGCCACCGCTGGCTCGCGTTGTAGGTGCATTTATCGCTTACTTGCAGGGTTGGGCGTTGGATCCCGACGCGTCCCTTGGCAACCCCAATGACCGGCCGAACGGGCTGCTTCTCACTCCCGAAGAATTACGGGATCGCCGTATGCGGTACCATCGCGGAGGCGCAAGCTTTGGGAAACGCAAGGCCGAGGTATGAACGAGAACTCTTTGCGAGAAGGATGATCGTCGGAAGCCGCGGCTGGAGCAGCAAGGTGGTCATACAGATGAAACGCAGGGTGCCGTCGGAGAAGTCGCCGGCATCGAAGGTGTCGTCGCAGTCGCGGTGCCGCCAGCGCAACCGGATCTGCCGGGGGTTGTGCGGCTCTGGTTCGAGAACGAAGTCGAGAAAGAACGGCGCCACCCGTTGAATGGTTCTGACAATCAAGGCGTAGGCCGGGGTGTCGCGCAGGGCGCGCAGAAAGGCAGCTAAGTTGTCCGCCTGGGGAAGGAGGGCCGCTGTCTCGTCGATGCGGCCGGGCTGCTTGACTCTTGCGGATTCGCTCGTGTCATGGAAGTGGTAGACCTTCCAATCCCGCAGGTAGCCGACGACATGGCCGCTCGCATCTTTGCTGTGCGGCTGGTCGGGTAGTGCCGATTCTCTGGCGCCGGGAGTTCCCAAGTGATAATTCTTGGTGCCTCCCGAATAGCCGATGGAGTAGCCGAAGAATTTGCATACTTCCTCTTTGAATAGCAGCCCTCCGGCCGCGTCCGGAGCCAATGTGACACTGTAGGCGTTCGGCGTAAAGTGCAGGTCGATCGTCAGTGCACTGGTTCGCTTGCGTCCAAGAAAGAGCAGCTTGTCCGCACCAAGCTGCTGGGCGACATGAAATTGCAGATTCTTGTTCAGTAGTTGGTTGACGAACCTGAACAGCCCGATGAAGTTCGACTTACCGGCGCCGTTGGCGCCGAGGAGGATGTTCAAGGGCTTCAGGCGCAAGTCGAGTCGCTCGATCGACTTGTAGCCTTCGACCTTTATTCGGTCCAGCTTTCCGAGATCGCCCATGGTCAATTCTTCATCTTGGCTATGGCCGCAGTTGCGCGCCGGGGCCGCCGCTTGGCTACCCTACACCGGCGCAATGCCCCCCCTCCTTAACAGCTTCGCCGCGACCCGGAAGAGATCAGGCATGTCGAGACGACCGTCCTTACGTCGGAACATGACACCGATGCGTTCGAGGGCGACGAATAATTCATGCTCGCCCTGTCGCTCGGGGTCGGGGAATGGCGGCAGGTAGTTGTTTTCGGCATCGGCAATGAGCCGCTGCACGGTCAGCGCATTGCTCCAGACGTGATACACATCCTCCTCCACCCGCGGTAACAGCAGACCGGCAAGCGGGGCCAGCACCCCCTTGATCCAGGGAAACTCCTGGTGCAACTGATCCACCCGGGTCTTGGATGCGGCACGCAGCCCGTGACGGATGCCCTCGGGGGTGATGACCCGGTCAACCGGCGGGGTGAGGTGACGGGCGGCAGCGATCATCATGCCGAGAAAACTGCGGGGCGTGACCTCTGCCCTAGCATCGCCCAGGTGCGTCATTGGCCAGTCGTAGGTATTGCCTTTCTTATAGGCATAGGCACCCTGCCCCATGTAGGGTCCAGCGAGTGCCGTCATGAGCGTCTTCTGATCCGTGGGTATGTATGCCAAAGGCCAACGGTGGGTAAGGATAGAATCCCGATTCCCCTGCGGGAGGTTATTCAACTGGAGCAGCGCCGCGAATGCAGTCCTAGCATCGTCGTCCGGGGCCAGCGCCAACCGGGCGAAGAGCAGACCGTAGAGATCCCACGCGGTCCAATCGAGCCGAA
This sequence comes from Candidatus Thiodictyon syntrophicum, assembly GCF_002813775.1. Lineage (NCBI taxonomy): Bacteria > Pseudomonadati > Pseudomonadota > Gammaproteobacteria > Chromatiales > Chromatiaceae > Thiodictyon > Candidatus Thiodictyon syntrophicum. The sequence goes on from NZ_CP020370.1 coordinate 851,552, forward strand.
TGGCGCCGGTGCGCAGCTTCGGCAACTCCACGAAGCGCAGTGCATCGTCGTCGAGTTGATCCGGCCGCAGGAAGAGCTTGAGGCGGATCGCACGGTACGCGCGCATGGCCCACACCACCTCCAGCAGGGTCTCGGTCAGCAGGCGCCTCCTGGGCCAGGTCCGCGCCACGGTATCCAGGGCGTCGTAGACCACCAGCAGGCTCTTACCCGCGGCCCGCAGCCGGTTTTCATGGGCAAGGAGCTGATCTTCGCGGGCCTCGTAATCACGCGCCAGGTCCAAGAAGACGCTCGGTCGCGCGGTCTCATTGCCGGCAGAGCGATCCGCTGCACTCAGGATGGTGGCCCACCAAAACGCCTTTGCGTCGTCGTGGCTACCGTTCGGTGCAACGGCTTTGTCGATGGCATCCACCGACACGCCGTCGGGGCCGCCGATGCCCGTATAGCCAAAACGGACCTCAATCCGGTCCAGCCCGAGCCTGGGATAGGCACGCGCTGCCGCCTCGCGGGTGTCTGACTGGAAGAGCACGCTGGCCCAGAAGCTCTTGCCGCTCCCGCGCGAGCCCAGAACGATGGGTGTCGCCGGGTCCAGGGCCGCGGCGTGGGTCTCCGGGGCATAGATCTCATCGAGTCTTGCCGCATTCGCGCCAACCGCGTCGGCGGAGGCGTCCGGCGGGATCGCGGCGATGGCACTGCGGATGGCCTGGAAGGCGTCGGCGGGGAGGCTCATCCCACGTCCTCATTTTCGGGTGGCTCAGCGTCCGAGCGCCGCAGGGAACCGACTCCGATGCTCGGTGCGCCCGCCAGGACCGAATCCGAATCGACAGGTATCGTAATCGGCAGCGTGTCATGGATTTGGTCCAGCAACTGGCCGAAGGCCGGCCGATAGACCCGCTCAACCAGCAGATCCTGTCGCGCCTGCGGGTCGAAGCCGCGAAACCGGGGGTCATCGGCCACGGCCAGCGGTATCCGCGGTTGCCAATCTTCGTCCGGGAGCACGGCCGCATCTGGTGCCGTGTCGTCCCAGGGTATGTCACTGAAGGCGCCCACCACTGGTAATTCCGGGTCCACCCGCAGCGGGGCTGGCCCGAGTCCGACGTCAGTAAACAGGGTCCGGCAACGCTCGGCGAATGCCGCAGCATCCAGGGTCTTCTGCATCTTGCCCTGGACCAGGGTGAGGCGGTCGAGCCATTCAGGCGCGCCCTGCGCCCGATCGACGAATCGCGCCAAATGGGACAACAGCACCTCGAATCCCTGATACGTCTGCGGTTCATCGAGACCGAACAAGAACACCTCCGCGCCGAGCCCCAGGAGTGCCGCGGCGGTGGTCTCATGCAGCCCGGCGCGCGCGTCCACCAGGATCGCGTCGTAGCGGTGCGGATCGGCGAAGGCATCCACCAGTGCGCGGATCTGGTCGAGCAGCGTGGTCACCTGACCTTCAGGCCCGATGTCTTCTACATAGGCGCGCGCGATCTTGGCGAGCACATCCGCGGGGTGACTCAAGGATCGCCGACCTAGCACTGGAATGACATCGATCCGTCCGCGTCCGCCAGCCAACCCGGAGGGTCCGACCAGATCGGTCAGAAAGGTCGCGTCAAGTGGCGCAAGCCCGTTTTCCACCAAGGCGTCGAGCACGCCGAATTCAGGCAAGGTGCCCTCGTCCAAGAGCATCGGCCCCAGACCGGGTGCTTCCAGGTCTAGGTCGATTGTCAGCACGCGCAGGCCGCGAGCGGCCAAATCCGCGGCCGTGACCGCAAGCGCCGTGGACCGGCCGACCCCGCCCTTCAGGCTCGCGAAGACGAAGCGCGGTGGCGGCGGCGCGGCCGGAAAGGGCGCGCGCAGCCAATCGGCGCCGACTAACCGACGATCCAGGAGTCGGACGCGGTAGGCCCCGGCGGTGACGGTCAGAGCGGCGGGGTCCGCCAGGATCGGCGTGACACCGTAGGCGTCAGCCCCGGCGGCGACCCGATCCGACCGTGCATAGGGCCCGAGGGCCAGGCGAAGCCGGTCCGAAAGGGTCTTGACAGCCGTCTCGTCCAACTCGGAATCGGCGAAAAAGCAGAGGCGCCCGGTCGTGTCGCGCAGAGCGACTCCCGCGGACAATGTCTCTTCGCCAAGCGCTTCCGCCACGACTCTCGCAAGGGTAGGGAGGCTATCGTCGAATCGAATCGTCATGATCGGTCCTCAGGTGCCGATTGCGGCGACGGCATTACGTGCCTGTGTCTGCCAGGCGCTGATCCAGGAATCGTCGATCTCGTTACCTTTGCAATAGCACATATCGGTATGCCAGTGCTCCATAAACGCCTGGTCCTCTATGAATCTCAAGAGTGGGCCGCCGCGGCGCCCCTGCAAACGGTCGCGAACCATGGTGCGTAACCGCGGGAAGTGTTTGTAATATGCGTCGTCTGAGCGCTGTGCTTCAGGAAGCGCTCGCAGTCCCGCCTCGTCCATCATCGCCTTGATGGCACACTCGGCCGCTATTCCGTAGAGGTAACCGGCTACACGCCGACAGGGCTCAGTGAAAAGCGCGTCGGCCGCAGCAAGGTGACGGTAGGGCACTGGTTCAGTTTAATTCCTGTTTACAAGACATTGAAATATATGTAATATATCTAGTTCGGCGCGGGTTTCCGTCACTTTTTGAATAAGTGAGAACTTCTTGAACGGACAATGGACATGCCCTCATTGCAATTCACAGAATTGTCGGCATCACAAGACGTATCAAACCGGTCATAACGGTACGCGTTTGCTGTGGCGATGTCAAAGTTGCAATAGGCTCTTTTCCGAGACCAAAGCCACCCTTATCGAGGGGCTCAGGAAACCGACCAGCTTCATCATTCAAGTGCTCAAAACGCGCACTGAGGGGATCGGCTTGAACGCCGCCTGCCGGGCCTTCGCGATTGCGAAGAATACGTTGCTCCTATGGGAGCGTCGCCTGGCCGATTGCAAGGATGTGCTGGTCATATATGCCCTGACGCACACCTTTATTGAGCAACTGATCGAAGGTGATGAGCTTTATACGAAAGTGAATAGGAATGTCCCCCCGGAGGATTGTGAAGGCTGGACGATCGTACTGATGGAAAGGGCAAGTCGATTTATCTGGGCGCTTCAGTGCGGGAAAAAGGATCGCAGCCTATTTTCATATGCCATACAAATACTTAGAGATGTCATCCTGCGTACTGGCGATGTCACTCTAGTCACCGACGGGGAACGTCGGTATGGCAATCTCCTGTTTGAAATTTGCCACGAAGTATTGCGAACCGGAAAACGCGGCCGCCCACCGAAAGTGCTTCGTCGCGGTGTGAAGGTGCGCCTTAAGAATAAAGGGAAAGGAACTGATAGAACGGGGCACTCGCGTCCCAAATACGAAACCCCTCATCCGGAGCATCCAGAAACCGATCAAGATGTGACGCCAGCCGATATTCATGCTAATCATTTGGAAGCATCGAACGCTTCATTTCGGCGAAAGAATTCTGCTTATCGCCGCCGAACGAATACGTACGCGAAGAGCATTTCTGGTTTGCAAAGAACATTGGATATGTTGTGGATTGTCCATAACTTTATTCGCAGCCACTTCACGACAAAACAGGTTCCTGCGGTGGCTCTGGGGATTCTCCAGCAGGGACTCTCGTGGGATGAGGTCCTTAGAGTTCGACAGCCCAGGTTATAAAAATACTACAAAAACATAAGGATAAGGAAGAACCAAACTGAACCAGTGCCGACGGTAGGCTGAGCTTCGATAATCTGCGGTGTACGTCATGCGAGAGTGCCAGTAAAGACCGATGTTGTCACCTGGAGGCCGGCGGTTGTTGGAAGGTCAGGGGTATAGCTCATCTGCCAGCGACCAGCTACGAGTCAATCCAGGCCGGACGGGGCATTCGCCCCGTCCGAAACGCTTTCTCCGGACCCGCAGACTTGCGGCAGGGTTCAGCGCCGGAATAAACCCTCGGGACGGGGCGGATGCCCCGTCCCGCCCGCAAGAACTGCGACGCCGCGTTTTCCGCCCGGCTCGTCGCGGCTGAAGCCGCTCCCACAGCGTCGCTGCGCGACTCTTGCGATGAGGCCTCGGCCCGCGGTGCGGGATTGTCCCGCGCCGCTGGGAATTGCAGGTCGTCTGCGCGTCAGGCCTTGCGCCGCCGCCGCTTCGCGTCCGGCTTGCCGCCCTCGGCCGGTGCCTCGCCCGGCGCCAGCACGAAGTCGATCTTGCGATCGTCCAGATTGACCGCGGCCACCTGGATGCGCAGCCGGTCGCCCAGGCGGTAGACATTGCCGCTGCGCTCGCCCTGGAGGCGGTGGCCGATGGGGTCGAAGTGGTAGTAGTCGTTGTCGAGCGCGGTGATGTGGACCAGGCCGTCGATGTGGATGGCGTCGAGCTGCACGAAGATGCCGAAGGAGGTGACGCTGGTGATGGTGCCGTCGAATTGCTCGCCGAGCTTGTCCTGCATGAACTCGCATTTGAGCCAGTCGTTGGCGTCGCGGGTCGCCTCGTCGGCGCGCCGCTCGGTGCCGGAGCAGTGCTCGCCGATCTGCTGCAGGTCGGACTTGGAATAGTCGAGATCCGCCGCGGTGCCGTCCGCCAGCAGGTGCTTGATGATGCGATGGACGATCAGATCCGGGTAGCGGCGGATGGGGGAGGTGAAGTGGGTGTAGGCGGGGAAGGCGAGGCCGAAGTGACCCACGTTCTCGGCGCTGTACATGGCCTGCTGCATGGAGCGCAGGAGCACCGTCTGGATCAGGGCGCGGTCGGGCCTGTCTTTGACCTCGCGCAGCAATTGGGCATAGTCGGCCGCGACCGGCTTGTCCCCGCCCGGGAGCTTGAGCGCGAGTTGGCCCAGGAATTCGCGCAGGTCGCTCAACTTCTCCTGGCTCGGCAGGTCGTGGATGCGATAGATGGCCGGGATCTTCTTGCGCTCGAAGTGCCGTGCCGCCGCCACGTTGGCGGCCAACATGCACTCCTCGATCAGGCGGTGGGCGTCGTTGCGTACCACCGGGACCACGGCGCTGATGCGGCCCTGCTCGTTGAACTCGAACTTGGTTTCGGTGCTGTCGAAGTCGATGGCCCCGCGCTCCACCCGGGCGGCGTGCAGCACCAGATAGAGTGCGTGCAGGTCCTGGAGGTGGGGCAGCACCGCTTTATGCTGCTCGCACAGGGCCGGGTCCCGGTCCACGATCATAGCCGCCACCTGGTCATAGGTCAGGCGCGCCTTGGAGCGCATCACCGCCTGGAAGAAGCGGGTGCGGGTGACTTTGCCCTCGGCGTCGATATAGAGTTCCGCGGTCATGCAGAGCCGGTCCACGTCCGGGTTCAGTGAGCACAGTCCGTTGGACAGGACCTCCGGCAGCATGGGGATGACCCGGTCCGGGAAATAGACCGAGTTACCGCGCTCCAGGGCCTCGGTGTCGAGCGCGGTGCCGGGGACCACATAGGAGGAGACATCGGCGATGGAGACCAGGAGCTTCCAGCCCTTGGGCTTGCGCTCGCAATAGACGGCGTCGTCGAAGTCGCGGGCGTCGGCCCCGTCGATGGTGACGAGCGCGAGCTTGCGCAGGTCCGTGCGGCCCGCCTTGGCGGACTCGGGTACCTCCGGGGTGAGCCCGGCGACCTCGGCTGCGACTTCCGGGGGCCACGCGACCGGCAGGTCGTGGGCGCGGATGGCGATGTCGGTCTCCATCCCCGGGGCCATGTGGTCGCCCAGGACCTCGCGGACCCGGCCGATGGGCTGGGTGCGGCCGGTCGGCTGGTCGGTGATCTCGGCCACCACGATCTGGCCGTGGGTGGCGCCGCCCAGGCGGTCACTGGGGATGATGACGTCGTGGGAGAGGCGCTTGTTGTCCGGCGCCACGAAGCCGACGCCGCTCTCCTGATAGAGGCGGCCCACCACGGTGCGGGTGTTGCGCTCCAGCGTCTCCACCAGCGACCCCTCCAGGCGCCCGCGGCGGTCGCGCCCGCTGACCCGTACCACCACACGGTCCCCATGGAACAGCGTCTTCATGTCCTTGGGGTAGAGATAGAGGTCGTCGCCGCCGTCGTCCGGCCGCACGAAGCCGAAGCCGTCGGGGTGACCGATCACCCGCCCGGCGATCAGGTCCTTGTGGTTGACGATGCAGAAGGCGTCCTTGCGGTTGCGCAGGAGTTGCCCGTCCCGAACCATGGCGCCCAAGCGTCGCTCCAGGGCGGTGAGGTCGGGCTCGGTGGTCAGTTCCAGGGTCGCCGCGATCTCGGCGAAGGCGAGCGGGGCGCCGTGGGCGGTCAGGGTGTCGAGGATGAACTCCCGGCTCGGGATGGGGTTCTCGTATTTCTTCGCCTCGCGCTGGCGGTTGGGGTCCTTGTCCCGGGCGCCGGTCTCCCGCGTGCCCTTGGCGGCGGGCTTGGGGGTGGACCTGGGGGCGCGCTTTGGCGCAGTTGCGGCGACGCCGGGCGCCTCAATGGGCAGGGTATCCGCCCGGGGGGCCTCTTGGGTCGCCTTGGCTGCGGGCTTGCGGCGGGGCTTCTTAGGCGGCGACGGGGCGGTCGGCGCGGAATCTGGGGGGACGGCCTGCGGATCCGCGGCCTGGCCTTCGGTCTGGTTGTCGGTAGTTTTGCGTCTGGTCACGTGGTGTTACTGAGTATGTCTTTGGTCTGCGGCTAAGACCGTGTAGTGTATCGTTGACAAGCCCGCCCTGTCTCACTAACATGCCCGCTCCCGTCAGGCCGTCTCCCCCGTGAGTCGCCCCGATCCGGAAAAGCCGAGATGGCGGAATTGGTAGACGCGCTAGTTTCAGGTATTAGTGGGGCAACCCGTGGAGGTTCGAGTCCTCTTCTCGGCACCAACTCCTGATCAGCCGACATGCTGATCAAAAGACAAATAAAGCACTGTGAAAACAGTGCTTTTTTTTTGGGCTTGCTCCTGGGGCCGGGCGGCGGCGCTTGGTCCGCACAGCGGACCCTACAGTTACAGCTACCGGACGTTCTCTCGGACCGGGCGGCGTTGTCGTTGTCGTTGTCGTAATCGTGGTCGGATTATTCGATTACGACAACGACAACGACAACGTACCCGGGATCTCGGTCACCACATCAGTTCTGATCGCACCCCGTGCCCATCACCCGGTTGCGCCCCCCATGCTTGGCCGCGTACATCGCCTGATCGGCACGGCGCAGCAGGTCGTCCACGGTGTCGTCCGGGGTGAAGCCGGCCACGCCGATGCTGACCGTGACTGAAATCGCCCGCTCGCCGACGATGACCCACTGTTCGGCGATGCTCGCGCGCAGCTTCTCGGCGATCGGCAGCGCGCCCTCATAGGGGCAGTCGGGCAGCAATACCACGAACTCCTCGCCGCCCCAGCGTCCGGCCCCATCGCCGCGGCGCCGGTCGCGTTGGATCGCGGCGGCGACCGTCGCCAACACCGCATCACCGGTTTCGTGGCCGTAGGTGTCGTTGACGTGCTTGAAGTGGTCGACGTCCAGGGACAGTAAGGCGAGCGGGCGGTGTTCGATCCGGGCCCGCCGGACCTCCACCTCCAGCCAGGTCTTCATGGCCTGCCGGCTGGTGAGACCAGTCAATACATCGGTGCTCGCCAGATGCTCCAGGCGCAGGTTGCTGTCCTGGAGTTGCTCCTGAAAGCGGTCGCTGATGAGGACCAACTTGTTCAGCCGGCGCAGGAGCTTCTCATAGCGCTCCGCCAGGTCCGCCAGCGGCGCGGCCAGCGGCGAGCCCGCGTGCGCCGGGTCGGACAGGGTCGCGTGCACCCGGTTGAGCGCGCTGTCGGATACCGGCGCGCCGACCGGGCGCGGCCCGGCGGGCGTCGGCAGCGGCGCCCGGACCCGTCCGCCGTAACGCTCCTCGAGACAGCCCGCGCAGACCCCGCGGGCGAGCCCCAGGTCAGCATGGTGCTTCAGGAACTCCCCGACCCGGGACTGGTAGTGGTCGTCCAGGTGAATCCGGCCGCAATAGCGGCACACCGGCAGCCCCAACTCGCGCAACTGGCGAAACTGCCCATTGACCGCCTCCAGGCGTTCGATCAGGTCGCGGCTTGACGCCTGATAGCGGTCCGCAATCGCCAGCACCTTGTCCAGACGCGCGGCGAGCCGCCCATGGCGCTCCAGCAACAGGCGATATTCGGCCGGCCAGTCGACCGGCATCCCGGCCGCCAGGGCGGCCCGCAGGGCCTGGGCGCGGGTGGCGATCGCCGCCTCGGCGGGGCCCACACCGTCGTCGAGCCCGCGGCCGTCATCAAGGTCGACCGCGTCATCCACGGGCAGGGACCGTCTCGAACGGGAAGCTGACCTCCTCCCTGAATTCCTCCGCGAGTTCCAGTGCCCGGCCATTGTCCGGGTCGTAATACCAGTGCATCAGGACCGGCTGGCCGTGGCGCCAGGCGTCCTCGAAGCGGTCGAGCAGGTCGAGCATGCACTTGGTGCTGCTGCTGTTCATATAGGGCATATTCACCGCGATGGTGATGGCCTCCCGGCGCTCGCCGAGATAGCCGTCCACCCAGGCCAGAATCGGCTCGAAAAACTGGAATGAGTTTTCCGGATAGGATTCGCCCTGCAGGGTCAGGGTACGGGTCTGCAGGGCAAAAGACACGCGCGGGGTCGTGCGGGTCTGCGGCAGGTCGAGTGATTCCATGATCGGTCTTCTCAGATACGCACGAGGAGGCTGACGAATTCCCACTCATCGGTGAGCGGGGTGCGTGCCAGCAGTATCGGCATTGCGGCCCGGCGGGCGATGTCCAGCAGGCCGAGGCCGGCGCCGCGGCTGCCCGGTTGGTGCGGCGCACGCAGTTGCTCCTTGAAGCGGCGGCGCAGGGTCTCCTTATCCAGCCCATTCAATTCAGCGATGCGCCCGGCGAGCCCGGCCGCATCCGCGCGTGCGACCACATTGCCGGCCCCCACGGCGAAGCGCTCGCCGTCCCACAGGATGGCGATGATGGCGCAGTCCGGGTTATGCGGCTGACCCGGGGTGAAGCCCTTGGCGGCGATATAGTTGCGGACGTTCTGGGCCAACTCCACATAGACCGCGAAGACATCGAGCAGGGCCGAATGCTCCGCCGCCCGCTGCGCCAGGTGTTGGCGCACGGCCACGCCGAATTCCTCGATCAGGCCATGCGAGAAGGGCCCATTGAAGCAGATGAGCACGTCGTGCAGCGCGAAGTTGTTGCGCAGTTCAAACAGATCGATGGTGGGCATCGGCCACTCCTGGGGCTTGGTATCGAGTCAAGATAGTGAACCGTTCTCTAGGGCAAGGGGGCGGGGGCTTGGCCGTGCGCGCCGGCCACCTGCCAACCCAGCACGGTCACGTCATCCCGGGGCGCGTGCGCCCCGGCATGGGCCAGCAATTGATTCCGGAGCGCGTCGCGCTGATCGATGCAGGGCGCGTGCCAATGCCGCTCCAGCACCTGCCTGAGCCCGTCGCGCCCGAAGGGCAAGCCGCGCGGGCCGCCCGGTTGGTCCAGCAGTCCGTCGCTGCACAGGTAAAATGATTGGCGTGGTTGCAGCGCCACACTGTGACTGGCAAAGCGCTGGTCCGGCTTGGAGCGCTTATAGCCCAGGCTCGCGCGATCACCGCGCAGCTCCGCCAGTTGCCCATCGGCAACGATATAGAGCGGCAAATGGGCACCGGCAAAGACCAGCCGCCCCTGGTCCGGCTGAATCAGACAGATGGCCGCGTCCAGTCCGTCGTCCGAGGGGGCGGCGGCGGTATCCTGACGCAGCGTGGTGCGGATCGACTCATTGAGCCGCTGCAATAAGAGCGCGGGTGCATAGCAGTGTTCATCCCGGATGAGCCGCCGCAGCGCGGTGACCGCCAGCATCGACATCAGGGCGCCCGGCACCCCATGCCCGGTGCAGTCCAGGAGTGCGACCAGGCCGCCCTCGGGACAGGTCTCCAGACAATAGATGTCACCGCCCACGATATCGCGCGGCAACCACAGACTGAAGGAATCGGCCAGATAGTCATTCAGGGCCCCGGGCGGGGGTAACAGGGCGGCCTGGATGCGTTGGGCATAGGCGATGCTGTCGGTCAGGTCGCGCAGCAGTTGCTCGGAGCGCTCCTTTTCCTGCCGCAGGTCCGCGAACGCCTGCTGCAACTGGCGCGTCATCTCATTGAAGGCGGTCGAAAAATCACCCATGAAATCGACCCGTTGGGAAAGGTCCCCGGCGGCGATCTGCTGCGTCTTCCAGGTCAGATGGCGCAGGTTGGCCTGGAGGCTCTTGAAGGATTGCAGCACCCGCATCTTACCCGCCGGGGGCGCGCGGTCCAACTCGCCGCGGGCCATCGAATACATGAAGTCGGCAAAGTCGTCATACTCGATGACGAGGCGGTTGAAATAGCCCACAAACTGATTGAACTCGTCCTGCGGATAATCTGCGGGCAAGACCATGGGCGGCGGCTTTTCACCGCGCAGGATCCGCGACAGCGTTGCGGTCAACTGATCCAGGTGATGTTCGGCAACGGTGACCATGCGTCAGCGGCGGCGGTGCGGGCGCGTCAGAGCGCGTGCGCCTCGAAGCGGCATACGCGGTCCCCCGAGGCCCAGCAATCGACCTCGCGCACCTGAAATTCCCGCCCGGTGTGGGAACTCAGCAGGCCATGGATGAACCCCTCGTCATAGGTACAGACCTGCTCGCCGCAGACCGGCAGCCCGGAGCAATCCAGGTCCTCGGCCACCGTGAGGGTGAATCTGAGCCGTTCCAGGTCCGCCTGCTCGACGCGCAGGATGCCGATATTCAATTTCCGCAGTGCGTCCTGGAGATCGCCGACGAAGTCCGGGAAGCTACCCTTCTTCGTCAGCACATGGGCATAAAACTGCACCCCGGCCTCGCGGCCGGCGTCATAGAAGACGCGGTCGGCATCCGCGACCCCCATCCGTTGGATGAGGACGTCGCGCAGCGTAAATTGCATCAGGCGATAGACCGCGACATTCATCGAGTCGCCCAGGTTGGGCCGACCCTCCGCGAGGTTGCCCAACATGGACCAGTCGAAGTGCGATTCGGTACGCTCTTCTTTGAACATCGAGTCATCTCCCCGAGGTTGAATAAAGTGGGGCCGTAAGGGCTTGGGCCCTGTGGGTAAGTACCCGGGAGCGGCGTGCCGGCGCTAAGAGTGCCGGGCTCCCATGCTACGCCCCGCCCCCGGATATCTTCAAGGCGCCGACCGTCTTTTGGTCCCGCCAAGCGGTGGGAGCGGCGTCCCGCCGCGATCGGGCTGGACGGGAAGCCCGGGTGGCGCACCTTGCGCGGGGCGGGTGCCCCCGCCTGCGGGAGGTGAGGGGCGGGCGTGGGCCCCCGTCTCTGTCGGAGCAGCGTCTCCCGGCGAAGGAGTGCGCAGCCAGCCGGGTGTGCCGGAGTTACGCCCTCCGGGCGCCCCGTGCACGCCCCGCGACATCGTGGCTGAGGGCCTTCCGATGGGCGATTCTCCACGCGTTCGGATTGACCTGAACAAATGCGTCCGTGCACTATTCGCCTACTGGGGCCTTAGGACCCGAGGCGCCGTTCTCGCGGCGCGATGGGCCGCGTTCCACGGCAGGATCGTCGGGTGTCGCGGAGCCAGGGCTCCGTCGAGTTCACCCGTAGCCCCTTGAGCTTGTGACCGATGTTCGCAGAACTGGATTTTCGGCCCGAAATGTCTTACAACAGTCGGCATGGCCGAAATTCCTTGCCAGTCCTGCCGCCCCGCGTCGGAGTTACTCCGGCGTCTGGAGGTCCGCCTGATCCTGCCCGGGGAGCGGGACGCGTGGGATGCGCTGGTCGAGGCGCATCATTACCTGGGCCTACGCTCGTTATTCGGCAAGACCTTACGCTACGTTGCCACGCTTGATGGGTGCTGGCTGGCGCTGCTCGGCTGGCAGGCGGCGGCGCTCAAGTGCGCGGCCCGCGATGCCTGGATCGGTTGGCCGCGGGTGCTGCACTATCAACGCCTGCATCTGCTGGCCAACAACGCCCGGTTCTTGATCCTCCCCGCCACCGGGCGCGTCCCTAATCTGGCCTCGCGCATCCTGGCGCTGAACCTGCGGCGCCTGTCCGACGATTGGCTGCGCGTCCATGGTCACCGCCTGTTGCTGGCCGAGACCTTCGTCGATCCAACGCGTTTTACCGGTGCCTGTTACCGCGCCGCCAACTGGCAGGTGGTCGGCACCACGCGCGGCTTTGCGCGCTGCAACGGCCGCTATACCCCCCATGGCGAACCCAAGCAGGCACTCGTCTATCCGTTGCACCCACGCGCCCGGGCGCTGTTGTGCGCCCCCGTGCTACCCGCCCCTTGGAGCACGCCAATGCAATCCGTCACCCTGACCACGGCCCAGATGCAGGACCTGCAGCAGCGTCTGCGCGCGCTGCCCGATCGGCGCCGTCCGCGCGGTAAACGCCATCCCCAGGCCACGGTGTTGAGCATCGGCCTCGCCGCCGTACTCGCCGGCAACCGCGGCTATACCGCGCTCGCCGAGTGGGCAGCGCGCCTGACCCAGGCCCAACTCAAGCGTCTACACGCCCGCTACAATCCCCGCACCGAGCGCTTCGAGCCACCCTCCGAGCCGACCTTGCGCCGCGTCCTGCAAGCCAGCGACGTTGCCGCCATTGATGCCACCTTGAGTGACTGGCTGCTCGGCCTCGTCGCTGCCGACGATGCCGTGGCCGTCGATGGTAAGGCCCTGCGCGGGGCGGTGCGCCCCGACGGCACCCAGGTGCATCTGCTCAGCGCGTTCCTCCAAGATCAGGGCGTGACCGTGGCGCAGCGCGAGATCCCGGCCAAGACCAACGAGATCCCGGAGCTCAAACCGCTGCTCGCACCCTTGGACCTCACGGGACGGGTGGTCACCGCCGATGCGCTGCATACCCAACGCGAGACCGCGCGCTTCCTGGTCGAGGAGAAACAGGCCCACTATTTTTTCACGGTCAAAGAAAATCAGCCCACCCTCTATGCCGACCTCAGCGCCCTGACCGAGGCGCATTTCCCCCCTCTGCACCACGACCCTCGATAAGGGCCATGGGCGCCTGGAGCAGCGCCGCTTGATGGCCTCCACGGCCCTCAACGACTACGTCAACTTCCCCCACGTCGCCCAGGTCTGTCGCATCGAACGCGCCGTCACCGAACTCACGTCGGGCAAGCAACGCGACGAGACGGTGTTCGCCGTGACCAGCCTGCCACCGCAGTTGGCCGACCCGCCGCGACTCCTGCAACTCAACCGCGGCCACTGGGGCATCGAGAACCGCTCCCATTATGTCCGCGACGTCACCTTCGACGAGGATCGCTCGCGCGTGCGCGTCGGCCACGGACCGGCCATCATGGCCAGCCTGCGCAACTTCGCCATCGCCTTGGCTCGTCTGCACGGCTTTACCAATATCGCCAGCGCCCTGCGCGCCTTCGCTCACCAACCGCGCCGGGCCCTGGCCGCCATCGGCGTCTGACACCCGACGCCGCTGACGCTGACGCACGGCCGCTCCGGCGGAGGCTGGCGCTCGCCTGCGCCCGCGCACTTCCCCTTCGCGCGCCTCGCCCAACCCCGCGATCGTCTTCGCCAGATCTACCGCCCGACCGTCACCCGCGCGCTTCGCATCGCCCGAGGCCCCCGCCGCTACGTCAAGCCCCCGGACTTTGACGGGACCCTGGTCGCGGAGCCGCCTGAGTTGAAACCAACATTCTTGCCTCCATGCCATTCCTAGAGAGCGGGACCGCAATATGACCATTGACAGCGACTTGGCCGGATCCCCCCCGACCGAAATGGAGGACGAGGACACCGGTTCCGGGGGCGCGGCGGTCAAACCATGGGACCCGAAGAAGATCCGGATTTCAACCAAGAACTTCACGCTCCGTGAAGTGGTGGATCAGATCAACGAGGGTGATATCGATCTTACGCCCGATTTTCAACGTGATTATGTCTGGAAGCAGCGCCAGCGGACTCGGCTCGTCGAGTCGATACTTCTGGGTATTCCGCTGCCCGCGTTCTATTTTAACCAAGACATCAACGGAACCTACCAGGTTGTCGATGGAGTTCAGCGTCTCTCGACGGTTCGGCTTTTCGTGTCCGATGGGCACACGCTTCGGGAGGATGACCTCGAGTATTTGCGGGATTTGAAGGATCACACCTATTCCTCCATGGACCCCGCGATGGTCCGCCGGTTTCGCGCGACGCAAATCGTGGTCCACGTTATCGAGCCCCAGACCCCGGACGAGGTAAAATATGACATTTTCAGTAGGGTCAATACCCTCGGCAGTCCGCTCTCCGCGCAAGAGATTCGGCATGCGATGAGCAAGTCGCGCTCTCGCGATCTACTCAAGCGACTCGTGGAGTTGCCTGCATTTGACGAGGCGACGGGCAGGCACTTCTGGAAGGTGTCGCCCGACGAGCCGAATGAACTGGTGCGCGACAGCAAGCGGATGGCGGACCGGGAGTTGGCACTGCGATTCTGCGCGTTCAGTTCGTTTTCCGAAGAGGAATACCGGCAGCACGAGAGTCTGGACGCTTTTTTGCTCCATTTCACGCGAAGAATCGACGGCGGTTCGGATGGGAGTGCTGCCATCAACGATGCAAGACTCGCCAAGCTGGAAGAGAGCTTCAATCGGGCTATGACAAATGCCATCGAGGTGTTGGGAGACGCGGCATTTCGGCGTTGGCCCCGACGCGCAAAGCGTCGTGGGCCAATCAATCGTGCCGTGTTTGAGGCTCAGGCAATCGCGTTGGCTGAGTACCCCCTGGCACGGTTGGCGCCGAAGGCAAAGCGTATTGTGACCGCGTTCCGCGCGGCCTTCGACGACGAGGATTATACGCGTGCAGTTGCCGTTGGAACGGGCGATCCGATCAAGATCAGTTTTCGCCTGAACCGGACCCGCGAAATCCTCGCAGAGGCTGTCGGATGATCGACCAACTACACATCCGTGGTTTCAAGCGATTTGCCGATCAGGCGCTCGATCTGGCGCCCTTGGTCGTGCTCGCCGGTCTCAACGGTACGGGTAAGACCTCGGTAATCCATGCGCTCGTCCTGGCCCGCGAGGCCTCGATTGAAGATTCGGCAGAATCGATTCGGCTCAATGGGCCAGTCGGGTTGGAACTCGGTACGGCAGAGGACGTACATAACTGGGGAGCGGAAGGTGATATTGACTTCGACATGCGGCATGATCGCGATGAGACTACTGCGTCTTGGCGGTTCGGCGTTCCGGCGAATGCCCCAGAGGCGCTCTATCTGGAGGTGGCGGCGCGTCCCGATAATCCTCCGTTTGCCTTCACGCGGGCGTCGCGGGCCTTCACCTACCTCTGCGCCGAGCGCTTAGGGCCACGCAGCGTGTTGGGCGCGTCCGCGCTGCCTGCCGATGCCCTGGAGGTGGGCGTACGCGGCGAGTATTGCGCCCAGGTCCTGGCCGCTCTGGGCGACCGGCCGCTCAATGACACCCAGCGTCTCCATCCAGAGCGGGAACCGGGCACTGCGCCGTTGTTAAAGTACGAGTTGGAGCGATGGCTCGGCGAGATCGTTAAGGCGGTCGAGATTGATACGGAGTCTTTCCCCGGCACTTTGGTAACGGCACTGCGCTTTCGCGCGCCGGGTGGGGATTGGGTGCGGGCGCCGAACATGGGTTTTGGCGTGTCATATGCTTTGCCGATTGTGCTTGCAGGCCTTGTCGCGTCGCCGGGCGGCCTCCTTGTGGTCGAGAATCCGGAGGCACATCTACATCCTGCGGGGCAATCGCGTATAGGGGTGTATCTCGCGTGGCTTGCTGGTTGCGGTATTCAGGTAATCGTTGAAACCCACTCCGACCATGTTCTGAATGGTGTCCGCCGGGCGATCGGCGAGCATCGCTATCTGCCCTGCGAACACGCGACGGTTCATTTTTTCGACTCGGACGAGAGCGATACGGCTCGGGTGACCCCACTGCTCTTCACGGCGATGGGTGGGGTCTCCGACTGGCCCCGTGGTTTCTTTGACCAATATCAGATCGACGTTTCGGCGCTCGGCCGTATACGTCGACAGAGGTGATGCGTGGCCTTCGTCGTCGATGGCTCTGAGTGGTGCTTTGATGGATGGTCGGAAGCCGAAATCGATTCGGCGTTGGGGGCGTTTCTTGAGCGTGTAACAACTGCACAGTCGTGGGGCGAGCGGGTATGGATCGGCGATGACATCTACACGCGTCCGGTGCTCGGCGGGTTGAGCGTCTGGGAACTCTTGTCGCCGGGTGCCGCGGTGAAGCTCGACAATGAGATTCTGGAAAAGCTAGCCGCAGCGTTGGGCAGAGCTACGCGCTACCTGGACGAGGAAAGCTGGCCGGTGGGAATGGAGTATCCCGAAATCGTGGTGGGCGAAGGTCCCGCATCCGAGAACGCCGACGTTTACTGGGCTCACCATAGGGTGCGTGCTGGTCGGGCTGTCGCCTGTCTCGCCCTACGACGCTCTGGTGTTTATCTCACCGGCTCAGCGGCGGGTGCGGTCAAACTTCACTGGGTCATCGACGAGCGAGGCCATCGTGCATTTTTTCGTTCCGCCATCGACGTTGAGCGCGACACGGCGGCGACGCTCGAACGGCTTGCTCCGCACGCCTATCCGGATACTTTCTTCCTGCCGGGGGTATGGCGGGGGCTCTCCGACTTTGAGGGTGGCTACACGCGGGTTCGCGAAGAGTTGCGTCGATACCTCGACGGCTTTGACGATCATGGTTGGTGGGTGTTCATGGCTCCGCCCCCATTGGAAACCGAACTCGACCGCCGGCCGCCGATGGAGGGGCGTCCAGACCAGCGCCTGATCGAGCGGCGGTTCACCTTATGTGGCCTTGAAATGGCGCCCGAGAATGCAAACGTCGCTCAGCATAAGACCTGTCGGCAGGCACGGGAACGGACGCTGAAGGGGAGAACCCTTTACTGTCAATGGCACGGCAAGATCGAACCACATATCAACCGCATCCATATTCATCCACCGATTCCCGAATCGGGTAACAGAATTGTCGTTGCGATCTTCCATGCGCATCTACCGCTCCCGGGCGACTGAATCGCGTACACGAAAATGATGCGGTACATACGCGATTCGCGGCCGTCACTCATCGACAATCCGTTGCCAATTCCCCTGGTCCCGCGCCTGGCAGGAGCGCGGCGGCTCAGAAGAGGAAATACCGCTGCGCAAACGGCAGCACCGCCGCCGGCTCACAGGTGAGCAACTGCCCGTCGGCGCGGACCTCATAGGTCTGGGCGTCGACCTCGATCAGCGGCTGCCAGTCGTTGTGGATCATGTCCGACTTGCGCAGCGCCCGGGTGTTGCGCACCGTGCCGCACAGGCGCTTGAGGCCCAGTTGCCGGGGGATCCCTGCGTCCATGGCCCATTGGGACAGGAAGGTCATGCAGGTCGCCGGCAGGGCCCCGCCGACGGCGGCGAACATGTGTCGGTAGTGGACCGGCTGCGGTGTGGGGATGGAGGCATTGGGGTCGCCCATGGGGGCGGCGGCGATCAGCCCGCCCTTGATGATGAGGCTCGGTTTGGTCGCGAAGAAGGCGGGCCGCCAGAGCACCAGATCGGCGAGCTTGCCGACGGCCACCGACCCGACCTCATGCGCAATGCCGTGGGCGATGGCCGGGTTGATGGTGTATTTGGCCACATAGCGCTTGGCGCGGAAGTTGTCGTGGGCGGCCGGGTCCTGGCTCAGGGCGCCGCGCTGCACCTTCATCTTGTGGGCGGTCTGCCAGGTGCGGGTGATGACCTCGCCGACCCGGCCCATCGCCTGGGAGTCCGATGAGATCATGCTGAAGGCGCCCAGGTCGTGGAGGATGTCCTCCGCGGCGATGGTCTCGCGGCGGATGCGCGACTCGGCAAAGGCGACGTCCTCCGGGATCGAGGGCGACAGGTGATGGCAGACCATCAGCATGTCCAGGTGCTCGTCGACCGTATTGACCGTATAGGGTCGGGTCGGATTGGTGGAGGAGGGCAGTACATTGGGAAGCCCCGCCGCCTTGATGATGTCCGGGGCATGGCCGCCGCCCGCGCCCTCGGTGTGGTAGGTATGGATGGTGCGGTCCTTGAAGGCGGCGATAGTGTCCTCGACAAAGCCGCTCTCATTTAAGGTATCGGTATGGATCGCGACCTGCACATCGGCAAGCTCCGCCACGCCCAGGCAGCAATCGATGGCGGCCGGGGTGGTGCCCCAGTCCTCGTGGAGCTTGAGCCCCATGGCCCCGGCGCGGACCTGCTCCTCTAGGGGGAGCGGCAGGCTGGCGTTGCCCTTGCCCAGAAAGCCCAGGTTGACCGGCAGTCCCTCGGCCGCCTGGAGCATCCGGTGGAGGTTCCAGGGCCCCGGGGTGCAGGTGGTGGCGTTGGTGCCGGTGGCCGGACCCGTGCCGCCGCCGATCATGGTGGTGATCCCCGACATCAGTGCGTCCTCCACCTGCTGGGGGCAGATGAAGTGGATGTGGGCGTCGATGCCCCCAGCGGTGAGGATCTGGCCCTCGCCGGCGATGATCTCAGTGCCGGGGCCGATGAGAACATCGACCCCCGCCTGGGTATCCGGGTTGCCGGCCTTGCCGATCCCGCAGATGCGTCCGTCCTTGATGCCGATATCGGCCTTGACGATGCCCCAATGGTCCAGGATCAGTGCGTTGGTGATGACCAGATCCGCGACCGCCTGGCACTCACGTTGGCATTGGCCCATCCCGTCGCGGATCACCTTGCCGCCGCCGAAGGTGACCTCATCGCCATAAATGGTGCGGTCCTCCTCCACCTGGACGATCAACTCCGAGTCACCGAGGCGCACCCGGTCACCGACCGTGGGGCCGTAGAGTGAGGCATAGGCGGCACGCGCGATGCGGCTCATGGCGTTACTCCATCCAGTGCGCCCATCACCCGGGCATTGAAGCCATAGACCCGGCGGTAGCCGGCATAGGGGACCAGGGTCACGGTCCGCGTCTGCCCCGGCTCGAAGCGCACCGCGGTGCCGGCCGGAATGTCCAGCCGTTGGCCACGGGTCGGTTCACGCTCGAAGTGCAGCGCCGCGTTGGTCTCGAAGAAGTGGTAGTGCGAGCCCACCTGAATGGGTCGGTCGCCGGTATTGGCGACCGCGAGGGTGAGCACCGGGCGCCCGGCATTGGTCTCGATCTCGCCGGGGGCGACGAGGATTTCGCCTGGAATCATCGCTTGAGTCTCCAGTAACAGGGGCAATAAGGGGCAGTCACGGCAGAATTCTGATCCGTGTATTTGTCTTCACTTGGGCGAACAGTTCGTCGATCTCCGCGTTTGAGACGGCAATGCAGCCGCGCGTCCAGTCCGGTTTGAAGAGGCGGTAGACGGTCAACAGCCATTCCGGCGCCCAATCGGGCGAGCCGTGAATCATGATATCCCCGCCCGGCGCGCAGCCATCCGCGAGTGCCCGTGCCCTGTCGTCTGCCGATGGATAGGAGATATGCAGTGACAGATGGTAGCCGCTGGCGCTGTTACGGGCATCGATCCGGTAGTTACCCTCAGGCGTCTTGCCGTCACCTTCGCATCCTTTGCGGCCATCAGGGGTGAAGCCCAAAGCGACCAGGAAGGTCTTATACGGCTTGCCGTGGCGGACCAAATGCAATTGGCGCTTGCCTTTCTCTACGATCAGCTCATCCGGGTGGTCCGATCCTGCTACTACGGCGGCTTGGCAGGGCAGTCCAAGGAGCAGCAGAGTCGCGATCAAGCGGGTGAGTCGGACCATTGATGCTTTCCACCTTTCCGGCTTTTCGGTCTATGTGCGTTTACACGATCGGATCGTGCACGGTCACCAACTTGGTGCCATCGGGAAAGGTTGCCTCGACCTGGACCTCGTGGATCAACTCCGCGATGCCATCCATGACGTCCTCTCGGGTCAGCAGGGTGCGGCCGAGGTCCATCAGCTCGGCGACGCTGCGGCCGTCGCGGGCGCCCTCCAGGATGGCGCAACTGATATAGGCCATGGCCTCCGGGTAGTTGAGCCTGACGCCCCGGGCGCGGCGTCGCTCGGCGAGCAGGCCGGCGGTGAAGAGCAGCAGTTTGTCTTTCTCGCGGGGGGTGAGATCCACGGTGGCCTCCGGTTCGGGGTCGCTGATGCGGGTCGGCGGGGCGGGTCGATCAGGTGGCCCAGATCCGCGGCGGGCAGGCCGGGCGCCCCAGCAGTCTGGGGCGAAGTATGCCCCAAAGGGCGATGAAAAGCCGCTGCACGGGTTCGGTCGTGGGGGCCAGGGTGCGGACCATCAGGAGGTCGCCCAGGAGGGTCGCGGCCCAGAGGGGTGTTGGTGCCGCTCGCGTGTGATCCGCGCCGGGCCGGTCCCCGGCGCCGCCGGGGTGGGCGCGGACCGCGGCCAGGTCCGAGGCGTCCGCACCGCTCGCCAACAGGGTCCCGGTGACCGGCAGGCCGCGCAGCCCGGTAGGTCCATCCAGGCCCTGCCCGGCGGTCACCAGGAGGCGCTCCAGGAGCAGGGGGACACCCGCCCGGCTGACCCGCAGGCGCAGGTCTGCGCGCCCCTGGGCGAAGCGCTCGCTGATCGCCGGCCGCCCCAGGCAGTGGACCTCGGCGCCCAGGAAGCGGGCGCCCGGGGCCAGGTCCACCGCCGTGCTCGCGCACAACTGGGCCCCGGGAAACAGGATGTTCTCCTGCGGAAACCACTCCAGGACCCCGCCCGCGGCGACCTCGAGGTGTTGCACCTGGTCCGCCCGGGGACCGGCGCTGCGATAGAACTTGGCCGCCCCCGGGGTGGTGATCAGTGCATGGGCCCCAGCCTCGACCCGGACCCTGACCTCCAGCCGGTCGCCCCCGACCACCCCCCCGGGTGGGTGCAGCAGATAGAGGTGGCAGGGGGCGCCCTCGGGGTAGAAGGGGCGCTGGACCGTCAGCGGCCCCTGGTGGCGTTGGTGTGCCACGACCGTGCGCCCGGCCCGGTCCGCGAGACCGAGTTCGAGTCGGGCCTGCCAGCGGGCGTTCTCCGCGGCAGCGGGGGCGCCGCTCACAGGCCGTAGCCCTCCCCAACCCCCAGCAGGGTGAGCAGGCCCAGGAGCGCGAAGATGGCGGCCGCGATGCGGTGGACCAGGTGGACGGGCAGGCGGCCCGCGATACGGTCGCCGAGGATCACGGCCGGCACATTGGCGATCAGCATCCCGAGCGTGGTGCCGGCGACGACCAGCAGGATCGACTGATACTGCGCCGCCAGGGCCACGGTCGCGACCTGGGTCTTGTCGCCGATCTCGGCGATGAAGAAGGCGATCAGGGTGGTGCCGAAGACCCCGAAGCGGGCGAGTTTGGCGTCGTCCTCGTCGAGCCGGTCCGGGATCAGGATCCAGATCGCCATGGCGATGAAGGACAGCCCCAGCACCCAGCGCAGGGTCTGGGGTTCGATCAGGGCCGCCACCGAGAGCCCCAAGGCCGCCGCCAGGGCATGGTTGGCCAGCGTGGCGATGAGGATGCCCAGGATGATGGGGACCGGTTTGCGAAACTGGGCGGCGAGGATGAAGGCGAGCAGTTGCGTCTTGTCGCCGATCTCGGCGAGTGCGACCACCCCGGTGGAGAGAAGAAAGGCTTCCAATACGGTGCTCCAGGGTTGGGCGATGACGTCATGTATCATGTAACACGCCATCGTTGTCGTTGTCGTAATCGTAGAAGCGATGCAATTTGGGCTGCGAGAGAATCCACTGCGCTACGATAACCTCGACAACGACAACGACAACGACAACGACAACGACAACGACAACGACAACGACAACGACAACGACAACGACAATGGCGATCCGACGCGTTGTTCTGATACCGTGCCGGTGACGCGGTACAGTGCCGCGACGTTAACCGAGGAGCCCAGCGCCATGCCCAAACCCGTGACACCCCTGCTCGCCGCGGACGCCATCATCGAACTGGTGGACCGACCCGGCCGTCCCATCGTCCTGATCGAGCGCCGCAACCCGCCGCCGGGTTGGGCCATCCCGGGCGGCTTCGTGGATGTCGGGGAGTGCGTGGAGCGGGCGGCGGTGCGGGAGGCACGGGAGGAGACCGGGTTGATCGTCACCCTGCGCGCCCTGCTCGGTGTCTATTCAGACCCCGGTCGTGACCCGCGGGGCCACACGGTCAGCGCGGTCTATGTGGCTGAGGCCATCGGCGAGCCGCGGGCGCTGGACGACGCCCGTGCGGTGCTGGTCTTCCTGCCCGAGGCCATCCCGGCCCGGCTCGCCTTTGATCACGCCGCCGTGCTGGCGGATTATCGCGCCTATCGCGCGACGGGTAGCGTGCCGCCCCTGCGTTGCGACTGAGCCGGCTGGCGCTCGGATCAGTCCTCCTCGCCGTCCTTGTTGGTGTCGATCTTGAACGGAAGATAGGCCGGGCAGATGCCGGTGAAACCGGTGACCACCAGGACCAGGGCGATGACTGACAGGAACCACAGGTGCAGCCAGATGCCGCAGAGCACCAAGAGCCCGGCGACGGCCAGGCGGATCGTGCGGTCGGTCTGGCCGATGTTCTTCTTCATGGACACGGTCGGTACTCCGGTAGTGCGATGGGTTGCGTCGACTGGCGCAGGCGTCGACCTGTTCCAATGGACGCGGTCATAGGGGGCCAGGATTGCGTCGCGGATGTTGCGCGCCCTTTCATTGACCGGGCTTGGTTGCCGGGGCGGCGGCGCCCTGACCCGGGGCCGGTGTGGCGGCGCCTGGGGGCGGGGCGGCCCAGGGCGCGATGGCTACCACCGCGACGCTGTTCTTGGGCGACCCCTCGAGGACCCGGTCGCTGTAGGTCATATAGACCAGGACGTTGCGCTGGGGGTCGTAGAAGCGCACCACCTGAAGGGTCTTGAAGATCAGCGAGGTGCGCTTCTTGAAGACCTGCTCGCCGTTGCGCTTGCCGTTGCGGATGTCATCCGGCACCTTGATGGGTCCGATCTGGGCGCAGTCCAGCGAGGCGTCCGAGGTGTCCTCCGCCACCCCGACCGCGCCGGAGATGCCGCCGGTCTTGGCGCGGCTGAGATAGCAGGCGACCCCGGGCAGGTCCTCGTCGTCGAAGACCTCCACGACGATCTTGTCGCTCGGGCCCATGAGTTTGAACTTGGTGTTCACGCTGCCGATCATCTCGGCGGCGCTCGCCTGGGCCAAGCCGAGCAGGCATAGAAAAATAAATGGGTGACGCATGGGCGTGCTCCGTGGTTGCTGCTGCGGGGAAGAATATGGTCCGCAAATGAACGCAAATTATGAACAATCTCAGCAGGCGCGGCTTAACTCTGGAGATTGCGTGGAGAATCGAAAGGCAGCGTCAATGGAGGTTCAGCGTCACGCGCGCAACGTCCGCAGGCCGCTTTCTTATTTGCGTTCATTTGCGTTTATTTGCGGACAAATATTCCTTTGGGGTTCTAAAGATATACCTGAGATTCAGGGTAACCGGGAAGGTTCGGCCCCGAACAGCCGGTCGGTCTCCCGGCGGCTGCGGGTCAGGGCGTCCTCGATGGAGACCCCGAGGAACCAGTTGCCGGTGATGGCCAAACGGCTGCCGGCCATGGCGCTGTCGATGCGCCCCACCACGGCCGTATGCCCGGCCCGCAGGGCCGGCAGGCGGTTGTGTACCTGTGCCTGAGCGGCGATCTGTCCGGGGTCGATCCCCAGGGCGCGGCAGGCGACGGTGACCTGGTCGTCCCGGCACAGGGCCCCGGGGCGGAAGTGGAAGGCGAAGCCGCGATGGGTGCCCGCGGGCAGGAAGTCCCTGGAGACCGCCGAGTAGAAGGGCCCGTCGACCGCGATCAGCCCCGCCAGGGCGGGCAGTTGCAGGTCCGCGCCGCGAAACGCCAGGAGCAGGGTCTCGATCTCCGCCATGGCGATGGCCCCGATCGCGTGCCGGGCCCCGTCGAAGCCGGTCGGCAGCAGCCGGGCGGCGGCATCCGGCGGCACGGCCAGGGTCAGATAATCACAGGTGACCTCGCTGGCGCCGTCGGCGACGACCCGCCAGCCGCCCTGGTCGGGCACGATGGCGGTGATGCGCTGGCCGGTGCGGACCTGGAGCCGCTCCTGGCCGGCGATGGCCGCGGGGATGGCCGCGAGCCCGTCGGCGAAGGTGAAGGCCTTGATCACG
Organism: Candidatus Thiodictyon syntrophicum; assembly: GCF_002813775.1. Lineage (NCBI taxonomy): Bacteria > Pseudomonadati > Pseudomonadota > Gammaproteobacteria > Chromatiales > Chromatiaceae > Thiodictyon > Candidatus Thiodictyon syntrophicum. The sequence continues at coordinate 875,524 of NZ_CP020370.1, forward strand.
TCCTTGCGGCGCGGCTTACGGCGGAACAGGGCCTCGGCCGGATAGTCGTCCGCGGCTTGACAGATCACCGCCTGGAAGGCGTGGCGCAGCAGGTCCCGATAGTTGCGCCGCCCCAGCACGCGGCCGTAATAGTCCGCCACGCGCTGCCCCTGCTTCGGGGTCGTGAAGAGGCGCGGCAGCGACACGGCGGCCTCCAGAAAATGCAGGGCGGAGACGATGGAGCGGCGCTCCCCGTCCTGCCACAGTCGGTAGCCGACCTTGGCCTTGGGCAGAATCCGGCTGGTCAGACCCAGGTCGTCCATGATGGTGAGCAGATTGCCGTAGCTGTTGAAACAGGTGTGGCTGCCGGCCTCGGTCCAGAACCCGCCAAGTCCTTGGAACTCGTGGGTGTTGATGCACCCACCCACCCGGGGGGCGGCTTCCAGGACCAGGGTGGCGAGGCCGCGCCGGGCCGAGAAATGGGCGGCGCCGAGCCCGCTGATGCCCGCGCCGATCACGATATGGTCGAAGTCCTTGGTCATCGCTCGCTGTCAGTCCAGTAGTGGGTCGGTAGTGTGTTCGGTCCGCGGCTGGAGCGGTTCCAGTTGCAGTGCGCTGGTGTCCAGTTCCGGGATCGGGGTCGGGGGGGCCTCGCAATCCTCCAGGGTCCAGTTGTCCCCCGGGACCAGACTCAGATAGCTCAAGTCCAACACCGGCGGCGCGGCGGCCGACGGGGACTCCAGATCGCCCCATTGGGGCGCCAGGGACAGCGGCGCGCCTTCGCGGGAGTCGTCGGCCTGGGGCCGCGGGGCGGCCGCCGGCCCCTTGTTGTCCGTGGTCCCCAAGCCCGCCACCGGGGTGATCGTCAAGACGGCCCCCGCGTGGGCAAATATCTTCTTGAAGCGGGCGGCGGTCGCCGCATCCACATCGCGCTGGACCACCACCGGCCGGCCGGTGAACAGGCGCTCGGCGCCCTTGTCGCTGAGCTTGAAGACCCCGGTCAGGCGTTGCCGGGTCGTTTCGGGGTCGGCCCCCGGGGCGACCAGGCCCTTGTAGGTGAGATCAAAGCGTTGGTCGGACATGGTTCACCCGCTGTTTGTCGGTCGGGGCTTGGCGCTGGCTGCGCTGTGCTGCCGGGAGATAAGGTGCCGGGGATGCGCTGCACCTGACCGGCCCCGATCCGCGGTGCTTACGCGCTCGCCTCAGTTGATCGGCTTGGTCAGGCTGAAGGCCCCGCGGATATCCCCGACAGCATAACCGCGCGCGTGGTCCTCTGGATAGGCTTGGTCCAGGGTCGCGGCCACCGCGGGGGCGAGGTTGCCGCCGTGGCAGGCGAGACAGACCTCACCCGTGGGGATCGCCTTCATGAAGCGGAACTGCCGGGTCCCGTTGTCTTCCACCACGGCGGCGAAGGCCATGGTCTCGACCGGTTCACCGGCCGCTTTGCGCTCGTCGAAGCGGGTCAGCACCTGCCGCTCCCAGGCGTCCGGCTGCCCGTCCTTGGTGTTGCGGGGTTTGAGGCTGACGCGCCCGACCTCCCAGCCGGACCGCCCGGAAATGGCGGCGGCGATGGCCGGTGCCCGCTCCTTGCACACGCCGATGGCCGCGATGGGACCGCCGGACTTCATGGCCGCCTCCAACTCGCCCTTCAAGGTGTCGGCGAATTCCTTGGTCAGGGCCCGGGCCTGCTCGAGATTCGGGTTGGGGGCCGCGGCCGAGGTCGGCGTGGTGGCGGGGGGCGTTGCGGTCTGCGCAAGCAGGGGGGCCGCGGCGAGTACGGCGGTGACGAGGAAGATCGAGCGCATGGTGAGGCTCCGTAGGCGTTGGTTGATGGGTCAGGCGGACGCGGACAATGGGTAAGTATGGCGGGTCCGGTCCGCGCGTGCGCGGCGCAATCACAATCCGCGGCCGGTCCCTTGGGAGAGTTCCAGGGGCCGCCGGGTATAATCGCGGCTCGACCGCCCGCCGGCGGGACGCGCCGCGTCCCCGCACCCCGGCCGCCACCCCCCAGGAGAGGACCGATGTACGCCATTTGTGGTTGGATGGGCCAGATCGCCGACGCCCAGGCCTCGGACCAGCTACTCGATACCATGCTGGGGCGCGGTGTGATCGCCGGGGCGGCGCCGGGGCCCGGCGTCGGGCGCGTCCGTGACCGCGGCGGGCACGCGGGCTCCCAGGCCGGACCCGACCTCGTCTATGCCGACGAGGAGGTCGTGGTCTGTCTCACCGAGCCGGTCACCGGCCTGGGCGGCGTGGCGTCCGGAGCCCTGGACGCGGCGGCGGTGGCCCGCCTCTACCACGCCGAGGGCGATGCCCTGCTGGGGCACATCCACGGCAGCTTCGCCCTGGCGCTCATGGATCTGCGCCGCCGCAAGGTCCTGCTGGCGGTCGATCGGGCGGGGATCAGGCCGCTCTACCTGTGCCGCCTGGGTGAGGCCGTGGCCTTCGCCAGCCGCCTGTGCGCCTTCACCGGGCTGCCCGGGTTCCCGGCGCGCCTCAGCGACCAGGCCCTGTTCGACTATCTCTATTTCCATGTGGTCCCCAGTCCCGGCAGCATCTACCAGGGGGTGGAGAAACTGCTGCCCGCCCAGGCGGTGGACCTCAATCCACTCGGCCGCCACGCCTTCTTCTATTGGCACATGCCCTATCGGGACGACAACCCGACCCCGCTTGCGGATCTCAGCCGGGAGTTCCGCCGGCTGCTGCCCCTGGTGGTCGGCGGCGCGGCCGCGGCGCCCGGGGCAGGCCCGGACGAGGTCGGGTGCTTTCTGAGCGGCGGTACCGACAGTTCCACCGTCGCCGGCACCCTGCGCCGGTTGCGCGGCGTGCCGGTGCGGACCTACTCCATGGGCTTCGACGCCCGGGGTTACGACGAGATGGCCTACGCCCGCGTTGCCGCGCGCCACTTCGGCACCGAGGCGCGCGAATACTATGTCCAGCCCCAGGACGTCCTGGAAGCCATCCCGCGGCTTGCGGCCTGGTGCGACGAGCCCTTCGCCAACGCCTCCATCATCCCCGCGTATCTCTGCGCCCGTTTCGCCCGCAACGACGGCTGCACCCGGCTCCTGGCCGGCGACGGCGGGGATGAGATCTTCGGCGGCAATGCCCGCTACGCCAACCAGCAACTCTTCGAGGTCTACCGCAGCCTCCCCGGGTGGGTCCGCCGCGGCCTGCTGGACCCGCTGGCCGCCATCCCCGGCCTGGGTGCCGTGCCCGGCCTCAGGAAGTTCAAGAGCTATGTGGACCAGGCGCGCACCCCGCTGCCGGACCGGCTGGAGAGCTACAACTTCCTGCACCGCACCCCGCTCGCCGCGATCTTCGACCCCGCCTTCCTCGCTCGCGTGGACCCGAACGCGCCCTTGGAGACCCAGCGTGCCTGCTACCACCACATCAGTTCGCGCGCCATCGTCAACCGCATGATGCACCTGGATCTGAAGATCACTTTGGCGGACAACGACTTGCGCAAGGTCAACCAGGCCTGTGAACTGGCGGGCGTGGACGTGCGCTACCCCCTGCTCGACGAACGCCTGATGGACTTTGCCGCCTCGGTACCGCCCCGGATTCAGCTCAAGGACAACCGCCTGCGCTGGTTCTTCAAGCAGGCCCTGGCCGATTTCCTGCCGCCCGCGATCATCAAGAAGCAGAAGCAGGGCTTCGGCCTGCCGGTGGGCCTGTGGCTGGCCGAATACGCCCCGCTCAAGGCCCTGGCCGACGACAGCCTGAATGCCCTGCGCGCGCGCGGCATCGTGCGCCCCGACTATATTGACTGGCTGCGCGCCCGCCACGCCGGGCAGCACGCCGGCTATTACGGCGTCATGCTGTGGGTGCTGGTCATGCTGGAGCAGTGGTTGCAGGCGCATGGGCATTGAGTCGCGGGGTGGCCCGGCTGCCTTGGGGCTGGAACGACACGCGGGACTGTCAGCGCTGAGCGGTCGGCGCACGGACCTGTCGATGGCATTGCTGATACCCTGGCCGTGTGGCTGAGTGACGATTCAAGCGAGAGTTAAACACGGACACAATCGTTGTCGTTGGCGTTGTCGTAATCGGAGAAGCGATGCAATTTGGGGTGCGAGAGGATCCGGGGCGCTACGACAACCTCGACTACGACAACGACAACGACAACGGTGCAAAGCGCATTCCCTAATGGATCATTGATGAATCGTTCCTGAGCTATGAAACACATCATTGTGAACGGTTTGCGCCTTGAATATCGGGATCATCCGGCGCTGGTGCCGGGCCGCCCGCCCTTGCTGCTGCTGCACGACGGCCTGGGTTGTGTGGCTATGTGGCGCTATTTTTCCGCGCGGTTGGCGGCGGTCACCGGCTGCCGCGTCATTGCCTGGTCGCGTGCCGGTTACGGGGGCTCGCAGGCCTATACGGACCCGCGCACGCCGCGCTACCTGCATCGCGAAGCCGAGGAGGTCCTGCCCGCGCTGCTCGCCGCGCTGCGGATCGAAGCCCCGGTGCTGATCGGCCACAGCGACGGCGGCAGCATTGCCCTGATCTTCGCCGGTGCCTTCCCGGCGGTGCCGCGCGCGCTGGCGGTGATCGCGCCGCACGAATTCGTCGAGCCCGAGGCCTTGGCCGGCATTCGCGCCGCCGGCATCGCCTGGCATACCACCGACTTGCCGCAAAGGCTTGGGCGCTACCATCAGGCGCCGGCCGAGCGGGTCTTCAAGGACTGGCACGACTGCTGGCTGTCGCCGGCATTCCGCGACTGGAACATCGAGGACTCCCTGAGCAACATCCGTTGTCCGGTGCTGGCGATCCAGGGCGAGGACGACGAGTACGCCACCATGCGCCAGATCGATGTAATCGCCGCCCGGGTGCCGGGGACGCAACTGCTCAAACTGGCCCGCTGCGGTCATTTCCCTCAGCGCGATCAGGAGGCGGCGCTGCTGGAAGGGTTGGCCGTATTCATTGACCGGCTGGGCCGGCCCTAATTCATCAGCGGGAGAGTCCTATGCCCTGTTCACGCATCCAGCTTGGCGCCGACGGTCCGGAGTCGAAGCGAGAAAAGGGATTGTGGGCGTAAAACGACCCGATGAACGGTTACGTCGCTGCCAGTCAAACAAATCCCCCCAGTCTGTCAAGGCTCTGGAGGTGCCCTTGCGGGTTCCTCCTCAATCCGCAAGGGTCCGTCCCCGGACGCCGCGCGTAGGCGCAGTCCCGGTAACTCCCTTTCAAACTCCGCGGGCAGGCGGAAGTCGTGGGTGTCGGTCGTCGGGACGACGATCAGATTGAGCAACAGGCCCCGATGTTGGCGGGTGACATTGCCGACCCACAGGGGCGCGCCGTCCGTCAGGCGCCAGCGGGTGGGCCAGAGGCGCAGGACCTCCCGGTGGTCGGCGCCCGTGGGCCTGGCCAGGATCAGGGCCTCATGACGGCCGTCGTGGACCTGGGGAATGACGGGGATCTCCGCCAGCGGCAAGGAGGGCGACAGCAGCCGCAGGGCGCTGCCCCAATCCAGAAGCGGTGCGGGCTGCCAGCCGGACCCGGCCAGGGCCTCGGTGAGCAAGGCCGGGTCGCCCGCGTACTGGATGGTCAAGGGGTGGCGGTGGCGCTGACTCAAGTCCTCCCGGTGACGGGGGAGCCGCGCCCAGGCGGCGCCTTGCCAGGCGCGGTGTTCCAGGGTCGCGATCCGCGGGGCCGGGGTCAGTCGCTCCCGGTCCCGGTCGCCGGTGACGGCGTCGTGGAGGCTGAGCCCCGCGGCCAGTCCGATCGCGGCGACCGCCGCGAGTGCGCCGGGGCGCAGCGCCAGGCGGCTATGGCGGCGGAAGGCGAGCCCCAGGGCTGCGACCCACACGAGCCCAAGGGCGATGCTGTTGATGACGCTGGTGAGCCACTCCGCGCCCAGATAGACCCGGGCCCCGGCCACTGCCGTGATCAGCGTGGTGGCCAGGGCATAGGGGACCCAGCGCAGCGGGGCGGCCAGGCCGCGGGCAATGGCGATGGCCAGGAATCCGTAGACACTGGTGGCCAACACGACGGGCCCGCTGGGGAACGACCAGGGCAGGGCCAGGTGCAGGCCGAGGTCGGGGCGCGGTACCGCGAGCAGGGCGCCGAGCACGAGGGTGGCCGCCAGGGGGAAGGCGGCCGTTGCCAACCAGTAGTGCCCCCGGTGTTCGTCGCCGCGCCAACGCAGCCAGGCGTACACCAGGAGCACCATGGGCAGGACCACGATGGGGGCGCCGAACGCGGCCAGCGCGATCATCAGGCGATTGCCGAGCGGGGTGTGCAGGCTCTGGCCCAGGTCCAGGGCGGCGAGATTCAGGGCCAGTTCGCGCGGGCCGAACAGGGTCAGGCCGGTGACGGCCCCGAGCAGGAGGGTGCCCAGCAGCAGGAGGAAGGCGAGCCCGGTCAGGGCGCGGGCATCCGGGTGTGTGGGGTCTGCCAGGGCGAGCGCGAGGCCGCCCAGGCCGGGGTGCAGGTCGGCCCAGCGCAGCAGTCGCTGCAGCCAGTGGCCGGCGTGGGGGGCGAGCAGGCGGTAGACCCGGTGGGCCGCCCAGAAGATGAACCACAGGGTGCCGGCCAGCAGCAGCCCGAGGATGGCCAGGCGCACGGCCGCCTCGGCGGCCAGTTTCAGCGAGGCCCCGAGCACCATGCCGGGGATGAAATAGGTGAGAATCTGTGCCATCGCGGAGGCGATATCGGCCGTGAAGAAGCGGCGTGGGCTCATGTCCAGCATCCCCGCGACGAGCGGGGTGAAGGCGCGGCTGGGTCCGGCGAAGCGCCCGATGACCACGCTCCAGGTGCCGTGGCGGGCGAAGAAGGCGATGCCCTGGTCAAGGGACTCGGGGTAGCGGCAGAAGGGCCAGATGCCGCGCAGGCGCAGCTTGTAATGGCGCCCCAGGCCATAGCTCAGGCCGTCGCCGACGACGGCCCCGATGACCGCGGCGGCGAAGGCGGGCCAGAACGCGATTGCGCCGGTGGTGATCAGGGCGCCGGTGCCGAGCAGCAGGACGACCCCGGGGACGATGAGCCCGATGATCGCGGTGGACTCACCCATGGCGACCGCGAAGATCGCGGCATAGGCCCAGCCCGGGTGTCCGCTCACCCAGGCCAGGACTTGATCGAAGAGTGCGTCCACTGGGGCTCTGGTGCGCGGGTCCGGCGCGCCGCGACCCTAGGCGGCGACCCGGGCGAAGGCCGCCGTGGCGGCCTCCAGGGTGGCCTCGAGCTGCGCCTCCTCGTGGGTGATGGAGACGAACCCGGCCTCGAAGGCGGAGGGGGCCAGATAGACACCGTGCTCCAGCATGGCGTGGAAGAAGGCGCGGAACTGGTCCTGGTTGCAGGCGGTCGCCTGGGCGTAGTTGGTGACCTGGGGGGCGTCGGTGAAGAAGAGGCCGAACATGCCGCCGACCCGGTTCACCGCCAGGGGCACGCCGGCGGCGCGGGCGCGCTCCACCAGGCCGTCCGTGAGTTGCACCGTGCGCGCGGCGATCCGCTCGTAGAAACCGGGGACGGAGATCAGCTCCAGGGTCTTGAGCCCCGCCGCCATGGCGATGGGGTTGCCGGACAGGGTGCCGGCCTGATAGACCGGACCCAGGGGGGAGATTCGCTCCATCACCTCGCGCCGCCCGCCGAAGGCCCCGACCGGCATGCCGCCGCCGATCACCTTGCCGAGTGCGGTCAGGTCCGGGCGGATGCCGTAGTGGGCCTGGGCCCCGCCCAAGGCGACGCGAAAGCCGGTCATGACCTCGTCCAGGATCAGGAGCGCCCCGTAGCGGTCGCACACGGCGCGCAGCCCTTCCAGGAAGCCGGGCACCGGGGGGATGCAGTTCATGTTGCCGGCCACGGGCTCCACGATGATGCAGGCGATCTCCTCGCCGATCGTGGCGAAGGTTTCCTCGACCTGTGCCAGGTCGTTGTAGGTCAGGGTGATGGTGAGTTCCGCGAGGGCCTTGGGCACCCCGGGGGAACTGGGTTCACCGAAGGTCAGGGCGCCCGAGCCGGCCTTGACCAGGAGTGAGTCCGCGTGGCCGTGGTAGCAGCCCTCGAACTTCACGATCTTGTCGCGGCCGGTGAAGCCGCGGGCCAGGCGCAGTGCGCTCATGGTGGCCTCGGTGCCGGAACTGACCATGCGCACCAGGTCCATGCTCGGGACCAGGGCGCACACGCGATCCGCCATGGTGGTCTCAAGCTCGGTGGGGGCGCCGAAGGACAGGCCCTTGTCGAGTCGCTCCCGGACCGCCGCCAGGACCTCTGGGTGGGCGTGGCCCAGGATCATGGGACCCCAGGAGCCGACATAGTCGACATAGCGCTTGCCGTCCGCGTCGAAGACGTAGGGCCCCAGCGCGCTCTCGAAGAACACCGGGTCGCCGCCGACCCCGCGGAAGGCCCGCACCGGTGAGTTGACGCCGCCGGGGATGTGGCGTTGGGCGGCGGTAAAGAGGTCGTGGGATCGGCTCATCAGGGGGACTCCGTCGGGCGCACGCCCGGTTCAAATAGTTGGCTGTAGGCCCGGGCCGCCGCGGCGATGTCCGGGGCGGCAAAGATACCGGTGATCACGGCCAGCAGGTCGGCGCCGGCCGCGATCAGCAGCCCGGCATTCTGTGGTGTGATGCCGCCGATCGCAACCAGCGGTACCTTGAGTCGTGCGCGGGCCCGGGTCAAGAGGTCGGGGGCGGGGCGCACCGCGTCGGGTTTAACGCGCGAGGGGAAGAAGCTGCCGAAGGCGCAGTAGTCGGCCCCGGCCGCGGCGGCGCTCAGGGCCAGGTCGAGCCGGTTGTAACAGGAGACGCCGATGATCGCGTTCGGCCCCAGGCGGGCGCGGGCGGCGGCCGGGGCGGCGTCGTCGCGGCCCAGGTGGACGCCGGCGGCGCCGACCGCCAGGGCGAGTTCGACGTCATCGTTAATGATCAGGGCGACGGCGGCGTCGTCGCACAGTGCGGCCAGCGCCGCGGCCTGGGTCCGGCGCCGGTCCGTGGTGAGCCCCTTGGCCCGGTACTGGACCAGCCGGGCGCCGCCGTCGATGGCGTGGGCCACCTGCTCGATCAGGCGCTGGTCCGCGCGCGCCGGGTCGCCGGGGTCCGGCTCCGGGGTGATGGCATAGAGCCCGCGTAATAAGCGGCTCATGGGGCGGCTCCGCCCGACTCCCCGGCCCGGGGCAGGGCATAGAGCCGGTTGGGCGTGAGCTGGCCTCGGCCGGTGCGCCAGGCGCGCGCCAGACTGGTCCAGGTATAGTCCTGGGCCGCCGCGACCGCCGTTGGCAGGTTGAGCCCCAGGGCGAGGCGGGCGGCGATGGCGCTCGCCAGCGTGCAGCCGGAGCCGTGGTAGTCGCCGGGCAGGCGCGGCCAGGTTTGGGACTGCGGGTCCCCGTCGCCCCCGTAGAGTCGGTTGGTCACGGCCGGCGCATCCTCATGGGTGCCGGTGATCAGGACCCAGCGCGCCCCGGCCGCGCGCAGGCGCCGCGCGCAGTCAGCCGCATCGACGCCGCCGCTCAAGCGCTGCGCCTCGGGCAGATTGGGCGTCGCCAGGGTGGCGCGGGGCAGCAGGTCGGTGAGCAGGGCCTGGATCAGGGCCGCGTCGGCCAGCGCCTGCCCCGCCCCGGAGGCCAGCACCGGGTCCAGCACCACCGGCAAGCCGGGGTAGTCGTCGCAGATGGCGCACAGGATCGGGACCAGCCGCGCGTCGCCGATCAGCCCGATCTTGATCGCCGCGGGGTCGCCGTCCGCGATCAGGGCGCGGCACTGGGCCTCGATCCGGGCGGCGGGTTGGGGGTAGACCTGCCGCAGACCGCGGGTGTCCTGGTCCGTCAGGGCGGTGACCACCGTGAGGGCGAAGGCGCCCGCGGCCCGCACGGCCTCGGCGTCTGCGCCGATCCCGGCGCCGCCGCTCGGGTCGTGACCGCCCACGCAGAGCACGGTGGGGGGGGTGTGGATGGGGGGCATAGGCGTCGTCTCGGTGGGTGATTCTGGGGGTGCGATCAGAACTCCGGACGTTCTCAGGGACCGGGCGTCGTTGTGGTTGTCGTAATCGTGGTCGGATTATTCGATTACGACAACGACAACGACAGCGTACCCGGGATCGCGGTCACCATATCAGTTCTAATCGCACCCCGATCCTCAATGCGGGTTGTAACGGGTCGGTCAGACCCCGATCTTGCCCGGCTGATAGTGCCTGCCGCAAGCCGCGGCAGGCGCCACGCGAGCGCAACCCCGGGCGGCGGCGCCGTGCCGCGGGTGACCGACGGAGTTTTCATGAAGACCTATATGTGCGTAATTTGCGGATTAGTCTATGACGAGGCCAAGGGCTGGCCCGACGACGGTATCGCCGCCGGGACCCCCTGGGAGGAGGTCCCGCCGGGCTGGAAGTGCCCGGAGTGTGGGGCCGGCAAAGACGACTTTGAACTGGTGACCCTGTGACGGCCCGCCAAGCCGCAACCGCGCGTCTGGGTCGGCGTCGCGCGGATCAGGCAGATCTTCAGTTGTCGTCTACACTCCCACGCATGAACGCGCCGAACAAGCAGCCCAAGCAACGCGACCCCGGGGTCCAGCAGATTCTGACCCTCGCCCGCCGCTATTGCGACTGGATCGAGGCGGCCGGGCCCGCCGCGCCGCACTGGCTGCGGGAGGTGGCCCTGCTGTTGCCGCGGCTGCACGCCGCCATGACTTCGGTCCCCGACCACGGGCCCCGGGCCGGGTCCGTCAACCCGGTCGATCTGGACGCGCGCTTCGATCTCTACTCGCGCCTGCGGGCCTTGCTCGCCGATCGGGACGGTTATTTCCTGGCGTTCGATCGCGTGCAGGAGGGTTTGGACGCCCGGACCGGCAGCCTGGCGGACGACCTGACCGATATCTACTGCGAACTGAAGGCCGGTCTGCGGATCTTCGACCTGGACCCGCAGCGCGCGCTGCAAACCTGGTTGCTCGGCTACGAGGGCCACTGGCGCGAGCACCTGATCGATGCCGAGCGGCACCTGGCCATGTTGGCCGCCGCCGATCGCCTGGGCCGGGTCGGGGACCGCGATTAGTCCTTTTTTCCCCTGGATTGAACGGGTCGGTTTCTGTTAAATTCCCGCGCCAGTTTAGAATATCGGAGACAACCCAGCATGTCTGCACCCCTGACCAGCGAGCACCTGACCCTGACCTCGCCCGCCGCGGCCAAGATGAGTGAGCTTTTCAACCAGGTCGACGACAGCATCCAGGGGGTGCGCGTCTTCGCCACCGCCGGCGGCTGTAGCGGCATCGGTTTCGGCATGACCTTTACCGACGAGATCAATGAGGACGACGGCGTGTTGTCCTGCGATGGCTTCAAGGTCGTGGTGGACGACGGGACCCTGGACCACCTGCGCGGCGTGGAGATCGATTACGTCGATGACGCCGAGGGCGGTGCCCACTTCCGCTTCAACAACCTGCCGCGGGCCGAAGGCGGCGGTTGCGGCAACTGCGGCTCGCATTCGGGCGGCGGCTCCGGCGGCGGGTGCTCCTGATTTTGCGGGCGCGGGCGCGGCAGCGGCCGCGCCGACCAGCGCCCCGGTCGGCAGGAGGCCCCATCGACAGCGGCTGCGGCCGCTGTTTTGTTTTTTGCCATCACGTCAGCGCCGTGTCCCAGGCCGCCCCGCGGCGGCCGGTCCCGGTCGCGCAAGGGGCTAGCACATGATCAAGGTCGGAATCGTCGGCGGGACCGGCTACACGGGCGCCGAACTGCTGCGCATCCTGCTGCGGCACCCGCGGGCGTCGGTGGCGGTGATCACCTCGCGGGGCGAGGCCGGCACGGCGGTGTCGGACCTCTTCCCGCACCTGCGCGGCCAGTTCGACCTGTGCTTCAGCGAGCCCGATCCGGTGCAGTTGGGTGCCTGCGATGTGGTGTTCTTCGCCACGCCCAACGGGACGGCCATGGGGCAGGCCCCGGACCTGCTGGCCCGCGGCGCGCGCGTGGTCGATCTGGCCGCGGACTTCCGGCTCCAGGACCTGGCCCAGTGGGAGGCCTGGTACGGGATGCCCCACGCCTGTCCGCACCTGCTCGCGGACGCGGTCTACGGCTTGCCGGAACTGCACCGGGACGCGGTGCGCTCCGCGCGGCTGATCGCCAATCCGGGCTGCTACCCGACGGCGGTGACGCTGGGCTTTGCCCCCTTGCTGGCGCGGGGCCTGGTGGACCCGGGCTGGCTGATCGCCGACGCCAAGTCGGGCGCCAGCGGTGCCGGTCGCAAGGCCGAGACCGGACTCCTGATGGCCGAGGTGGGCGAGGGCTTCAAGGCCTATGCGGTCAAGGGGCACCGCCACGCGCCCGAGATCGGTCAGAACCTGGCCCGGCTCGCCGGCCGCCCGGTCGGCCTGACCTTTGTCCCCCACCTGCTGCCGATGATTCGCGGGATCGAGGCGACGCTCTACGCGCGCCTGAGCGTCGACCTGACGGACGCGGACCTGACGGATCTCTATCGGCAGCACTACCTGGGCGAGGCCTTCGTGGATGTGATGCCGGCCGGTGCCAATCCCGATACCCGCTCGGTGCGCGGCAGCAACCTGTGCCGTATCGCCGTGACGCGCCAAGCCGGTTCCGACGTGGTGATCGTCCAGTCGGTAATCGACAATCTGGTCAAGGGGGCGGCCGGACAGGCGGTCCAGAACATGAATCTGATGTTCGGGTTGGACGAGGCCGCGGGTCTCGGCGCGATTGCCTTGCTGCCCTGAATGCTCGGCCTCGCCCAACCCGCCGCGCAGGACGACGGGCCTGGCGCTTGAACTGCCCGCCGCGCAGACGCAGCTTAATGTTATCGATGCAACTGAAACGAGCATGAGTCAGCCATGAGCACAGAAAACCCCACCGATTTGCCCCTGATCTTCACCGCGTCAGCGGCGGCCAAGGTCGCCCAACTCATTGTCGAGGAAGGAAAGCCGGAGCTGATGCTGCGGGTCTATGTCCAGGGCGGCGGCTGCTCCGGATTCCAGTACGGCTTCACCTTCGACGAGTCGGTGCAGGACGGGGACACCGAGGTGGTAACCGACGGCGTGAAGTTGCTGATCGATCCCATGAGCATGCAGTACCTCACGGGCGCTGAGATCGACTACACGGAGGGCCTGCAAGGCGCCCAGTTCGTCATCCGCAACCCCAGCGCATCCACGACCTGTGGCTGCGGCTCCTCGTTCGCGGTCTGATGCCTTTGGATACCGTCGAGTCGTCGCTCGCGCTGATCCGGCGCGGTACTGAAGAGATCCTGCTGGAGGAGGCGCTGCGCAAGAAGCTCGAGCGCGGGGTGCCCTTGCGGGTCAAGGCGGGTTTCGACCCGACCGCGCCCGATCTGCACCTGGGCCACACGGTCCTCATCAACAAGCTGCGCCAGTTTCAGGAGTTGGGCCATCAGGTCCTCTTCCTGATCGGCGACTTCACCGGCATGATCGGCGACCCGACGGGCAAGAGCGCCACCCGCAAGCCGCTTTCACCTGAACAGATCGCGGCCAATGCCGCGACCTATCAGGAGCAGGTCTTCCACATCCTCGACCCCGAGCGGACCGAGGTTGTATTCAACTCCCACTGGATCGAACCCCTGGGCGCGGCGGGGCTGATCCAGCTCGCCGCCCGGCACACGGTGGCCCGGATGCTGGAGCGCGACGACTTCGGCAAGCGCTATCGCGGCGGGCAGCCGATCGCGGTGCACGAGTTTCTCTACCCGCTGATCCAGGGCTACGACTCGGTGGCCCTGCGCGCCGATGTGGAGCTTGGCGGAACCGACCAGAAATTCAATCTCCTGGTGGGGCGGCAGTTGCAGGAGTCCTACGGGCAGGAGCCCCAAGTGGTCATCACGCTGCCGCTTCTGGAGGGGCTCGACGGGGTCCAGAAGATGTCGAAGTCGCTCGGCAACTATATCGGGATCACCGACGCGCCGGACGACATGTTCGGCAAGCTCATGTCCGTGTCGGACGAGCTGATGTGGCGCTACCTGGAACTGCTGAGCGCCCGTCCCATGGCGGATATCGACGCCTGGCGGGCCGCGGTGGCGGACGGCGCCAACCCGCGCGACATCAAGTTCGAGTTGGCGCAGGAGATGGTCACCCGGTTTCACTCGCCCGCGGCGGGCTTGGCTGCCAAGGAAGGGTTCATCGCGCGCTTCCAGCAGGGGGTTGTCCCGGACGACCTGCCGGAGCTGGCCGTTGCCGCGGACGCCGCCGACGGGGTGGGGCTTCCCCGGCTCCTCAAGGATGCGGGTCTGGTCCAGACGACCTCCGAGGCCCTGCGCCTGATCGCGCAGGGGGGCGTGAAGATCGATGGTGAGCGGGTCGCGGACCCACGGCTGCGGTGCCGGGTCGGTACTACGCACCTGTATCAGGTCGGTAAGCGGCGATTTGCCAAGGTGCGGGTCGAGTCGGGACCCGACCGGAACCCATAAGGCTGCGCGAGACCGATCTCACAACACGGCACCGCAGGTGCCCTTCGCATGAGCACGACAGATGCGCTGCCCGCGGAGCCCCCCTTTCTAGGCGAGTCCCGCATCCATCTGGTCGACGGGCTCGTCGCCATCCTGGCCGCGGCCGAGACGCTGGGCGAGGCCCGCTGGGTTTCGCTGGAGGCCGCGTCCGGGTGGGGCAAGACCCGCGTCGCCCAGGCGCTCTATGCCCGGCTCGGTCAGGCCGGCGGCGACTTGGGCCAAGATCTGGCCGGCCATGTCGCCGGCGTGGGGCTCGAGCAGATCGTGAGCGCAGCCATCCCCGGAGGCGGACTGCCGGCCAAGCTCGCCCGGATCGGGGTCGACAAGGTCGCCGAGACCCGACGCCACCGCGAGGTCCTCGCGGCCCCCAGCCCCTTGAGCGGCGACCCGCGCCCGGACCCGGTCGATGAGCCCCTCGCCATGCTGACCCGGTTCGCCCGCCCGGGGCTGCCGGTCGTCGTCTTCGTCGAGGACCTGCACCGGGCCACGCCGCTGGTCGAGGAGTTGATCGAGCGGCTGGTGCGCTCCAACGCCGCGCTGCTCGTCGTCACCAGCACCTGGCCCGGCGAGTTGGAGCGCCGCGACCGCCTGATGGCCCTGGCCGCCGAGCCCATCATCGCCCCACGGTGTCTGCGGGTGCGTCACGACCGGCTGGCGCCGCAGCCCTTCCCGGCGGGCGCCGGGCTCGACGCACTCGCGCCCGCGGATCTGGCGGAGTTGGTGCGCGCCTATCAGCCGCGCACCGACCCCGCAACGCTGGCGCGGCTCGCCGCCCGCTTCAACAACCCGCTGCCGCTGGAGCGGATCTGCACCCTGCCCAAATACCGCCGCGCGAGCCTCCAGGGCGGCGCCTGGCGGCTCGACCTGGCCGACATCAAGCGGCTGCCGCGCCGGGTCGAGGACATCTACCGGGAGCTCTGGGACGAGCTGCCCGAGCCCGCCCAGCAGGCGCTGGCCCTGGCGACGCTGGCCATTCCGGACGCGGTCGCCGCCTGGCACCGTGCCATCGCCGCGCAGACCATCGCCGAGACCCTTGAGCTTGCCGCCCACGACGCGCTGGCCGAGACCCTGGGGCAGGACCGCATTCCCCACGGCTGGGTGCGGGCGCTGGCCGACTGGCAGCGCCGTTTCAACGAGCCCGATCAGTTCGCCATCGCCGCCGCGGCGCGCGACGAGCATTTCCTTGAGGAGGATCTCTGGCGCGTGCTCGACCGACTCGCCGCCGCCCTCGCCGCGCTCCCGCTCGCGGACCCCGATCCCGAGACCCAGCACCGCGCCCGACTGCTGCTCACCCTCCATCGGCAGGGCGAGGGGGCGGGGCCGGGCCGGATCGCGGATGCCGATGCCCTGCGGGCGGTTCGGCTGCTGCAATGGGCCTTTGCCGATCAGCCGCGGGAGCTCCCGGCGCGGGTCGCACTGGGCCGCACCCTGGCCGGGCTGCGGGTGGATGCCGACTCATTGGACCTGCTCGATGCGCGGGACGACCATGCCGCGGCGCTCGGTGAGTCCGGACAGGTCGAGGCCGCGGAGGCGGCGTATAGGGCATTGCTCGCGGATCGGATGCGGGTCCTGGGCCCGGACCACCGGATACGCTCACGACGCGCACCAACATCGCCTACTGTCCGGCAGAGTCCGGCGAGATCGCTGCGGCCCTGACGGACTTCGAGGCCCTGCTCGCGGACCAAGAGCGTGCCCTAGATCCCGGCACCCGGACGTCCAGCGCACCCGGGATTGTATCGCCGACCTGCGCCAGCGGCTCGATACGCGGTCGCCACCTGGCACCGAGGACTACCGGGATCGCTGGTCGCGGTGGTGAACAGACCGCATCGTCGTGGGAGCCCCGGTGACGGTTGACTGAATCGTGTCCGTCCCAGGGCTTGAACCGAGCGAGCTGTCACCGGAATCCCCGCAGGCGCGCGCCCACCGAGTCCCGCCCCGCCGGCCCGAGTCGCCCTGCCGCCAGACCAAGGCGAAGGCCGGGAGGCAACACGGGCGGCAGAGCCGCCAAGACGCCATGCCGGGGCGAAAACCCCGGCACGAGAAAGCAACCCCTGACCCGATCGACCCGAGCATGCGCCTACCCAACGCCGAACGCGCCCTGGTGGACCTCGACAAACTCCGGGATTACTGCCTGAACCCGGCGCATCCCCGCGGTCGGCACAAGGCGCAGGTCTTCGCCTCCGCGCTGGGCATCACTGCGCGCGAAGCCGCATGGCTGCGTACCGCCTTTCTGCACGCCGCCCGAGCAGGTGACGCGACCCCCGGCGCGGCGGATGCCCACGGTCGGCGTTATCATTTGGACACCTCGATCATCAGACCCAAGGGAAGTGCGCTGGTCCGGACCACCTGGATCGTGCGCACGGGCGAAGATTTCCCCCGACTCTCCAGTTGCTATGTGCTCTAACCGGTCTGGAGGCTGCAATGAATCAAGCCATCAAGCTATTTGACGTCGTGGCGCTGACCACTGACTTGCCCGAGATTGGCCTGGTCGCCGGTCAGGTCGGAACCGTCGTGGAACCCCTCGGCAGTGCCCTCGGCGATGACGCCTACGAGGTCGAGTTCATCGACGATGCCGGCCGAACCTACGCCCTGGCGGGCATCAACGCCGCCCGGCTACTGGTCCTTCA
>NZ_CP020370.1:1797500-1942500 GCF_002813775.1 Candidatus Thiodictyon syntrophicum
CAACCTTCCGACGCTGGTGGAAGCCTACGAGAAATCGTAGGTGCATCGCGGCCGAGGGGCCGCGCACCGCGCTGCGTGATTACGCGGTGAGGCTCGCGCGAGGCTTGCAGGTGCGGGGCCAAACGCACTACTTGCTGTGAGTGCGATGGCCCCCGATGCCGTTAAGTCAAGCGCTGCCGGTTCCCAGGTCTTGGGACGCACATCGCTCAGATATCGCCACAGGCGAAGTTGCACTGCATGGAATTCCCCACTTGGACGCCAACCATGCACTGCGTTGTCGGCACTACCGCCACCGCGCCGACTGACCTAGATGATTCACAGGCTGGCGGCAAGCTGATAGCGATGACGCTCATCGGCACGCCGGATTGATTGTCATAGATGTTTGTCGTGTGGGGGACGATCGGGAAAGTCCCCCCTGCCGGGTCGCTGATGATATTGGTCACTGCTGCCGCATAGGCATCGCGCAACAGGTTGAAACCACCCGTAACGCTGACCAGGGACCCGACCGCCAAGGCACCGGCGAGGAGCGAGGCGATGTAGCCCTGGCCCTTGCGTACGGACCGGTAAGCGAGGAACCCCAGCGACAACGCCAGCAGGATCAGCATGGTGCCGCCCAGCGTCGGGATCGGGAGGGCGCTGGTGGCACCCAGTCGCCCGAAGGTGATGCTGCCGTTTGCCGCCTGTGCCAAGGCCAAACCCGGTATCAGCACCAGGCTCCCAAGGCCCATGAAGGCCCCGAACTTCAGAATAC
This sequence comes from Candidatus Thiodictyon syntrophicum, assembly GCF_002813775.1. Lineage (NCBI taxonomy): Bacteria > Pseudomonadati > Pseudomonadota > Gammaproteobacteria > Chromatiales > Chromatiaceae > Thiodictyon > Candidatus Thiodictyon syntrophicum. Next base: position 1,798,252 of record NZ_CP020370.1, read on the forward strand.
GCGAAGACTTGCTCATCGATTTCCCCCTTTGTCTGACCACTCATGCTGCTGCGCTTTACCGCAAACTTGCTGCCTGATCGTCCCATGTCGGTCGACCGACGCAAAATGATATCATATCCCTGGTGCCGGGCTTGGACCCTGGGCGGCCGCGGCAGCCCTGAAGCATAACCCTGCCGCCGGCTGACATTGGGCGGCGTCGGCGCCGTTGGGCGCTGGCGTTGGCCGCTGCGGGGTGCGTTGGCCCTGACCGGGGGTTGCGGCAGAAGGTTTGGCAGGTGCCGGGAGGGTTGTCGGACCGGTACTCGGGCATGCGTCACGCTCGCCAGGCCAGCGGTTGCCAGCACCGGTGGTCGCCGGCGTGCCGGGGTCGGGCGCCGTTCCCGGCGGCGGTTATTCGAGCTGAAGCTGCAGCGGCTGGGCGAGCAGGCGGCGCATCCGCGCGGGGTCGAGCCAGGGGCCGGCACAGGACGCGCGGATGAAGGCGATGGCGCCACGCACGCCCAGGGTGCGATAAAGCTCGCGCAGATGGCGGGCAAAGCGTGCCAGGGTGTTGAACAGGTGCGCCAGGCGCATCAGGTAGTGATAGCCCTTCATGGCGTTCCAGTTCAGGGCAAAGGCGTGCTCGTAGTGGTAACCCTGATGTTTCTCCACCAGGAAGCCGGCCTCGATGCCCCAGCGGTAACGGGCCCCTAGGTTGCAGCGCTCATGCGCATTAGCGCGGCTGAGTGGTTGGCTGGAGAGCCAGGCATGGCGCGCGGTCTTGGTCAGGCGCGCGCCTTGTTCATCGATCGTCTCCCAGGTCTCCTCACAGACCACCACATGCAGACTGAGGTGGCGGCGCGTGTTGTTTGAGAAGGCATAGTCGATCGCGTTGACCCAGGAAAAGCGCTGGTGGCGCTCCCCCCAGTCGCGCTGACAACCCGCTGGCTGCACCGCGTGCAGCGCGTGGAATTCCTCCCAGACCGTAGGCAAGTCCTTGTCCTTGAAAACGATCATGAACTGCCAGTGGTACTGATGGCAGCACTGCATCACCGGTCCGTCGGCATAGAGACCGTCGAGCAACAGCAAGATCGGCAGGCGCGGGAACAGCGTCTTGATCCGGGCGCTGAGCCGCGTGAAGGCGCGCCGTTCGCAGTCTTGTTTGTCGGCCTTGGTATCGCCCTTGGCATATTCGAGGAATTCGCTCAGCAAGGGGATCACCAGCCCGTTGTGAAAGGCCAGACTGGCCTCCAGGACGTAGACGAAGTACTGGGTGTGGCGCGCGTCCTCGGCCCCGACCTGACGTTCCAGGAGATTCTCATCCCAGAGGTGGTCACGGGTGAATTTCTGGGAGCCGTCGATGGCGATGGGATAGGCGTGGTTGATCAGGTAGCGGCGGAAGGTCTTGGCGCGGATCAGGCGGCGTACCAGGTCGATGTGCGCCTGTTCGAGGTGGGTCACGTCGATGTCGCGCAGCAGCCGAAACAGGGTGTCGGCGTGCGGGAGGGTCTCCAGTTCGGGGAACAGGAGCCGTAGGTTGGCCTCGAACTGGGGGTGCGTCAGTTCGCGGTTGACCGCGCGCCGGGAGGCGAACTGAAAGACGAACATCAGCAGCCCGTAGAGCAGCAGCACGGTGAGCCGATGCCGACACTTCTTGGGGTTGCGGGGCTCGGGAATCTGTCCCAGGGCGGCGAGCAACGCGGGCAGTTCCCGGCGCAGGACGCGCACCTGGCCGCTGACCGCCGCCTCGCGGGCCTGCTGTTCCTCGGCGAGCGTGGCGTACGCCGAGCAGCGATTGGGTAACGGCGCGGGTACGCGGGGGATCAGTCCGTCCTGGCGCTGCTGTTGGCGTAGCGCCTGTTCCTGCTGTTTCTTGTGCGCGCGTTGCTCCTTGATGGCCGCGCGTGACAGGCGGCGGCAGGGTTTGCTCATGGCGTCGTCCCCCCGGACGCGGCGCACAAGCGCTCGCGCCACTGTGCACTCAAGGGCTTGACCCAGACTTGGCGCGGGGCGCTGTGATAGGTCCGGCCCGGTCGCGCCAGCCCGCTCCCGCTGGTCTCCCCCAGCAGTTCCCACCCGGCGGCACGGTAACAGGTGCCGGCGTAGTGGCGCGGGTCGACGAAGGTCTCCAGCAACAGCGGCGCAAACCCCCAGTGTTCGAGCCAATCGGCGCGCACCCGCCGCGCCAGTTGTCCCAGCACATGGCTGGCCAGGTGCGGCACCTGGACGTGGGGAAAGATCAGAAAGCGGCTGTTGTTGAGCACCCGCACCTGGTTGGCCCGGCGCGTCTGGGCGTCCCACCCGATCCAGTGGTCACGCACCGCCAGCGCGCGCGCCGCGCCCGCCAGCAGGAGGCAGCCCAGGTGCTGCTCGCCCGCGGTGATGAAGTAGCGCAGCCGGTAGCCGAAGGCACCCTTGTAGCCCAAGGGGTGCCAACGCGCGACCGCCGCATTCCATTGCGCCACCGCCGCGGCGTCGGCGCGCACCGGCGCCAGGCGCACCGGGCCGAGCGCGGCCAAGGGGCCGTGAATCGGCATCGGCGCCGCCACCACCGGCGCCGGGGGGACCGGGCGGGGACGCCGCGCGACCTGCAACGGGGGCAGCGCCACCAACCCGGCCGCCTCCAGACGTTCCAGAAACTCCCGACAGGCGTGAACCTTCGCCGCCCCCGTCACGGTATACCACTGCAAATGCTCGCACAGCGTCGCCGCCAACTCGCGCCGCCCCAACCGCGGCAGCCACGCCACCGTCTGGCGGATACCGGCGATCTCCTCGACGCTGAAGACGCGACCACAGTGCACCCACGGTCCTGGACTCATCGCACCCATCGCCACCCCCCGGCGGAACGGCAGACCGATTACCCTGCCATTAATCCTGCCAGAGTCGCCGCGCGGTGTCTACCCCCTTGTGCGAACATTAACTTTCTCTAACCCCCGCCAGCCCGCGCCGTGACTGGGGTGGCGCGGTTATGCTTCAGGGCTGCGGCCGCGGCCGCAGCGCCCGGCCCTTGATCGTGCAATAATCTCAAGGGGCCGCCACAGGCCCGGTCGCCTTCCTTGAGATGATCCCCTGTCGTTGAAACCATGCCGAGCACTGACGTTCCCCCAGCCAAGATCGGCGATTGTCGCCCAGGTCCGGACCCGGCCGCCTGGCGCGGGCGCCTGCGCAATTACTACCTCCTGGTGCGTCTGCACCGCCCCATCGGGACCTTCCTGCTCATGTGGCCCGCCCTCTGGGCCCTGTGGCTGGCGGGACAGGGGCATCCGCCCTGGCAGGTGGTCCTGATCTTCGTCCTCGGGGTGGTGCTGATGCGCTCGGCCGGGTGCGCGATCAACGACTTCGCGGACCGCCACTTCGACGGACACGTCGCCCGCACCAATCAGCGCCCGTTGGCTACCGGGGCGGTCAGCCCCGCGGAGGCGGTCGGGGTCTTCGTGGTCCTGTCACTGGTCGCCTTCGCCCTGGTGCTGCTCCTGGACTGGCGCACCGTGGCCCTGTCCACCGTGGCCGTGCTCCTGACCCTGGTCTATCCCTTCATGAAGCGTTTCACCCATGTGCCCCAACTCTTTCTCGGCGCGGCCTTCGGGTGGGCCATCCCCATGGCCTACATGGCCGTCGCCGGCGCGATCCCGGTGAGTGCCTGGTTACTCTTCATCGCCACCCTTATCTGGGCTCTGGTCTACGACACCCAGTACGCCATGGTGGACCGGGAGGACGATCTGAAGATCGGCATCAAGTCCACCGCCATCCTGTTCGGGGTCTGGGACCGGTTGGCGATCGGCCTGCTCCAGGTCCTGATGCTGGGCCTGCTGCTCGGGATCGGCCTGGATGCCGGCCGGGGCGCCTGGTACCTGGGCGGGTTGGCGTTCGCCGCCGGCCTGGGGGTCTATCAGCAATGGCTGATCCGCAGGCGCGAGCCCCGCGCCTGCTTTCAGGCCTTTCTCAACAACAACTACTTCGGTCTGGCGGTGTTTGTGGGCCTGGTGCTGGACTATGCCGTCGGCGGCTGAACAGGTCGACCGCGCCTGAACGCAATTGCGCGTAATTAATTGAGGGTTTAGACAATGTTTCGTAGCCTGCGTGTGTCCTTCCGGGCCGGCGTGGTCGCCTTACTGCTGTCCATCGGCTCGGCCTGGGCCGCCGAGGGCGGCAGCGAGTTCGCGACGCTGACGCCCGCCGTACCCACCGCGACCGGCGACAAAGTGGAGGTCGTGGAGGTCTTCTGGTACGGCTGCTCCCATTGCTGGCACCTGGAGCCGATCATGAACACCTGGGTCGGCACCCAGCCCGCGGGCATCGCCTTCCGCCGGATGCCGGCCACCGGCGCGCGCTGGGACCCCCATGCCCGGGCCTATTACGCCGCCGAGGCCCTGGGCAAGCTCGATGAGTTCCATGTGGCCCTGTTCAAGGCCATGCAGATCGACCGGCGGCCCATCTTGAAGGAGGACGACCTCGTGAAGTTCGCCGGTGAGATCGGTATCGATGAGAAGGCCTTCCGCGATGCCTATAACTCTTTCACGGTCGAGACCAAGGTCCGCAAGGCCCAGGATCTGGTCGCGCGTTACGGCATCGATGGGGTCCCGGCGGTGATTGTCAACGGCAAGTACCGCACCAGCCCGAGTCAGACCGGCGGCAAGGAGCGGTTCATCGAGGTGCTCAATACGCTGGTGGGCCAGGAACTCGCCGCCAAGGGGGCGTCGGGCGTAGCGACGACGGCACCAGCGCCCGTTGCCACGCCGGCACCCGCCGCGGCGACCGCTCCCGCGGGTGGATCCTGATTTTAGGGACTGAACCGCGAATGACTCGCCGGATCGGGACCTTTGCACCGTCGCCCCGGGGGCCTTGTGGGAGTGGCTTTACCGTAAGAGCCGCTCCCGCCGGGGGCTTTCATGTTTCGGGGGTGTCAGACAAGCCTTCATGGCGGTTAGCCGCGACGCGAGGCCGCGGTAACCAAGAAGACACAAAGGGATCTGCGCAGCATCCGGATCGCCCGATGGGTGAGCCAAATCACTTCGACAACGCCTTGAAATTTCTTGGCGAGCTTGGCGCCTTGGCGTGAGAACTGCTCTTTCCAGGTTACGCCTGGTCGAACTAGGCCGCCGCGCGCTCGCTCTGCAGATAGTCTTCGTAGTTGCCGCGGAAGTTGACGATCCCCTGGGGCGTCAACTCGATGATGCGGGTCGCCAGCGATGAGACGAACTCCCGGTCGTGACTGACGAAGATCAGGGTGCCGGGGTAGTCCTCCAGCGCGTTATTGAGCGACTCGATGGACTCCATGTCCAGGTGGTTGGTGGGCTCGTCCATCAAGAGGCAATTGGGCTTTTGCAGCATCAGCTTGCCGAACAGGAGCCGCCCCTGCTCGCCGCCGGAGACCACGTTCACCGGCTTCCTGATCTCGTCCTGGGAGAACAAGAGCCGCCCGAGGGTGCCGCGGATGACCTGCTCGTCGTCGCCCGGCTGCTTCCACTGGTCCATCCAGTCATAGAGGGTGGTGTCGGCGGCAAAGTCGGCCGCGTGGTCCTGGGCGAAATAACCGATGTTGCTGTTCTCCGACCACTTGATCGTGCCGCTGTCGGGTGCGAGCTCACCGGCCAGGCAGCGCAGCAGGGTGGTCTTGCCGATGCCGTTGGGGCCGATGATGGCGACCCGTTCGCCGACCGCAACACTCAGGTCCAAGCCCCGGAAGAGCGGCTTGCCGCCATAGCCCTTGGCCAGTGACTTCACCTCCAGTGCCAGGCGATAGAGCTTCTTGTCCTGGGCGAAGCGGATGAAGGGGTTGACCCGGCTGGACGGCTTGATGTCCTCCAGCTTGATCTTCTCCAACTGGCGCTGGCGCGAGGTCGCCTGCTTGGCCTTGGAGGCGTTGGCCGAGAAGCGGCTGACGAAGGTCTGCAGCTCGGCGATCTGGACCTTCTTCTTGGCGTTGTCGGCATACTGGCGCTGGCGCACCTGGCTGGCCGCGGTCATGTATTCGTCATAGTTGCCGGGATAGAGGCGCAGTTCGCCGTAGTCCAGGTCCGCCATGTGGGTGCAGACACTGTTCAGAAAGTGCCGGTCATGGGAGATGATGATCATGGTGCTGTTGCGCGCGTTCAGCACCTCTTCCAGCCACCGGATGGTGTTGATATCCAGGTTGTTGGTGGGCTCGTCCAGCAGCAGGATGTCCGGGTCCGCGAACAGGGCTTGGGCGAGCAGCACGCGCAGCTTCCAGCCCGGCGCCACGGCGCTCATGGGGCCCTCGTGCAGTGCCTCCGGGATATCGAGCGCCAGCAGCAGTTCCCCCGCGCGCGCCTCGGCCGTGTAGCCGTCCAACTCGGCGTAGTGCACCTCCAGGTGCGCGACCGCCATGCCCTCGGCCTCGCTCATGTGCGCCAGCGCGTAGATGCGGTCGCGCTCCTGCTTGATCTGCCACAGTTCCTCGTGGCCCATGATCACGGTATCGATCACCGTCTGGTCCTCGAAGGCAAACTGGTCCTGGCGCAGCTTGCCCAGGCGCTTGCCCGGGTCCACCGACACGTTGCCGGCGCTCGGCTCCAGGTCGGCGCCCAGGATCTTCATCAGGGTCGATTTCCCACTGCCGTTGGCGCCGATCAGGCCGTAGCGACTGCCCCCGCCGAACTTGACGGAGACGTTCTCGAACAACGGCTTGCCGCCGAACTGCATGGTAATGTTGGCCGTGGATATCAAAGCAGGGTTCCGTCAAATGCGAGGGGGGAAGGGCGGGCCGCCAGGGTTCGACGGGCCTTGATCATGGCTGCGGCCACTGGGAGCGCCACACCCCAGTGCGGCGCGGCCTGGCGAGCGACCGCCGCGTTGCGTTCTGCGGATAGGCTGCGCCGCACTGGGGTGCGGCGCTCCCGGCGTCCGACTGCGGGGCTGCGCGTGCGCTCGCTGACCAAGGCCGTTCGGCGGCCAAAATAAAAAAGCCCCGCGGTAAGGCGGGGCTTCTTAAGACCAGGCGGCGGGCCACCCGGCCCCCAGGTTTACTGGGCTACGACGTTGGTCGCGCTGGGGCCTTTCTGGCCTTGCTCAACGTTGTAGGTGACGGTCTGTCCCTCGGCCAGCGACTTGAAGCCGCCGCCCTGGACGGCGCTGTGATGGACGAAGACGTCCTTGGTGCCGTCCGACGGGGTGATGAAGCCGAAGCCCTTCTCGTCACTGAACCACTTGACTGTGCCTGTAGCCATTACGGATACCTCTTGGATGAAACTGAACTGGTGTACATGCAGACGATTGTCGCGATATTACGGAAGGATCTGCCACACGCATCGCGGAGAGGAGGTACTACCGAACCACTACAGGAAAACACTGCACTTGCGCCATAGTGCCCAATCCTGAATCTCAATGCAAGGTATTTCTATCGAGTCCCTCAAGGCGTCGGCGAACGGACCCGGCAGACCAGTGCCCCCCGGGGGCCATGCCCGCGGCGGGTGCGGGCTCAAGGCGCAGAACCACCGGGGGCGGCGAGCCGTGGTGCTTGCCTGGCATCGCGGCTGCCAAGGATGCGGGACGCCGGGGGGAGCGCGGGGACGAAGGGCTGCACGCGCGGTCGCGGCCCCGCGGACCTGCGTGCCCCGGGAACGCCTATGCCCACATCAGTGCCCGCGACGCTTGAGCCAATCCGCGACCACCGCGGGGTCCAGGGCGCGCAGCAGTTCCCCGGGGTCCAGCCCGCGCAGGCGCTCCTGCGGGTCCAACCCGCGCAGGCGCTCTTGCGGGTCCAGCCCGCGCAGCCGCTCTTGCGGCGGGATCTGCTCCAGGATGGCCTGGATCTCGTCCGGATTGAACTCGTGTACGTGGGCGATCAGCAGGCGGCGGGTGTCGCGCTCGAACTCCTCCATCGTATACGCCATGTCAGGTACCTCGATACGGTAATGGAAATACAACTGTCCCAGCAGGCCGCGACTGTGCGGGTTGCGCGCGTGCCAATTGCGCAGCCCATGGCGCACCCGCTCCAGCCGGGCGCTGAAGACCTCCCAGGGGGCATTGCGCGCCTCGGCCGTGATCTCCCCGAGCAGGATCAGCCGGATGGAGCGCCCGCCCCAGCGCAGGTCGAAGACCCCGGGCCAGGGGGTGGCAGTCAGGGTGCCCGGGGGCACTTGGGACAAGAGCCGCTCCGGCGTGCGCGTGGCCACCGCGTAGAGGCCGAAGTCGTCCTCCGGCAGCAGACGGTAGGTCTCTCGCGGCGGCTCGACCAGCTCGCGCGCGGGTTCTGCATCGGCACCGGGCGTGGCCGGAGTGCGTGCCCGCTCGATGGAGACCAGCTTGCGGTAGGTCACGAAGTGGCCGATCAATTCATCCAGCGCCCAGGCGTCGAGTGGCTGGTGCTGCGACTTGTAGGTCAGGACATTGTGGGCCGCGAGCCGCTCCAGCCCGTCGGGCAGGTCGGCGAGCGCCGCGGGGCCGGCGTCCAGCGCGGCGCCCGGCCGACGTTCGATGATCAGGATGTCGAGCCGCTGGCTCTTGAGCGCCAGCTCCTTCTCGACATCCACCCGCCAGGGACGGCCGGTGAAGAGGTCGGTCAGGGCGATGCCGAAGAGGCGGTGCCAGGGGGTGAAGGTGTCCATGGGGGCAAGTGTAGCAGCGGGACGCGGCCTATCCGCTGTCGACCGGGGGCAAGGATCGAGAGGTCAAGTTGCCGATCGACGGGAGGGTCCTGACCCCAGGACCCCTTCGGCAGGCGAAACCAACCGCGAGCAGACCGCGGGTCGCTCATCAGTGTCCGCGACCCTTGAGCCAATCCTCGACGATCGCGGGGTCCAGGGCGCGCAGCAGTTCCCCGGGGTCCAGCCCGCGCAGGCGCTCTTGCGGGTCCAGCCCGCGCAGGCGCTCCTGTGGGTCCAGCCCGCGCAGGCGCTCTTGCGGGTCCAACCCGCGCAGGCGCTCTTGCGGGTCCAACCCGCGCAGGCGCTCTTGCGGGTCCAGCCCGCGCAGCCGCTCCTGCGGTGGGATCTGCTCCAGGATGGCCTGGATCTCGTCCGGATCGAACTCGTGTACGTGGGCGATCAGCAGGCGGCGGGTATCGCGCTCGAACTCCTCCATCGTATACGCCATGTCAGGTACCTCGATACGGTAATGGAAATACAACTGTCCCAGCAGGCCGCGACTGTGCGGGTTGCGCGCGTGCCAATTGCGCAGCCCATGGCGCACCCGCTCCAGCCGGGCGCTGAAGACCTCCCAGGGGGCATTGCGCGCCTCGGCCGTGATCTCCCCGAGCAGGATCAGCCGGATGGAGCGCCCGCCCCAGCGCAGGTCGAAGACCCCGGGCCAGGGGGTGGCAGTCAGGGTGCCCGGGGGCACTTGGGACAAGAGCCGCTCCGGCGTGCGCGTGGCCACCGCGTAGAGGCCGAAGTCGTCCTCCGGCAGCAGACGGTAGGTCTCTCGCGGCGGCTCGACCAGCTCGCGCGCGGGTTCTGCATCGGCACCGGGCGCGGCCGGCGTGCGTGCCCGCTCGATGGAGACCAGCTTGCGGTAGGTCACGTAGTGCCCGATCAATTCATCCAGCGCCCAGGCGTCGAGCGGCTGGTGCTGCGACTTGTAGGTCAGGACATTGTGTGCCGCGAGCCGCTCCAGCCCGTCGGGCAGGTCGGCGAGCGCCGCGGGGCCAGCGTCCAGCGCGGCGCCCGGCCGGCGTTCGATGATGAGGATGTCGAGCCGCTGGCTCTTGAGCGCCAACTCCTTCTCGACGTCCACCCGCCAGGGACGGCCGGTGAAGAGGTCGGTCAGGGCGATGCCGAAGAGGCGGTGCCAGGGGGTGAGGGTGTCCATGCGGACAAGTGTAGCAGCGGGATACGCCTATCCGCTGTCGACCGAGGGCAAGGATCGAGAGGTCAAGTTGCCGAGCGACGCGGGCTCGGGCCTACGCGGGCTGCCGCACTCCGGCGGTACTCTTGACTTGCGCCGGGGCATGGATGCCGAGGAGGTGACCCCAGGACCCCTTCGGCAGGCGAAACCAACCGCGAGCAGACCGCGGGTCGCTCATCAGTGTCCGCGACCCTTGAGCCAATCCTCGACGATCGCGGGGTCCAGGGCGCGCAGCAGTTCCCCGGGGTCCAGCCCGCGCAGGCGCTCTTGCGGGTCCAGCCCGCGCAGCCGCTCTTGCGGTGGGATCTGCTCCAGGATGGCCTGGATCTCGTCCGGATCGAACTCGTGTACGTGGGCGATCAGCAGGCGGCGGGTGTCGCGCTCGAACTCCTCCATCGTATACGCCATGTCAGGTACCTCGATACGGTAATGGAAATACAACTGTCCCAGCAGGCCGCGACTGTGCGGGTTGCGCGCGTGCCAATTGCGCAGCCCATGGCGCACCCGCTCCAGCCGGGCGCTGAAGACCTCCCAGGGGGCATTGCGCGCCTGCGCGGCGATCTCCCCGAGCAGGATCAGCCGGATGGTGCGCCCGCCCCAGCGCAGGTCGAAGACCCCGGGCCAGGGGGTGGTGGTCAGGGTGCCCGGGGGCACCTGGGCCAAGAGCCGCTCCGGCGTGCGCGTGGCCACCGCGTAGAGGCCGAAGTCGTCCTCCGGCAGCAGACGGTAGGTCTGTGCCGGCGGCTCGACAACCTCGTGCGCTGGTTCTGCGCCCGCAGCGGGCGCGGCCGGCGTGCGTGCCCGCTCGATGGAGACCAGCTTGCGGTAGGTCACGAAGTGCCCGATCAGTTCATCCAGCGCCCAGGCGTCGAGTGGCTGGTGCTGCGACTTGTAGGTCAGGACATTGTGCGCCGCGAGCCGCTCCAGACCGTCGGGCAGGTCGGCGAGCGCCGCGGGGCCGGCGTCCAGCGCGGCGCCCGGCCGGCGTTCGATGATCAGGATGTCGAGCCGCTGGCTCTTGAGCGCCAACTCCTTCTCGACATCCACCCGCCAGGGACGGCCGGTGAAGAGGTCGGTCAGGGCGATGCCGAAGAGGCGGTGCCAGGGGGTGAGGGTGTCCATGCGGACAAGTGTAGCAGCGGGATACGCCTATCCGCTGTCGACCGAGGGCAAGGATCGAGAGGTCAAGTTGCCGAGCGACGCGGGCTCGGGCCTACGCGGGCTGCCGCACTCCGGCGGTACTCTTGACTTGCGCCGGGGCATGGATGCCGAGGAGGTGACCCCAGGACCCCTTCGGCAGGCGGAACCAGCCGCGAGCAGACCGCGGGTCGCCCATCAGTGTCTGCGACCTTTGAGCCAATCCTCGACGACCGCGGGGTCCAAGGCGCGCAGCAGTTCCCCGGGGTCCAGCCCGCGCAGCCGCTCTTGCGGCGGGATCTGCTCCAGGATGGCCTGGATCTCGTCCGGATTGAACTCGTGTACGTGGGCGATCAGCAGGCGGCGGGTGTCGCGCTCGAACTCCTCCATCGTATATGCCATGTCGGGTACCTCGATACGGTAATGGAAATACAACTGTCCCAGCAGGCCGCGACTGTGCGGGTTGCGCGCGTGCCAATTGCGCAGCCCATGGCGCACCCGCTCCAGCCGGGCGCTGAAGACCTCCCAGGGGGCATTGCGCGCCTGCGCGGCGATCTCCCCGAGCAGGATCAGCCGGATGGTGCGCCCGCCCCAGCGCAGGTCGAAGACCCCGGGCCAGGGGGTGGTGGTCAGGGTGCCCGGGGGCACTTGGGCCAAAAGCCGCTCCGGCGTGCGCGTGGCCACCGCGTAGAGCCCGAAGTCGTCCTCCGGCAGCAGACGGTAGGTCTCTCGCGGCGGCTCGACCAGCTCGCGCGCCGGTTCTGCGCCCGCATCGGGCGCAGCCGGGGTGCGTGCCCGCTCGATGGAGACCAGCTTGCGGTAGGTCACGAAGTGGCCGATCAGTTCATCCAGTGCCCAGGCGTCGAGTGGTTGGTGCTGCGACTTGTAGGTCAGGACATTGTGTGCCGCGAGCCGCTCCAGGCCGTCGGGCAGGTCGGCGAGCGCCGCGGGACCGGCATCCGTCACCGCGCCCGGCCGGCGTTCGATGATGAGGATGTCGAGCCGCTGGCTCTTGAGCGCCAACTCCTTCTCGACATCCACCCGCCAGGGGCGGCCGGTGAAGAGGTCGGTCAGGGCGATGCCGAAGAGGCGGTGCCAGGGGGTGAGGGTGTCCATGGGGCAAGTGTAGCAGCAGGACGCGGCCCATCCGCTGTCGACCGGGGGCAAGAGTCGAAAGGTCAAGTTGCCGATCGACGCGGGCTCGGGCCTACTCGGGCTGCCGCACGCCGGCGGTACTCTTGACGTGCGCCCAGGACCCTCCAGGACCCTTATAAGACCTGACCCCAGGACCCTTTGACCCCAGGACCCTCTCGAGCGAAATCTCGCGTGTCGACGTATTGTCAGCGACACTGTTTGATGTATAGTTAGGTGCATGACTGACCCACTCGACATCAACGCCCTCAGCCGCGAAACCGGCGTCCCCGTGCGCACCATCCGCTACTACCTGGCGGAGAAACTGCTGCCGGCGTCGGCGGGACGGGGACCGGCCGCGAGCTATGGCCCCGGCCACCGCGACCGCCTGCTGCTGATTCGGCGCCTGCAGGAGGCCCACCAGCCCCTGGCGACGATCCGGGCGCAGTTGGAGGCCCTCGACGATGCCGGCGTGGCCGCGGCGCTGGTCGAACCGGGCGCCGTGCAGGATGCTCCCGCGACCGCCTACGACTATGTGCGTCAGGTGTTGGGCAAGCCTGCCCGGCATGGCGAAGCGCTCGCCAACGCCGCGCGACCGGAGCCCGCGGCCACGCCTGCACCACCGACGGTGCGCCGGCAGCCCCGCAGCACTTGGGAGCGCATCGCCCTGCACCCGGATATCGAGTTGCATGTGCGCCGACCGCTCGCCCGCGCCGATCAGCGCCGGCTCGACGCCCTGCTGGAGCAGGCGCAGCGGCTGTTCAGCACGGAACCCTGACCAGGAATCCAGCCACCGAAACTCGAGGGCAGACGCCGACCCAAGCGGTCGCCGTCCGCCGCTACGACAACCTGAAGGAGACGCCCATGTCCGCCATCGCCGAGAGTCTGTCCCGAGTGGTCGTCGGAAACCCCATCCAGTTCCTCAACCTCAGTCTCTTCCCGCTGTTGGCCGAAGGACTGGCCAAGCCGGGCTACCGGCTCCTGGATGACGCACTTGGCGACGGTGGCGCGCGTGTCACGGAGGTTTCCGAAGTGGGGCACGTGCCGGAATTGTGCTTCGTCAACCGGGGCGACCTGCCGGTGTTGTTGGTCGACGGCGAAGAACTGATCGGCGCCAAACAGAACCGCATCCTCAACCTCAGCATCCTGGCCCCCGCGCACCAGACGATCGTCATCCCGGTTTCCTGCGTCGAGGCCGGTCGCTGGCACGCGCAGTCCGCCGAGTTCGGGAGCGCACGGCGCGCCCACTTCGGCGCTGGGCGGGCGCGCAAGGCCGCGGACGTGAGCGACTCCCTGCGGCGGCGCGGTTCCCGCGAGAGCAACCAGAGCGCGGTGTGGCACGACATCGCAGAGCGCTCGCGCCGCATGAAGGTGTCCTCTCCGACTGGAGCCGCCGCAGCCCTTGCGACGGCCAAGGTCGAGCGCTTCGCGGCCATTGGGGAAGGGGAAGACTGGCGGCTGATCGACGCCGGGCTCGCCGGCGGCGCCCTGGTCAAGGACGGGCGCCTCATCCACCTCTGCGCCTTCCGGACCCCGGCCGACACTGACGGCGGTGCGGCGCCGGACCCCGCGGGCCGCAACCGCCTGGTGCTCTCATTGGACACCGACCGCCGGCTGATCCGCTGGCGCGGCGACAGCGAGCGCTATCTGCATCTGCGCCTGCGCACACCACGTCTGGGGGGCGAGCGTGCCCCGGTGGACCTGGCCTTGGCCCTGGACCGGTCCGGGTCCATGGGTGGTGACAAATGGCCGCGCGCGTGCGAGGCCGCGTTGACCGCCATCGAGCGACTCGGACCCCGTGATCGGGTTGCCCTGGTCGTTTTTGATGACCACATCGACACCCTGCTGCCCCTGACCGCGGCAGGTACCGAGGCCCGTCGTGCGGCTGCCGACGCACTCGGCGGCGTCGGCCCGCGCGGCTCCACCAACCTTGGCGAAGGTTGGCTCACCGCCTGCGGTCTGATCGGCCGCGAGGCCACGAACGAACGGCTGCGCCGCTGCTTTGTACTCACCGACGGCCAGGCCAATGTCGGAATCGTTGATCCCGCAGAACTCGCCCAGCACGCCGGGCAGCTACTTCAGCTTGGTATCCGCACCAGCACCTTTGGTGTCGGTAACGACTACAACGAGGAACTGCTCGGTGCCCTGGCGGACGCGGGCGGCGGCGCAGTCCGCGACATCGCCAACGCCGCGGGCATCCCGAGCGCCATCGCCCAGGAGTTGGGCGATGCCCTCGAGGTGGTCTATGCCGATAGCCGTGTGCAGCTCGCCTGGCAGGCCGACCTCGCGGTCGCTGTCATGGGGCCTTGGCCGGTCACCCCGTCCGATCATGCGCTGATTATCCGCACCGGCGATCTGGTCAGCGAACAGGTGCTCGACCTGCTGGTCAGCCTCCGCTTCCCGGCCGGCAATAAGAACGCGGATTGCACCGTGCGGGTGACGGTCAGCGACGGCGACCGTCCCCTGGGCACGGAGGAGATCCATTGGACCTGGGTTGACTGGGCCACGCGCAAGGGTCAGCCCCGGCAAGCCGCAGTCGAGCGTCGGGTTGGCGAGCAACTGGCCCATCAGGCGCGGCGCGAAGCCGCCGCCCGCAACCGCGACGGCGATCTCGAGGGGGCGTGCGACAGTCTGCGCACCGCTGCCCAGCGCATTCGCAACTACGGATCGGAGAATCCCGCGCTGCTGGCCCTGGCGGATTCCATCAAGTCCGAAATCCCGCGGTATCAGCAGCCGCTCCCGGCACGAGACGTAAAGGCACAGATCGCCGAGTCCCGGGCAGGAACACTCGGACGGGGCGGGGCCGGTGCCCGCATCCGGGACCTTGCCCCCCAGTTGGCGTATCTCCCCTGCCAGGACAGCCCGGAGCTCGCCGAGCGCTGCCGCAAGCTGGTGAAGATCCCGCGCGAACAGGCCGCCGCCCTGGGCCAGTCGGCACTGGCAGCGATCACGGCCGGGGCCTATCCCGATGCAGCCGGACAGCCCGTGGACTGGAGTGCCGCCGTGGCCGCGGCCGTCGCCGCCAAACGCAGCCTGCCGCCGGATGCCGTCCTGCCGACGCCCGCGGTCGCTCGGTCCACCCAGAACAGGGTCCAGGTGGCCAACGAAACCACCCTCACGGCAGCCCGACGACTGGCCAACGCGGGCGAGCGGGTGCTGGCGCTCAACTTCGCCAACGGCATCCAGCCCGGTGGCGGCTTTCTGAACGGCGCCCGTGCCCAAGAGGAGGTGCTGTGCCGCTCCAGTGCCCTCTACGCCACCCTGCGGGGCGATCCCATGTATGCCGCCCACGCGGCCAGGACGCGACCGGATTCGACTGACTGGGCGATCCTCTCCCCGGAAGTGCCGGTGTTCCGGACGGACGATGGCACCGCGCTGCCGACGCCCTGGATGCTCAGCGTACTCACCTGCGCCGCGCCTTATGCCCCCGGCATCGGCCAACCACTGGCGGGCGACCTCTTGGCCGTTCGCATCCGGCGCGTCCTCGCCATTGCCCGGGCCTATGACTATTCGGTACTGGTCCTGGGCGCCTGGGGTTGCGGCGCCTTCGGCAACGATCCCGCCCGCACTGCGAGCGACTTCCATGCCGCACTTGCCGGGGAGTTCAACGGCGCCTTTGCACAGGTGGTCTTCGCCATCGCCGACTGGTCGGCGGAGCGGCGCAATCTGGCGCCGTTTCGGGATCTGTTCGCCGCCGGTGTAGCCTAACCGGGTCGGTTCCATCCCAATGCGACGTGCTTGGGGACCACCTGACGCAACGCCCGAGTGCGTCCCCAGCGCCTTGGCCTGAAACGTGTTCACAGACGAGCCTGAAAAGAACATAATCGGGGTAGCGTCCGCGACTTGTTCCACGATTTCTGAGCCGATGACAGGAGGCTGACCGATGACTGAACGGTCGGGACCTTGGTCGATCTGGGTATCCTGGAAATCGACGGCCGCCAGCGCGTCTTCATACCTTGGGATGAGATTGATCTGCGGGTGCTGCTGGCGGCTTGAATGTGAAGAGCCTCGAAGAGCATCGGCCTCGGCGATGCGCGAACTGCGTCATCCCGAAGTTTTTATCGTTTGCCAGAAATATTTGAGCCGAGCCCTTAGTCAGGTGAAAACGTGAAAATAATCTCAGATCGGCAAATCCATCAGGCTATCGCAATAGCTAATCCGTATTGTATTGCAGTCGCCTACGTCGGCGCCGACTGGACGACATATGTCAATGCAGACTCTTTGCAAGAGGTAATAGTTTCCCCTACGCTTGGCAGCAATCCGCGCGCGATATCCGGTATTGTGACGGCACTTTGCGGTTGGGATAAGGTTCATTTCTTAACGAACCTGCACTCGAAAATCTACCTCGGCAAGAATTGCGCCGTTATTGCCAGCTCCAACCTGACCAGCCACGGTCTCGCCGGCGGTGTTCATGACTTACGCGAAATCGGATGCGCTGTCGAAAGTCCGGGAAATCTGACGAAGATCGCCGGAATTATTGCTGATTACCGATCTGCTGCAGCCCTTGAATTTCCAGATGAGGCAGCCAAGAAGCGAGCCCTACTACAGCTTGAGCGTAATTGGGGTAAGGCGCTTGCGGAAGGGCTTATTGAAGAAGATTACGCCAACAATAATAAACAGGTGAAAAAAGACGTTAGATCATTCGACCCCCAGAGCAGAAGCCCGTTTCATATTTGCTGGTATCGTGGGGATTGCCAGCTTAATCATGCGGCCATTGCGGAAATAGTCCCGGAATATCGGGAAGATGGCGCGGAAAGCATCCTTCATGACTATTTGTCATTTGCCCGGTCTGACGACGATAAAATCTCCGTTGGTGATTGGGTATTGGTATGGAGAGCGCGAGCGGATGGGCAGCCAGATCGCGGAGTAAACCCATACTGGCTTTACATTCATACGATAGTCCCAAAAGGGGCCGACTGCGCAGATTATCCCGTATTAGCGATACAGCGAACAGATAAGCGTGTAGGCTCGCCTCCATTTGAAATACCTCCCCATGTAGCCGCGTTCCGGCAAGTACTTAGCTCGGGAGCATTCCCGGAATTTCTTGAGGCAACTGATGAGATTTGGGAGGTTTCTCGCACCTTTCCCCGTTTTTCCGAGTTCATAGCGGCTTGGAAAAATATGTGCGGCAATGAGCAACCGATTTAGCTCGTTGCAGAGAGGCAGATGCCCCTAGAAGCTTATCCGCAAAGTTTCTCTTCAGGCGGGATGGGGCATTTGCCCCGTCCCCAATATTTTCAGGTTGTCACCGAATCGATCGAGGACAGCCCATGGCGCCACTGCTGCTCAACGACGTGCCGATGCCACTGCCCGCGCGCCTGCGCGAGCGCGATGCGGCGGACCGTCGGACGCTGGATGGACAGGTGATCTGGCTGCTGCAACATTTACCCCAAGGAGCGCATCTATGCAATGGCAAGAAATCCGCGCCCATTATCCGCAACACTGGCTTTTGCTGGAGGCGGTCAAGGCCCATTCGGAAGGCGACCAGCGTATTCTCGAGCAACTGGCGGTGCTTGACGCCTTCCCCGATTCGGCGACGGCCCTGAGCGCTTACGCACGAATTCAGGCCTTGATCATCGTTCCGGCCACCCCCGTTACGCCGCTACCGGCAGGAGCGCGGGCGGCTTGGGCGGGCGCGGTCGTCGGCGCGCTGGCGGCGGGGGCAACGGCATGCGCTGGAGCACCTGCGCGAACAGCGTTTCGTGGGCCCGGCCGAAGAAGCGCTCAGCGGCAGTGGTCCCGTCGGGGCGACGGAGGTGGAAGTTATGTACGGCGGTCAGTGCCTCGAGCTTGCGGTCGCTCAGGCGATGTCGGCCATGGTGATGTAGGGACAGTTGGCCGTTGCGCCCCTCCACGCTGGAACTGCTGCGCTGGAACAGGTCGGCGCAGTCACCGGCCACCTGTTCGAGGCGCGCGCGCTCGGCCTCTGGGAGGGCCTGGAGCGGATGATCGCGTTGGCGCAGCGGTTCGAGCAACTGCCGGCTCAGGGCGTGCAGACGGTGGCGCGGTTCAGCGAGCGTGCTGCGATTGGCGACGCGCTCGAGGTAGAGCGCCGGAATCAGCTGCGTGAGCAACGCCAGTTCCACGGCGGGCGGCAGATTCAGCGCCTCGACCTTGGCCTGCACGGTCGCAAAGAAAAAGGTAATGGTGGCAAGGAACTGAATCGTCAGGCGCTGCGCCTTGGCCAGGCGCTCACGGGCGCGCGTTGGCAGATCGGCCGCGTCGGCCAGCTGTTGCAGCCGCGTCCACACGTCGGCAAAGCGTTGCGCGATGCGCGCCACGGGCTGCGCCTGTCCCTGCTCCAACTCATAGGGGTGATAGAGGGTCCCCAACTCACGCACCAGTTCACGGGCCTCGGCCTGACGCGCTTGCGCCTGTACCTGATCGGCTTCGGCCTGCACCACGACCGCCAGGGCGGCTTCAATGCGGGGCGCGAACGCCGGTGGGCGCCCGCGCGGACGCGGGGATTGGGCGTCATAGGCCTGCGCGGTCGCCCGCTCAGCGTCCAGCGACGTCTGGGCGGCCGCGACGCTGGCGCCCGCCTGTTTCACGTGGCGGACCAAGTGTAGGCTGGTGCCCTTGGACACCTCCTGTTGCACATGAAACAGGTCCGGGGAATGATGGGCCGCACAATCCGTCTGGATATGGCGGCGCAACGCTGTGGCCTCGTCGCTGGTGCCCTGGATCACGGTCACGTTCAAGCCGTCCAGACCCGCGCGCAACGCCTGCGTCCAGGTGGCCGCCGTGCGATCGGCGGCGTACTGTTCGCGCAGCAGAAAGTTCGACACCGGCTCCAACATGACCAACAAAATCTGCGGATGAAAGGTCTCATCCTCGCACGCCGTGATCGCGCGGTGCGGCATGCCCACCGCCAACGCCGCCCGTTGCTCACGCGCCACGGCGACCACCATCTCCTCCAAGGCCGCATTGAGGGCCTGGTGGGTGCCATAGCTCGCGCCGACGAACGCCGACAACCCACTCAACTTCAAGAATTCACACACCATCCGCACCCCGGCACCGCCGTGCAGCGTGATGACGAAGTGCGCCGCCACCACCACTTGGTGCAGCCACTGCACGCCCTCAGGGGTCGCCACGAAGGCTGCCAACACCGCCGGGGCCGCGCCGACCGGGGTCGGCTTGCACCAGTCCTGCAAGGTGCTGCGCGCCACGCCCAGTTCGGCGGCGACGTGGCGTTGCGGCTGCCCCGTCGCCAAGCGGGCCACGGCCGCCCCGCGCTGTTCGGCTCGCTCCAGGCGCGAGCGGTGCTTCACGACCCACCGCCGGCCGACCGCCGGACCACGCCCGATGGCGTCGACCCGATGTCTGCGCTAAAGTCGATCCCGGCAGGACCTTCGAACATCGTGCTTCTCCCTCGGTTTGTTTGCACTTCCAAGGGTACACAATTTCGCGGGTCCTGCCGCTCTCCAGTGGGGGTTAACCAAGCCCTACGCTAGGTCTTGGCCGGATTTATGATCAAGGCCCGAATTCATCGCGAAGTCCCGCAACGGGAACTTTACGTTTTCCACACTAGCCGGGATACGCTGGACATCCTGGAGCGGCAGTGGCTTGGCATTCGGAGCGACTCATGATAATTGAATTGCGACGTGGCCTCCCGTACGTCACCGCAGAAATCGAGTATCGCGGACAGCACGAAGATCCAAGGATGTGCTTGCCCAGTCGCGGAACTTGGATGGCAGTGAACATGTAAGCAGTGACGCCATTTGCCTTCAGATTCAGAAGATAAGCCCGGAGAATCAACTATGACTGTTGCAGAGTTGGCCTACGAACAGATCAAGACACTCCCCGAGACCCAGGCGCGGGAGGTGCTGGATTTCATCGGCTACCTGAAGGAAAAGAGCGAGCGAGCGCAATGGGAGGATCTGATGGCTGCTCAAGCGGGTTCGCTCGCTTCCGTCTGGGACAACCCGGAAGATGAGGTGTGGAATGATCTATAGGCGCGGCGACTTGGCCCTGGTGCCGTTTCCGTTCACCGACCTGTCGTCCGCGAAGCGACGGCCGGTATTGGTGTTGGCCGACCCGGATGGCTACGGTGACTTCGTCGCGGTCGCTGTGACCTCGCGCCCGCACCACAGCAACGCCATTGCCATCCGCGATCAGGACATCAGTAGCGGCGCGCTGCCCGCGGCGAGTGGGGTGCGTACCGACAGGGTCGTTACCTTGAACGTCGTTCTGGTAAACAAGGTTTTCGGGTCCGCGAGCAGCATGTTCGTGGATCGAGTGGTACGCGGGGTTTGCTCACGCGTCGGGATCAATGCAGCCCCGGCGCGCCAAGCAACGGGACCTAGGTTGGGTGCGATAGTCGGGAGAAGATTGGCCAACAGGGTGAACAAACGCATCGTCATCATCGTCGGCCCCAACGGCGCGGGTAAGACCACCTTCGCCCGCGAGTTCCTGCCGAACGAGGTTCTGTCCTTACTGGACCCGGAGACGGCTATGGTTCGGGTTGCGGAGCGTGTAGCCCAGGGTGGGCACGCCGTCCCGGAGTCAACAATCCGCCGTTGCTTTGCTGCGGGCTTGAGGAATTTTTCTCGTCCTTTTCCGTTTTCACCGGACACGATTTAGCCCCCATGGTCAGGTTGCATGCTGATATCGCAGCCATAGCCACTCTGACAGAGAAAACAGATGAATTCTCCGGAACTGGAGCGAATGACGATCAACACCAAGGTCATGGGCGGCAAGCCTTGTATTCGCGGCATCAGGATAACGGTCGGCACCGTCACCGGATTGCTGGCGTCAGGCGAAACGATAGGCAAAGTCCTGGAACTCTATCCCAGCCTCGAATGGGCGGACATTTGTGCGGCCCTGGCCTATGCGACAATCGCTCCAGACCGATGAGTCGACCAGTACCATCACGCATCGTCGCGCCGCATGGCATCCAGGTCGCCATCCCAGGGCAACTTGCCGCGCGCCGCGCGGATGCGTTCCTGCTCCTTCAGTCGAACCAAGCCGTAACCGCTCCTCGATCGCTTCGCGCTTGGGTTGGAGCCCCGAGAGCGCCTGTGCACGCTCCATGAGCCGGTCATCGATCACGATGTTGGTTCGCATGCCGTGGGTCTCCGGAAGACTCAATGTCGGCAATTATGCGCCTCGAGCTTGGGGCGGCGGAATCCTCGCTCGCGTCGTCTTACCCGCTGAACTTCATGGTCTGCAGTTCCACGCGCGTGAGGGCCTTGATCATAACTCCGGCCACACGTCCTTGCGGCAACCCGTCGCGGCCTGGGGGCCGCTCCTACGCCGTAGGAGCGGCCCCCAGGCCGCGACGGATGGCACCCTCGAGGTGGCCGGAATAATGATCAAGGCCCGCGTGAGGACGGGGATATGCGGCGTCGCTACGCGACGTTCAGGGCGGATCAGGGCATGAGCTTACGCTTGAGCAGATCATTGACCTGCTGCGGGTTGGCCTTGCCCTGGCTCCGCTTCATGACCGACGAAGCCGAAGACCTTGTCCTTGCCGGCGCGGTACTGGGCCACCTGGTCGGGGTTGGCAGCGATGATGGTGTCGATCAGTGATGCGATGGCGCCGCTGTCGGTGATCTGTGTCGGTGTGTCCGATGAGGCGGTAGCGCTCACCGGCAACGGCCGTGCGGGCCGCCAGGGCCGCGGCGAGTGCCTCGACCTGGACCCGGCCCTCGGCATTGGGACTGTCCTATCAGGGCGTGGATCTGGACAGTATCTTCGGGATAGGACGGGCTGCATGCGCTGTCGCGGCCCCCGCAGATCTGCGCGCCGCGGGCGCACCGATGCCGAGATCAGTGCCCGCGACGTTTGAGCCAATCCTCGACGACCGCGGGGTCCAGGCCGCGCAGCCGCTCCTCTGCGTCCAGGCCGCGCAGCAGGTCCTGAGGACCGAACCGGCGCAGCAGTTCCTGCGGGTCCAGCCCGCGCAGCAGTTCCCCGGGGTCCAGCCCGCGCAGGCGCTCCTGCGGTGGGATCTGCTCCAGGATGGCCTGGATTTCGTCCGGATTGAACTCGTGTACGTGGGCGATCAGCAGGCGGCGGGTGTCGCGCTCGAACTCCTCCATCGTATATGCCATGTCAGGTACCTCGATACGGTAATGGAAATACAACTGTCCCAGCAGGCCGCGACTGTGCGGGTTGCGCGATGGAGACCAGCTTGCGGTAGGTCACGAAGTGGCCGATCAGTTCATCCAGCGCCCAGGCGTCGAGCGGCTGGTGCTGCGACTTATAGGTCAGGACATTGTGTGCCGCGAGCCGCTCCAGCCCGTCGGGCAGGTCGGCGAGCGCCGCGGGGCCGGCGTCCAGCGCGGCGCCCGGCCGGCGTTCGATGATGAGGATGTCGAGCCGCTGGCTCTTGAGCGCCAACTCCTTCTCGACGTCCACCCGCCAGGGGCGGCCGGTGAAGAGGTCGGTCAGGGCGATGCCGAAGAGGCGGTGCCAGGGGGTGAGGGTATCCATGGGGGCAAGTGTAGCAGCGGGACGCGGCATATCCACTGGCCACCGCGGGCCAGTGCGGCGCTGACGGCGCTACTGCCCCGGCGCCGCACGTTACCGCGGCGTCGCGTCGCGGCTGAAGCCGCTCCCACGGCGTCGCCGCGCGACGTTTACGGCGAATCAGGGCAGGAGCTTGCGCTTGAGCAGGTCATTGACCTGCTGCGGGTTGGCCTTGCCCTGGCTCTGCTTCATGACCTGGCCGACGAAGAAGCCGAAGACCTTGTCCTTGCCGGCGCGGTACTGGGCCACCTGGTCGGGGTTGGCGGCGATAATGGTGTCGATCAGTGACGCGATGGCGCCGCTGTCGGTGATCTGGGTGAGGCCCTGGTCGGCGATCACCTGGTCGGCGTCGTCGCCGCCGGTCCATAGGGCCTCAAAGACCTGTTTAGCGATCTTGCCGGAGATGGTCCCGTCCTGGATGCGGCGGATCAGACCGGCCAGTTGGGGCGCCGACACGGGGCTCGCGCCGATCTCCAGGCCGGATTTGTTGAGTGCGGCGGTCAGTTCGCCGCCGATCCAGTTGGCCGCGAGCTTGGGCTCGCCGGTCACGCTGGTCACGGCCTCGAAGTAGGCGGCCAGTTCGCGCTCCGCGGTCAGCAGGTCGGCGTCGTAGTCCGAGAGGCCGAAGTCCGTCTGGAAGCGCTCGCGCATGGCGTCCGGCTGTTCGGGCAGGTCGGCGGTGGCCGCCGCGATGAAGGCGTCGTCGAGTTGGACCGGCAGCAGGTCGGGGTCCGGGAAGTAGCGGTAGTCGTTGGCCTCCTCCTTGACGCGCATGGTGCGGGTCTCGTCCCGGTCGGGGTCGTAGAGGCGGGTCTCCTGGATGACCCGGCCGCCGGCCGTGATAAGATCGATCTGGCGCTCCACCTCGAACTGGATCGCCCGCTCCAGGAAGCGGAAGGAGTTGATGTTCTTGATCTCGGCCCGGGTGCCCAGGGTGGTTTGACCCAGGGGCCGCACCGAGACATTGGCGTCCACCCGGAAGGACCCCTCCTGCATGTTGCCGTCGCTGATCCCGTTCCAGCGCACGATCTGGTGGATCTTCCTGGCGTAGGCCACGGCCTCGGCCGCGCAGCGCAGGTCGGGCTCGGAGACGATCTCCAGGAGCGGGGTGCCGGCGCGGTTGAGATCGATGCCGGTGCAGCCGTGGAAGTCCTCGTGCAGCGATTTGCCGGCGTCCTCCTCCAGGTGCGCGCGGGTGACCCCGATCTCGCGCACCGTGCCGTCCGTAAGCTGAATCTCGACCCGGCCCTCGCCGACGATGGGGGACTCGTACTGGCTGATCTGATAGCCCTTGGGCAGGTCAGGATAGAAATAATTCTTGCGGGCGAAGACCGAACGCGGGGCCAACTCGGCGCCGATCGCCGTGGCGAAGCGCACCGCGAGCCGCACCGCCTCGCGGTTGAGGACCGGCAGCACGCCGGGCAGGCCCAGGTCGACGGCGCACGCCTGGGTGTTGGGCGCGGCCCCGAAGCGGGTGGGCGAGCCCGAGAAGATCTTGGACTGGGTCGCGAGCTGGGTGTGGATCTCGAGACCGATGACGGTTTCCCATTGCATCGTCTGTGTTACCTGTGGGGGCGGGGGAGGGGACACTTCGCGCCATTCTTGCACAGTCGCGCGGCCTGGCAACCGGAAATGCCCCGCTGGCCCGGCCGCCGCCGAGGCCCCCCTTACCCCGGCGCAATATTTGCTTGTAGAATTCGCTTCCACTTTCCCACTCCACCTTGTCTTCAGGCCACCACAGGATCACCGGATGCCCACCTCTGCCCACACCCAACTGCGCCGCAGCGAGCCGAACGAGCAACTCTTCGCGACCCCGCCCCTGGCGATGGACACCGAGGGGATAGCGGAGGATTTCCGCCGCTATTACTCCCATACCCTGGGCCGCGACCGCGACTGTCGCTCCGCCTACTACACCTACAAGGCACTCGCGAACACGCTTCGCGATCGTCTGATGGAGCGCTGGAAGCGCACCCGCCAGGCCCACGACGAGGCGGGCTGCAAGCGCACCCATTATCTGTCGCTGGAGTTCCTGATGGGGCGCACCCTGTCCAACGCGCTGCTCAACCTCGGGGTGGACGCGGTCACCGAGGAGGGGCTCAGCCTGATGGGCCTGCACCTGGAGGAACTCGCCGCCTGCGAGCCGGACGCCGGGCTCGGCAACGGGGGCCTGGGCCGGCTGGCCGCCTGCTTCCTGGACTCCTGCGCCACCCTGCAACTGCCGGTCAAGGGCTACGGCCTGCGCTACGAATACGGCATGTTCCGCCAGTTGATCGAGGACGGCGCCCAGTTGGAGGAGCCGGACCATTGGATGCGCGACGACAATCCCTGGGAACTGCGGCGCCCCGAGTATACCCAGCGCATCCAGTTCGGCGGCCATACCGAGCACTACAAGGATCACGACGGGCGCCCCGCGGTGCGCTGGGTGAATACCCACGACGTGCTGGCGGTACCCTACGATATCCCGATCCCGGGGTATGAGAACAACACCATCAACACCTTGCGCCTGTGGAAGGCGGCCGCGACCGATGAGTTCGACCTGGGCGAATTCAATGCCGGCAGCTATCCGGAGTCGGTGGCCCAGAAGAACGCCGCCGAGCACATCACCATGGTGCTCTACCCCAATGACGCGAGCGAGAACGGCAAGGAACTGCGCCTGCGGCAGCAGTTTTTCCTGGCGAGCGCCAGCATCAAGGACGTGCTGCGCGAATGGGTCCGGCTCAACGGCAAGGACTTCACGCAGTTCGCGGAGAAGAACTGTTTTCAGTTGAACGACACCCATCCGGCCGTCTCGGTGGCGGAACTGATGCGCCAACTGATGGACGATCACGGGCTGGACTGGGCGGCCGCCTGGGCCATCACCAGCAAGACCATGGCCTATACCAATCACACCCTGCTGCCCGAGGCCCTGGAGCGCTGGCCGGTGTGGTTGTTCGAGCAACTGCTGCCCCGGCCGCTGGAGATCATCTATAAGATCAATGCCCTCTTCCTCGCCGAGGTGGCCACCCGCTGGCCCGGCGACAGCGAGCGCCAGCGGCGCATGTCGTTGATCGAAGAAGGCGATGTCAAGCAGGTGCGGATGGCGTATCTGGCCATCGTCGGCAGTATCTCGGTCAACGGTGTCGCGGCCCTGCACTCCCGGCTCCTGGTCGAGGGGCTGTTCAAGGACTTCTACGAACTGTGGCCCGGCAAGTTCAACAACAAGACCAACGGGGTCACGCCGCGGCGCTGGCTCGCGCTGTGCAACCCCGGGTTGCGGGCGCTGCTGGACGAGACCATCAATGACGGCTGGGTGCGTGACCTGGACCGGCTGGAACGGCTCGCCCCCTATGCTGAGAATGCCGCGTTCCGGGCGCGCTGGCATGACATCAAGCAGGCGAACAAGGCGCGGCTGGCGCAGACCGTGGCGCAACTGTGCCATGTGGACTTTCCGCTGGATGCCATGTTCGACGTCCAGGTCAAGCGTATCCACGAGTACAAGCGCCAACTGCTGAACATCCTGCATGTGATCCACCTGTATAACCGCATCAAGCGCGGCGATACGCAGAACTGGACCCCGCGGTGCGTCCTGTTCGGCGGCAAGGCCGCCCCCGGCTATTACATGGCCAAGCAGATCATCAAGTTGATCAACAACGTGGCCGCGGTGGTCAATCGTGATCCTGCCACCGAGGGGAAGCTGCGGGTCGCCTTCATCCCCGACTATCGGGTCTCACTGATGGAGGTGATTGCCCCCGGGACGGATCTCTCGGAGCAGATCTCCACCGCCGGCAAGGAGGCGTCCGGCACCGGCAACATGAAGTTCATGATGAACGGGGCCGTCACCATCGGCACCCTGGATGGGGCCAACATCGAGATCCGGGAACAGGTCGGCGATGAGAATTTCTTCCTCTTCGGCCTCACCGCGGCCGAGGTGGAATACCGTCGCCACGGCTACGACCCCAACAGCATCATCGCCCATGACCCGGCGCTGTTGGAGGTGATGAACCTGCTGGATGCGGCCCACTTCAATCAGTTCGAGGGCGGGATCTTCGACGCCGTCATCAACAGCATCCGCAACCCCTACGACCCCTGGATGACGGCGGCCGATTTCCGCGCCTATGTCGATGCCCAGGAACGGGCCGCGGCGGCCTATCGCAATCGCGAGCGCTGGTTGCGCATGAGTATCCTCAATACCGCCCATAGCGGGCACTTCTCCTCCGACCGCACTATCGGGGAGTACAACCGCGATATCTGGCACATGGAGCCGGTGCCGCCGGCGCCGGTGCGCTAGAGGAGCCGGGGCGTCCCGCCCCGGCGTCATTGCCGCAAGGGCCTTGATCATCGTTGCGGCCAACAGCGGTCCGTCCGCAACCGGAGGTCGAGGCTTTAGCCGGTGGCGGTTGCTGACATATCCAAGAGAAATCAGTGGTGTCGGCACGCCGGACCGGCTAAAGCCTCGACCTCCGGTGGCCGGAACGGCGATCAAGGCCGCCGCATGCAGCAAGCCCGAGAACCAATCCGGGTCCGAGAGGCAGACTGAAAGGCGATTAGGAACGGCGTTGTCGTTGTCGTAATCGAGGCTATCGTCGCGTCCCGGATGCTCTTGCACCCCAAAGTGTATCGCTTCTTCGATTACGACAACGACGACGACAACGATGATCGCAGGGGCGGGACGCCCCTGCTCCTTTACGCGCCGGCACAGACCCGGTTGCGCCCGCCGCGTTTGGCGGTGTAGAGGCGGTCATCGGCCTGGGCCAGCAGCGTGTCCAGGCTGTCGCAATCGGCCGTCAGGGCGGAGACGCCGATGCTGACGGTAACCGACAGGGGGCCGCGCGGGGTGTCGAGGACGACGCCCGCCAGGTGTCGACGCAGGCGCTCCGCCCGCGCCGCGGCCTGGCTGTCGTCGGCCACGGCGAGCAACAGGGCGAATTCCTCGCCGCCGACCCGCGCGCACAGGTCGCGGCCGTCGGTCTGGTCGCGCAGGGCGTCCGCTACCCGTCTCAGGACCTCGTCGCCGCGGGCGTGACCGTACTGGTCATTGACGCGCTTGAAGTGATCGATGTCGAGCATCATGGCTGCCAGGGGCAGGGCGCGGGCGCGCGCCTCGTTGAGCAGGCCCACGAGGATGCCGACGTTGGTCCTGTTGTCTTCGACCACCAGGACCTTGGGTCTGGGGTCAAGCATCAAGCTGTCTTTTGAGCAAGGTAGTGTTCGAGCAGGGTCTGGGCCTCCTTGAAGCGATAGGTGCGGATCAGGCCATGCAGTTCATCGAAGAAGGGGCGGTCCGCGGCGGGGAGGCCAGCGGCGGCCAACTCCTCGGCCAGGGTCTTGCAGTCGCGCGCGCGGTGTCCCTCCAGGGCGAGCCGCAGCGCCGCGTAGCGTTCCTCCAGCCAGCCTTGATCCACGCCGGCCGCGGGGTCGGGCGCGTCCGGCGCCGTGGCCGTGCGGGCCCCGGCGATGGCATCGCACAGGGCCGGGATCCCCTGGGTCAGGGTCGCGAGCAGAGCCGGGTAACGTTCCGGGTGGTTCTCGCGGATCGCCTCGTGCAGCGCGGCGCAGGCCACGAACAGTTCGGTGGCCGCCAGGTTACCCAGGACCCCTTTTAGGGTGTGGGCCAACTGCCGGGCGGCGGCGGGGTCCTGGTCCAGGGCCGCGGCGAGCTGGGTCGGGGTGTCGCGGTAGGAGTCGCTGAACTCGCTTAGGACCTCCCAGAACAGGTCCAGGTCTTCGCCGACGCGCTCCAAGAGTTCAGCGCTGTCGATCCCGGGGATGGACGGGGGTTGATCGCCTGGGGATAAGTCCATCGGTGCGGGTACCTCTTGTGTGACGGGTCGGGTGGGCCGGCGGGTGTGGCCGGGCGGCCTGGCGGGGCCTGCCGCCGCGGCGGTTGGCCGGTTTTCGGAAGCGGCCGATCACCCCGGCGGCGCGCGCAAGCGGCAATTATCCTCACGGGGCTAAGATCCTACCAGAGGTTGACGCGGCGCGGTCGCGGTTGCTGTAATCAGCGGCCCAGTCCCGCGGGCACCCGCCCAGGAAGATCGCGACCATGCTCCTGCAACCCGTCATCCTCTCCGGCGGTTCCGGCACCCGCCTGTGGCCCCTGTCGCGGGAGGCCTATCCGAAGCAATTCCTGCCCCTGACCAGCGAGCACACCATGCTCCAGGAGACGGTCCGGCGTCTGGACGGACTGGACCAGGAGCACCCACGCCATGCCATCGGCCTGCTCGAGCCGCTGGTGGTGTGCAACGAGGCCCACCGGTTTCTGGTCGCCGAGCAGTTCCGCGTCCTGGGGCGCCACCCGGGCGCCATCATCCTGGAGCCCAAGGGCCGCAACACTGCCCCGGCGCTCACTGTCGCGGCCCTGGCGGCACTCCGGGGCGGCCTGGACCCGGTCCTGCTGGTCATGCCGGCGGACCATATGATCCGCGACGAACCGGCCTTTCGCGCCGCCGTCGCCGACGGCGTCACCCTGGCCGAGCAGGGCGCGGTGGTGACCTTTGGGATAGTCCCCAGCAAGCCCGAGGTGGGCTACGGGTACATCCGGCAAGGCGAGCCCTATGTCGGCGAGGCCCGGGGTGAGAGTCCGCTCGAGGGCCTGGCCGGTCACGCCTACCGACTCAGCGCCTTCGTCGAGAAGCCCGATCTGGAGACGGCCCAGGGCTATCTCGCCGATGGCCGGTACCTGTGGAACAGCGGCATCTTTGTCCTCAAGGCGTCCCTGTGGCTGAGCCTGATCGAGCGCCTGCGCCCCGACATCGCCCAGGCCGCGACCCACGCCTTTACGGCTGGGCGCGAGGCCGGGCAGTTCTTCGGCCTCGATGCCGCCGCCTTCGCCGCCTGCCCCAGCGACTCGATCGACTATGCGGTGATGGAGCACATCGCCGGCGAGGCCCGCCGCGAGGCGCCGGCGACCATCGTCATCCCCCTGGACGCCGGCTGGTCCGACGTGGGTGCCTGGTCCGCCCTGTGGGAGGTCCGGGCCCAGGACGCCGCCGGCAACGTGCTCGACGGCGACGCCTTCGTCCATGACGCCAACAACAACCTGCTGATCGCCCGCCATCGGATGGTGGCCGTGGTGGGGGTGGATGACCTGATCGTGGTCGAGACCCCGGACGCGGTGCTGGTGGTGAAAAAGGACCGCGCCCAGGACGTCAAGGTCGTCACGCAATTCCTGGAACACGCGGGGCGCCACGAGTTCCGCCACCACCAGCGGGTGCATCGCCCCTGGGGCGCCTATGAGTCCATCGGGCATGGCGGACGCTATCAGGTCAAACGCCTGTCCGTGAAGCCCGGTGAGTCCCTGTCGCTGCAGATGCACCACCATCGGGCCGAGCACTGGGTCGTGGTCTCCGGCACCGCCCGCGTGACCTGTGACGACAAGTCCTTCCTGATCACCGAGAACCAGTCGACCTACATCCCGGTCGGCAGTGCCCACCGGCTGGAGAACCCGGGGACCATCCCGCTGGAGATCATCGAGGTCCAGTCCGGCAGCTACCTGGGCGAGGACGACATCGTCCGCTTCGAGGATGTCTACGCGCGGGGCAGCAAGGACGGTTGAGCCGCGGGGCACAGATTTTGTCCGCAAATGAACGCAAATGAACGCAAATAGTCCGATTCTGCCAGCGTCGGCTTGATCTCCTCGCGTGGGTTGCCGCGGGTTTCTCGCGATAAGTGATTTATTTGCGTTTATTTGTGTTCATTTGCGGACTAAGATTAACGGTTTTGCCGTCCGGGACCTCACCATGGGATTCAAATGCGGGATCGTAGGTCTGCCCAACGTGGGCAAGTCCACGCTGTTCAATGCCCTGACCAGGGCCGCCATCGCGGCCGCGAACTACCCCTTCTGCACCATCGACCCCAACGTGGGGGTCGTCCTGCTGCCCGACCCGCGGCTCGACGTCATCGCCGCCATCGCCAAGCCCCAGGCCATTCTCCCGACGACCATGCAGTTCGTGGACATTGCCGGACTGGTGGCCGGCGCCTCCAAGGGTGAGGGACTGGGCAACAAGTTCCTCGCCAACATCCGCGAGACCGACGCCATCGCGCATGTCGTGCGCTGCTTCGAGAACGACGACGTGATCCACGTCTCCGGCGGCGTCGACCCCCTGCGCGACATCGAGATCATCGACACCGAACTGGCCCTGGCGGACCTCGAATCGGTGGAGAAGGCCCTGGACCGTGCCGGCCGCGCCGCCAAGGTCGGGGACAAGAAGGCCGCGGTGCGCCGCGACCTGCTGGAGCGGGTGCGCGTGCAGCTCGACCAGGCGCGGCCGGTGCGCACCCTGGATCTCAGCGACGAGGAGCGCGCCGAACTGCGCGACCTCTTCCTGCTGACCAACAAGCCCGCCATGTACATCGCCAACGTCGCCGAGGACGGCTTCACCGCCAACCCCCTGCTGGACGCCGTGCGCGAGCACGCGCGCGCGGAGGGCGCCCTGGTGGTCCCGGTGTGCGCCGCCATCGAGGCCGAGATCGTGGAACTGCCCGATGAGGAGCGCGGCGAGTTCCTGGCCGAACTGGGGCTGGACGAGCCGGGCCTGAACCGGGTGGTGCGGGCCGGCTACGAACTGCTGGGGCTGGAGACCTATTTCACCGCCGGGCCCAAGGAGGTCCGCGCCTGGACCATTCCCGCCCGCTCGCGGGCGCCCCAGGCGGCCGGGGTCATCCACTCCGACTTCGAGCGCGGCTTCATCCGTGCCGAGGTCATCGCCTACGCCGACTTCGTTGCCTGCAAGGGTGAGCAGGGGGCAAAGGAGGCCGGCAAACTGCGTTCCGAGGGCAAGGAGTATGTGGTGAAGGACGGCGATATCATCCACTTCCGCTTCAACGTCTAGACCGTTCAGCATGACCGCCATCCCATTCGACACCCACAAGTTTATCCGCACCATCAAGGATTCCGGCATTCCGGAGAACCAGGCGGAGGCCATCGCCGAGGCCTTCAAGGCGGCCCAGTGCGAAGCGGACCCGGCAACCAAGGCTGAAGTTGCTCAACATGAGAACCACCTCCAGCACTCCATCGAGGTCCTGCGACTGGAATTGAAGCGCGATATTGCCGAAAGCAAAGCCGAACTGACGCGCTGGGTCATTGGCGCCGGGATATTGCAAACGAGCATCATCATCGGCGTGTTGCTCAAGGTGGCAAGGCTGGTTTAGCAGGTTCGGTCGGGTCTAGTAGGGTAGCTCCCGCACGAGCAACACCTTCACCGCCCTGACCCAGCCCCCGTTTTGACGGATTGTGCTCGACGGTGGGCTCCATGGCGAACGACTGGAATGATTTGGTGCGCCACCAGGGCGTGCCCGTTCAGGCTGTCGAGGTTGACGACCGGTGCCGGTGCCGCTAGAATGCTGGGCTCTTGGCTATCTTGGCTTAAGTAGCCGAAAGCTGGTTTGAGCGATGCATTCCTGATGCCATAGCTCTGTTATTAAAATCAGGTTGTTGCGCTAGTCAGCGCGCGATCCTGCGCAGCTGCACTAATTTCTTGGCGATGTAGCTCAGTTGGTTAGAGCGCCACACTCATAATGTGGATGTCCCCGGTTCGAATCCTGGCATCGCCACCAACTCCCCCCTTTTTTCACTTGTTTCTCCCGCGCCGCCGCGGTTCCTGCGGCGATCCTCAGCGCGGCCCCGTCGGTCGCGTCAGCCGTATCGTCTTGGTGTCGTCTCGTTCCCACGCTCCTGAGACTGTCAAATTAATCGGCGTAGGTCGGGTTGGCACAGCGTAACCCGACTGATGGTACCGAAATCTCGGGTTATGGCGCGCGCTAACCAACTGGAGTCCAAGGCTTCAGCCTTGGAGCGTGCCAAGGCTGAAGCCTTGGACTCCAGGCAGAGGCGACGCGGTCGGCGAGTACGCCTTAACTTAAGGGCAGTGACGCGGCGCGTGGAAACGAACCATGACCTGGCCCCTCAGTCCTTGGCCGCCGGCCTTTGCCGCATGGAGAATCCGGCGATCAGGACCGCCGCGGAGACGATCAGCACGACGATCGATGCCAGGGCATTGATCTGCGGCGAAACCCCCATGCGCACGCTGGAATAGACCACCATGGGCAGCGTGGTGGCGCCGGGGCCGGCGACGAAGCTGGAAATCACGAGATCATCCAGTGACAGCGTGAAGGCGAGCAGCCAGCCGGACAGCAGGGCCGGGGCGATCAGGGGCAGCGTAATGCTCATATAGACCCGCAGCGGGCGGGCGCCCAGGTCCATGGCCGCCTCTTCCAGTGAGCGGTCCATTTGCGACAGGCGTGAGCGCACCACGACGGCCACATAGGCCATGCTGAAGGTGATGTGGGCGATGGTGATGGTGGTGAAGCCGCGCCCGTCGGGCCAGCCGATGGTCTCCTCCATGGTCACGAAGAGCAGCAGCAGCGACAGTCCGGTGATGACCTCGGGCATGACGAGCGGCGCCGTCAGCAGCAGTTGAAACCCGGCCCGCCCGCGGAATTTGCCGTGGCGCACCAAGGCGTTGGCCGCCAAGGTGCCGAAGACGACCGCAAAGCAGGCGTTGGTGGCGGCGATCCGCACGCTGAGCCAGGCGGCGTCGAGCAGTTGCCGGTTCTGCATCAGTTCCCCGTACCACTTGGTCGAGAATCCCGACCACACGGTGACCAGCCGCGATTCGTTGAACGAATAGATGATGAGCAGCAGGATCGGCACATACAGAAAGGCGAAGCCGAGGCCCAAGAAGGCATAGAGCTTCCAGCGTCCGCGGTTCATAGTTCGTCCCCCCCGATCCGGCTTTCCAGGCGCTGCATCAGCACGAAGGGCACCACCAGCAGCCCAAGCAGACAGATGGCAAGCGCCGCGGCGAGCGGCCAATCCTTATTGCTGAAGAACTCGGTCCAGAGCACCTTGCCGATCATGAGGCTGTCGGGGCCGCCCAGCAGGTCGGGGATCACGAACTCACCCACGACCGGGATGAAGACCAGCATGGAACCGGCGACGATGCCGGGCAGCGACAACGGCAGCGTGACCTTGAGGAAGGCCTTGAACGGGCGGCACCCCAGGTCCGCCGCCGCCTCCAGCAGGCTGAAGTCGAGCCGGGTCAGGTTGGCATACAGCGGCAGGATCATGAACGGCAGATAGGAATAGACCACCCCGATATAGATCGCGGTCTGGGTATGCAGAATGGTCAGCGGGGTATCGATGAGCCCGAGCCAAATCAGAAAGTTGTTGAGCAGCCCGCTGGGCCCCAGGATGCCGATCCAGGCATAGACCCGGATCAGGAAGGAGGTCCAGAACGGCAGGATGATCAGCATCAACAGAACGATGCGGTGTCGCTCCGGTGCGGTGGCGATGGCATAGGCCATGGGGTAGCCGATCAGCAGGCATAAGACGGTGCAGACCAGTGCCACCCAGAGCGAATTGAGGAAGGCCGCCAGGTACAGCTCGTCAGTGAAGACGGTGATGAAGTTCGGCAGATTCAGCCGGACCTGCAGGATCCCATCGTCCACCCATTGCCACAGGCTGGTATAGGGCGGCTGGGCCAGCGCGGTCTCCGCCAGGCTGATATGCAGGACGATGGCGAAGGGCAGCAGGAAGAAGAGCCCCAGCCACAGATAGGGAGTGCCGATATTCAGGACGCGCGACAGGTGCCGGTCGCGCAGGTGGAGCTTGGCGAGGAGTGCCTTCATGGTTATCGCCTATTCCGTCAGGACCACGCCGCTGGTCGGTGACCATTCCATCGCCACCTCTTGCCCCCAGGTCAGGGCCTGCTCGGTGCGGGGCGCGATGTTGGTCAGGGTCATCTCGACCAGCAGTTCGGGGCTGACCCGCACCCGGTAGATCGACACGTCGCCCAGGTAGGCGATGTCCTCGACGATCCCCTTGACCTGATTGACCCCGTTCTCATGGTAATTCTGACAGATCCGGAGCTTCTCGGGGCGGATCGCCACCGTGACCGGGGTGCCGACGGCGTGCGGGTGCGAGCAGCGCATGTGCAGCCGCCGCCCCAGCGTGGTCTCCACCAGCACCTGGTCGTCCTGCGTCTCCGCCACCCGGCCGTCGAACAGATTCACCAGGCCGATGAAGTCGGCGACGAAGCGGTACTCGGGGTATTCATAGATCGTCGTCGGGGTATCCACCTGCAGGATCTGGCCGGCGTTCATCACGGCGATGCGGGTGGACATGGTCATCGCCTCTTCCTGATCGTGGGTCACGGTCACGAAGGTGATACCGAGGCGCTCCTGGAGGTTGACCAGCTCGAATTGGGCACTCTCGCGCAGGCGCTTGTCGAGCGCCCCCAGCGGTTCGTCGAGCAACAGCAGCTTGGGGTGTTTGGCGAGCGTGCGCGCCAAGGCGGCGCGCTGGCGCTGACCGCCGGAGAGTTGGTCCGGTTTGCGCTTGCGCAGCTCCGAGATCTGCAAGAGGGCGAGCATCTCACCCACCCGCTCCGCGCGTTCCTTGCGCGGCATCTGGTCCTGTTTGAGGCCGAATTCCACGTTCTGCTCCACCGTCATGTGGGGGAACAGGGCGTAGGACTGGAACATCATATTGACCGGGCGGGAATAGGCCGGGATGTCGGTGACATCCGTCCCATCGATCCAGATGCGCCCCTTGGTGGGGCGCTCCAACCCCGCGAGCATGCGCAGCAAGGTGGACTTGCCGCATCCGGAACTCCCCAGGAGCGAGAAGAACTCGCCCTGGAAGATGTCCAGCGACACATCATCGACCGCGTAGACGTCATCGAACTGCTTGGTGACGTGGTCGATACGCACATAGGGCGCCGCCTTGGGGTCCTGCCAGGGCTCCAGTCGGCGCCGTTCCGCGGGGTTGGTCATGCTGCTTCCTGGTTCCTTGCGCTCAGCGGCCGGTCTTGATACGGGTCCACAGGCGATTGAGATTGCGCTGCTCCTTGTCTTTGGGGGTCTTGAGCACGATCAGCTTCTCCTTGACCGCCGCCGCGGGATAGATGCCGGGGTCGGTGCGCACACTCTCGGTGACCAAAGGGGTCGCCGCGGTATTGGCATTGGCATATTTCACATTGTCGGTGATCTCGGCGATCACGGCCGGTTGCAGGATGAAGGCGATAAAGGCATTGGCGGCGGCCGGATTGGGGGCGTCCTTGGGGATGGCCATCACGTCGGTCGCGAGCACGGCGCCCTCCTTGGGGATGTTGAAGCCGACCGTCACGCCCTTGTTGGCCTCGGCCGCACGGCTCCTGGCCTGGAGGATGTCGCCGGAGTAGCCGTGGGCGACACAGAGGTCGCCGTTCGCCAGGTCGCCGATATATTGCGACGAGTGGAAGTAGCGGATGTTCTTGCGCGCCTCCTTGAGCAGCTTCTCCGCCGCCGCCAGGTCCGCCTCGGAGCGGCTGTTGGGGTCCTTGCCCAGGTAGGCCAGGGCCGCGGCGAAGGCCTCGGTCGCGTCGTCCAACATGCTGATACCGCAGCCCTTGAGCTTCGCGGCCTGCGCCGGGTCGAAGAGGATGGCCCAGGTATCGGTGGCGGCGCCCTCGCCCAGCGCCTCCTTGACCTTCGCCGTGTTGATGCCGAGCCCCGTGGTGCCCAGCAGATAGGGCACCAGATGGGCGTTGTCCGGGTCCAGTTCCTTGAGGCTCGCCATCACCGCCGGGTCCATTTTGTCCAGACCGGTGAGCTTCGCCTTGTCCAGGGGCTGGTAGAGCCCGGCCTGGATCTGGCGGGCGCCGAAGGGCCGCGAGGTGGGGAAGACCACGTCATAGCCGCTCTTGCCGGCGAACAACTTGGCCTCCAGGACATCATTGGTGTCATAGAGGTCCAAGACCGGGCGGATGCCGGTCTGCTTCTGGAACTCCTGCAGGGTGTTCGGCGCGAAATAGTCGTTCCAGTTGTACAGGTGCACCGTCTCCTCGGCCTGGACGGGGCTGAGCACGGACAGCATACCGGCACAAACGGCAGTCAGGGTAAGGCGCAGGGTGTTGAGCTTTGGCACCGGGAGTCTCCCAAGGCGAGGGGTTGAACGGCTCTCACATGGTGCGCGCGGCGGGGACCGTCGCCGGCCCCGCGGGCCGGTGCGCACCGGGGGCGATGCTACTGCAAAAGCGGGCGCGGGCATATCTCCGGGACGGACCCGGGTCCGTTTTCCGGGTCCGTACACTAGCTGGCGGGGGGCCGACGGGGCCGCGGACGACGCTGCCGCATCACCGGGCGTCGTTGTCGTTGTCGTAATCGTGGTCGGATTTTTCGATTACGACAACGACAACGGACCCGGGATCTCAGTCACCACATCAGTTCTGATCGCACCCTGGCCCAGGCGGCACGCGGATCAGGGTGTGACCATCTGGTAGACTTGCCCTCTTGCCGATCCGCCGCCGAGGCCGACTCAACCGGCCGCGCCCGGCCAGAGACCGCCCTGACCAAGGTGTCGAGGCGCGGTGGGCCCAGTTCGGCCCGTCCTGACCCTGGCGATCCGGCGGCGTCGCTCTGCTACGTTGGTGACAGGAGAGACCTATGACCCCGGAAGCCAAGGCACGCCAGGACATCGAACAGCGCCTGATCGAGGCCGGCTGGGTGATTCAGGACTACCAGGACATCGATCTGGGTGCCGCCCGCGGCGTGGCCGTGCGCGAGTATCCGACCGCGACCGGCCCCGCGGACTATGTGCTCTTCATCGACCGCGCGCCGGTCGGCATCATCGAGGCCAAGCGCGCCGAGTCCGGCGAGAACATCACCGTCGCCGAAGACCAGACCCTGCGCTACGCCACCGCGCCCCTCAAGTGGCGCGGCCTGATGACCCCCTTGCCCTTCCTGTTCGAGAGCACCGGGGCCATCATCCGTTTCACCGACGCCCGCGACCCGGCGCCGCGCTCGCGCGAGGTCTTCCACTTCTTCCGGCCCGAGCAACTGGCGCACTGGCTCGCCGCGCCCGACACGTTGCGCCGCCGGTTGGCAAGCACCCTGCCGGCCCTGCCGACCGCCCGCTTGCGCGAGTGCCAGGTCGCCGCCGTCGGCGGGCTCGAGCGCTCGCTCGCCCACAACCGCCCCCGCGCCCTGGCCCACATGGCGACCGGCTCGGGCAAGACCTTCACCGCCATTACCGCCGTCTACCGCCTGCTCAAGTTCGCCCGCGCCCGGCGCATCCTGTTCCTGGTCGATACGCGCAACCTGGGAACCCAGGCGCATCAGGAGTTCATGGCCTATACCCCGCCGGATGACGCGCGCAAGTTCACCGAGCTTTACAACGTCCAGCGCCTGAGCAGCAGCACCATCGATCCCCAGGCGCAGGTGGTCATCAGCACCATCCAGCGTCTGTACTCGGTGCTGTCGGGCGAACCGCTCGACGCCTCGGCCGAGGATATCTCACTCAACGAGCTGCAGCAGATGCCGCAGCAGGCCAAGCGGGTCCGCTACAACGCGGCCGTCCCGATCGAGACCTTCGACTTCATCATCATCGATGAGTGCCATCGCTCCATCTACAACGTCTGGAAGCAGGTGCTCGACTATTTCGACGCCTTTCTCATCGGCCTGACCGCCACCCCGGACAAGCGCACCTTCGGTTTCTTCAACGAGAACATCGTCGCCGAGTACACCTATGAACAGTCGGTTGCCGACGGCGTGAACGTCGGCTACGATGTTTATGAGATCGAGACCGAGGTGACCAAAAAGGGCGCCGAGTTGAAGGCGAAAGAATGGGTGGACCACCGCGAGCGCCAGACCCGCAAGCGGCGCTGGGCCCAAACCGAGGAGGACCAGGCCTATACGGGCAAGGAACTGGACCGCTCAGTCGTCAACCCAAGCCAGATCCGCCGGGTCATCGAGGCCATGAAGACCGCGGTGGAGACGCAGATCTTCCCCAACCGAAAGGAGACGCCCAAGACCCTGATCTTCGCCAAGACCGACAGCCATGCCGACGACATCATCCAATGTCTGCGCGAGGTCTATGCCCAGGGCAACGCCTTCTGCAAGAAGGTGACCTACAAGGCCGAGGACGATCCGGACAGTACGCTTGCGAGCTTTCGCAACGATCATTACCCACGGATCGCCGTCACGGTCGATATGATCGCCACCGGCACCGACGTGAAGCCCCTGGAGATCCTGCTCTTCATGCGCGACGTGCGCTCGCGCGGCTACTACGAACAGATGAAGGGGCGCGGCGTGCGCAGCCTCGATTGCGATGGTCTCAAGCGCGTCAGCAACAGCGCCGACAGCGCCAAGACCCGCTTCGTACTGATCGACGCGGTGGGCGTGGAGCGCTCGCTCAAGACCGACAGCCGGCCGCTGGAGCGCAAGCCCGGCATCCCGCTCAAGGACCTGCTGCAAGGGGTCGCCATCGGGCACCGTGACGACGATACCTTGCTGAGCCTCGCCAACCGCCTGGTACGCCTGGCCAAGCAGTTGGACGACAAGGCGCGGGCGCGGGTAGAGACAGTCTCGGGCGGGGTGTCCGTGGCCGACCTGGGCAAGGGGCTCATCGCGGCCCTGAACCCGGACCGGATCATCGAGGACGCGCTCGCCACGGCCGAGGCCCGCGGTATCACCAGGTCCGAAGACACCCTCACCGCCGGTGAGATCGCCGCCGCCCGCGCCGCGCGTGTCGCCGCCGCCTGTACCCCCTTCGACCGCCCTGAACTGCGCGAGGCGATCGAGTCCGCCCGCCGCGAGCATGAACAACTGATCGACCACATCAACCTCGATCAGGTCACCTTCGCCGGCTACGGGGAGCAGGCCGAAGCCCAGGCGCGCAAGGCCATCCAGGGCTTTGCCGACTATATCGCCCAACACAAGGACGAGATTGCCGCGCTCGCCTTCTTCTACCAGCAGCCCTACCAGCGGCGCGCACTCACCTTCGAGATGATCGAGGAACTGCACGACCGACTCGGCCGCCCGCCCCTGATGCTGACCACCGAGCGTCTCTGGAGTGCTTATGCGCGCGTCAAGACCTCCCAGGTCAAGGGCGCGGACGCGCGGCGCCAGTTGACCGACCTGATCGCCCTGGTGCGCTTCGCCATCGGGCTGGACAGCGAACTGCGCCCGTTTCGGGAGCAGGTCGACAAGCGCTTTCAGGAATGGATCTTTCGCCACAATGCCCAGCGGGCGACCGCCTTCACCCCGGAGCAGACCGACTGGCTGCGGCTGATGAAGGAGCATATCGCGGCGAGTTGCAGTATCGGGCGGGGGGACTTCGATTATGCGGAGTTTGCGGATAAGGGTGGGTTGCAGAAGGTGTGGGGGGTGTTTGGGCCGGCATTGGATGGGTTGATGGATGAGATGAATCGGGAGTTGGTGGCGTGAATGGCTTCAGTGTGCGATCTGGCTCCCACGCGGCAGCAGGGGAGCAAGTGCAGACGCTCCAGCGTCGCGTAGCGCCTCGGGCCGCTGGAGCGGCCGGACTGCATTCCCACGCTGGAGCGTGGGAACGAGACGAGCGCCCCGAACCATGACCAAGGGCGCACCCAGCAGTTCTGACGGATACGATGAATCACCAGTTGGCGAGCAAAACGCTTCTGTGCCGCTGCCGGATTCGTGGGTTCTTACCCCCTTGGCTTCTATCGCGGAAATAGATCCACGTTCGTTTTGTATCGTGCCGGCTGCCACGCTACTCCCGGTCCATTTCATTCCGATGAGTGCAGTGACCCAGGAATTCGGCGGGATCGATGTCTCAGCTACTCGCCCATTGGCTGAGGTGCAAAAGGGCTACACATCCTTTCTCGCCAATGATGTCTTGTTCGCCAAGATTACGCCCTGCATGGAGAACGGGAAACTCGCCGTGGTGCCGCCGTTGCCGTATCACATCGCCTTCGGATCGACCGAGTTTCATGTTCTGAGAGCAACCCCTGCGGCGCACCCTGCCTGGCTTGCCTACTTCTTGTCGCAGACGAACTTCCGCAAGTTGGCGCGGCAGAACATGACGGGCAGTGCTGGTCAAATGCGTGTAGCCACCACTTGGCTGTCATCTGCCGCCATTCCTGTCCCGCCGGTTGCGGAGCAAGCCCGCATCCTGGAAAAGCTCGAAGAGTTACTCCCCGACCTCGACGCCGGCATCGCAGAGTTGAATGTCGCGCAGAAGAAGCTGTCGCTATACCGACAGTCCCTGCTTAAAGCGGCAGTGGGCGGCACGCTGACTGCGCCATGGCGCGAAGTCCAAAGTCAGCAACCAGACGAGCCGAAAGAGACCGGCGCCCAGTTGCTCGAGCGCGTCCTCACTGAACGCCGTGCCCGCTGGGAGATCAAGCAACTCGCCAAGTTCAAAGATCAACGCAAGGCGCCGCCTAACGACTGGCGACTGAAATACTCCCAACCCGTACAGCCAAGAATTGCGAGTCTGCCCGACTTGCCGGCGCAGTGGGCCTGGGCTAGCGTTGAGCAAGTTGCGTCTGACGAATCGTATGCGCTTGCTATTGGACCATTTGGTAGCAATTTGAAAGTATCGGACTATCGTGATGCCGGAGTGCCGCTGGTCTTTGTTCGCAATATTCGATCACGGAAATACGGCGGCGCAACTACCAGATACGTAACAGCAGAGAAAGCCGAAGAGCTTAAAGCCCATGGGATTGAAGGCGGGGATGTTCTTGTGACAAAGATGGGTGAGCCGCCCGGTGATTCCGATGTCTACCCGATTGGTCAGTCGCCAGCAATCATTACAGCCGATTGCATCAAGGTAAGATGTTGGCCGGGACTTATGGAACCTGCGTTTCTTTCCGCAATTATCAATTCTTACATTGGGCGGCAGCAAATTGGGCCGATCACCCAAGGAGT
Source organism: Candidatus Thiodictyon syntrophicum (assembly GCF_002813775.1). Taxonomy (NCBI): domain Bacteria; kingdom Pseudomonadati; phylum Pseudomonadota; class Gammaproteobacteria; order Chromatiales; family Chromatiaceae; genus Thiodictyon; species Candidatus Thiodictyon syntrophicum. The sequence continues at coordinate 1,839,424 of NZ_CP020370.1, forward strand.
CGCACAAAAGAAGGTTAGCCTTGGTCGCTTCTCGTTCATAGCTTTACCCCTTCCTCCCGTGGACGAGCAACGAAAGATCCTCGAGTGGCTTGCTGCCGCAGAGGGTGAAATAGGAGCACAGGAGGTTGCCGTGCTTCTGGCGCTCAAGAAATCCGCCGCCCAACGCCAAAACATCCTCAAAGCCGCCTTCTCCGGCCAACTGGTCCCGCAAGACCCCAACGACGAACCCGCCGCCGTGCTGCTGGAGCGCATCCGCGCCGAGCGGGCCGCCGCGGGCACCGGCAGCGGCAAGCGCGGGCGCAAGACCCGGGCGCTGTCATGAACGCAGCAAAGGAAAGTGCCGCAGCCGGTGGCACAAACTGATGGGGTCCTGTTGGCATTGGAGCGCGTCAAGGATATGGTGTGGCATGGCGCTGGTACACGATGGGTGCCGCGAGCTATGGTCGCCGCCGGCCCTGGCCATGATTCCGGCCGCTGAGCCGACCGCGAGGACGTTGGTCCGCACAGCGGACCCTACGGTCAAGCGCCGCGCCCGTAGGGTCCGCTGTGCGGACCCAGCGCCGCCGGCGGGAATGATGATCGAGGCCCCGCCTGCGGTGCCGCCAGCGGCCAGCAGTCATTCGGCGGTTTTCAGAGGATATTGATATGTTGACGCGCCTGGAAGTCGATGGCTTCAAGTCATTCGAGGATCTTGTCATCGATCTTGCCCCCCTGACGGTGATCGTCGGCAATAACGCCGCAGGTAAGAGCAATCTGTTCGACGTCATTCAACTGCTGGCAAATCTGGCTACCCGTGACGTGGCGGAGGCGGTCAAGGATATGCGCGGCGAGCCGTTGGAACTTTTTCGCCAGACGGCCGGCGGACGTTCCAGCCAGATTCGCCTGGCGGCAGAAGTCCTGGTTGATCCTGTGGTGCGCGACCCCTGGGGAAGCGAGGTAAAGCTCAGCCACACCCGTTTGCGCTATGAGGTCACGTTGGAGCGTCGAACGATCAAGCCCGGGATCGAGCGTGTTCAGGTCGCGCATGAGGCGGCGCTCCCGATCATGCGCAAGGATGACAAATGGGCAGACTCCATGCGGCCCTCCAAGGCGTTTCGGGGTGCATTTCTCAAGTATGTACGCCAGAAGCCCTGGTTGACGACCGAAGGCTTGCCGGAAGGACTCACCTTCAGCGTTCATCAGGACGGAAAGCAGGGCCGCAACCGCCCGGCCAGTGCGGCGGAAGCGACGGTGCTCTACAGCATTACGAATGCGGAGTTTCCGCACCTGTTCGCATTGCGAGAGGAAATGCGGTACTGGCGTCTGCTGCAACTCGATCCTGCCTTGCTACGTAAGCCGGTGCCGGCAACGGCGCCCGATGTATTGACGGCGGACGGCTCGAACCTGGCCGCGGTCTTGGCGCAACTCAAGGCTGAGACGGCAACAAAAATCCGCCCCGTCGGCGTTCTCAGTGATATTGCGGCTGAACTGAACAACCTGATTCCAGGGATCACGAAGCTTGATGCGCAATTGCATGAGGCGAGCCGCGAATACCGCATCGAACTTACGATGCGCGATGGTTTGCCGTTCAGTTCAAGGGTTATTTCGGACGGCACCCTGCGGGTGCTGACGCTGCTGACACTCCTGCACGATCCGCGACACCGGGGGTTGATCTGTTTCGAGGAGCCGGAAAACGGTGTTCACCCGGCCCGAATCAAGCAGTTGATTCAACGTCTCCGGGACATGGTGACTGATCCACAGGGGTTTGGCGACGATGACGTATCGACACCCTTGAGCCAATTATTGCTTAACAGCCACTCACCGGTCGTACTGTCCGCATTGATCAATAAGGAGTTGATGTCGGAACACCGATCGATCCTGTTCGCCGATACCGCCACTGTCACCGATCCGCAGAAGCACGAGCAGCGCCGCAGAACCCGTTTGCGCCCGGTCCGTTTCAAGGTTCAAACGTCGCTTTTTGGTGACGACGATGTGCCGCAGGGTTTCGTCTCGGATCTTGAAGTCAAGCGCGTGCTGGAAACCGTGAGCACGGAGGGCTGAGCATGCATTATCTGAGTCTCGCCCTTTATGCCGAAGGACCTACTGACTACAGCTTTCTCTGTCCGGTGTTGGAGCGACTTTGCGAAGCGATTTGCCTGGGTGATGCGCCGCAGCCGGTCGAGATCAGTGAATGTCTGAGTTTGAATCACCCTGAGTCAGCGAATGATGCACCGCGCGAGCAGCGTATTTTTGAGGCAGCGCAAGGGGGGCGCGGTCATTGGGGGGTTCTCTTTATTCATGCGGACGGTGCGGGAGACCCGGTGCGTGTGCGCAACCAGCAAGCGCAACCCGCTATCGATAGGCTGCGGCAGGCTTTCGCCAATGAAGGGGTGGGGGTCGCCGTGGTTCCAGTCCGTGAGACAGAGGCTTGGGCGATTGTCGATGGCGAGGCGCTACGCCAGGTCTTTGGCACCACATTGACTGATGACGAAATGGGCTTGCCGCCGTCGCCAGGCTCAGCGGAGGCGGCAGCCGATCCCAAGGCAACGCTGGCCGCCGCATTCAAGGCGACTCATCCCTCGGGACTGCGTAAGCGGCGTGGCGTCTCACCCATGCTGAATGCACTGGGCGAACAAGTCTCCCTACAACGACTGCGGCAGCTTGACGCCTTTGCGGCGCTGGATAGCGAGCTGAGGCTGGCACTGCGACAACTGCGGATATTGGAATGAATGCATCGACCCTGATCCAGAAGATCTGGAACTTCTGCCACACCCTGCGCGACGACGGCGTCGGCTATGGCGACTACCTGGAGCAACTCACCTATCTGCTGTTCCTGAAGCTGGCGCACGAGTATGCCCAGGAGCCCTATGGCCGTGATACCCATATCCCCCGGGGCTATGACTGGGCGAGCCTGAGGTCGAAGACCGGCGAGCCGCTGGAGGCGCATTATCTGGCCCTGCTGCACCGGCTGGGCCAGGGGACCGGGATGCTCGGGGCGATTTTCTTCAAGGCACAGAACAAGATCCAGGACCCGGCCAAGCTCTCGCGGCTGGTGCAACTGATCGACGCGGAGGACTGGATCAGCCTGGATGCGGACACCAAGGGCGATCTGTACGAGGGCCTGCTGCAGAAGAATGCGGAGGATACCAAGAGCGGCGCCGGTCAGTATTTCACGCCGCGTCCGCTGATCCAGGCGATGGTGGAGTGCGTCCGCCCCGAGCCCATGCGGACCATCGCCGACCCCGCCTGCGGCACCGGCGGCTTCTTTCTCGGTGCCTATGCCTGGCTCACCCGCCCGGGGCAGACGCTGGACCGGCGCCAAAAGGAGTTTCTGAGCCGCAAGACCTTCTCCGGGAATGAGATAGTGGCGAGCGCGCGCCGCCTCTGTCTGATGAATCTGTTCTTGCACAGTATCGGCGATTTGGACGATGAACCGATGGTCGACCGTGCCGACGCACTGGTCGGCGATCCCGGTTGGCGGTATGACTATGTGCTGGCCAATCCGCCCTTCGGCAAGAAGAGCAGCATGACCATCACCAATGCGGAGGGTGAGGAGGACCGCGACGCACTGACCTATGAGCGTCAGGACTTCTGGGAGACCACCTCGAACAAGCAGCTCAATTTTCTCCAACACATTGTTACCATCCTCAAGGCCAGCGGCAAGGCGGCCGTGGTGCTGCCCGACAATGTCCTGTTCGAGGGGGGCGCGGGTGAGCGCATCCGCCGCAAGCTGTTGGAGACCTGCGAGGTCCATACGCTGCTGCGCTTGCCGACCGGGATCTTTTATGCCAACGGGGTGAAGGCCAATGTGCTGTTCTTCGACAATCGCCTGAAGGACGGGCAGGTCCATACCCAGGGCCTGTGGATCTATGACCTGCGCACCAACCGGCACTTCACGCTCAAGACCCGGCCGCTGAAGTTCGACGATCTGCGCGATTTCATCACCTGCTATAACCCCGAGAATCGTTTTGAGCGCAAGGAGACTGAGCGCTTCAAGTATTACCCCTATGCCGAGCTGGTCGCCCGCGACAAGGCGAGCCTGGACCTCTTCTGGCTCAAGGATGACGCGCTGGACAATCTGGATGACCTGCCGCCCCCGCAGATCCTGCAGCAGGAGATCATCGAGCACCTGGAGGCCGCCCTGATGGCGTTTCGGGACGTGGCCGCGGGGCTGGCGAAGTGACAAGCCTAGACCAGTCCCTCGCCCTCAACTTCAAAGAGATGTCACGCAAAGACGCAAAGACGCAAAGAAGAATGATCCAATTGGGATTAGGGGCGCGGCGATGATCTGGCCCTGGTCTGGGTCGGTTGCGCCTCACCGGGGTGATCGCGCTGGGTGCCTCATTGGTATGCTCCAGTTTTTCGAGAGGTTGTTGAGTTCTTCTTCCCTTTGCGTCTTTGCGTCTTTGCGTGAGATTCGTTCTTCTTCAGAGAGGCATGGGTAACGTTCGGGCGCCGGGCCCGTCGCGTCGGGCCCACACGGCCTGTAGGGCGAGGCCCCGTCCCTGTGGTTAAATAGCGCCCTGACGCGCGCCCCGCGACCGGCCTTTGGCCATCATTCTGAGGTAGCTTGCCTGTGCTCCTGATTCCCGCCATCGATCTCAAGGACGGCCGCTGTGTACGCTTGCGCCAAGGGCGCATGGAGGACGAGACCGTGTTTTCCGACGACCCGGTGGAGATGGCCGGGCGCTGGGTGGGGCAGGGCGCCCGGCGACTGCACCTGGTGGATCTCAACGGCGCCTTCGCCGGTGAGCCGGTCAACGGCGCGGCCATCCGCGCCATCGCCGCCCGCTATCCGGACCTGCCGCTGCAGGTCGGCGGCGGCATCCGTGACGAGGCGACCATCGCCGCCTATCTCGCGGCCGGGGTGAGCTTCTGCATCATCGGCACCCAGGCCGTGACCGAGCCCGCCTTCGTCGCCCGAGCCTGCCGCGCCTTCCCCGGCCACCTCATCGTCGGGCTGGACGCCAAGGACGGACAGGTCGCCATCCGCGGTTGGGCCGAGGTCACCGAACACCGGGTCGAGGAACTCTCCAAACGCTTCGAGGGCGACGGCGTCGCGGCCATCGTGTACACCGACATCGGCCGTGACGGCATGATGACCGGTCCCAACATCGCGGCGACCCGGGCGCTCGCCGCGGCGGTCGCGCTCCCGATCATCGCCTCCGGCGGCATCACCGACCTGGCGGACATCCGCGCCCTGGCCCAGGCCGCGCGGGTGCCCGACCGGCCGGGCATCACCGGCGCCATCACCGGCCGCGCCATCTACGAGGGCACGCTCGACTTCGCCGCCGGGCAGCGTCTCGCCGATGACCTGGCCGCCACCCCTTCCTGAGGAGCAAGACCCATGAGCGACACCTGGCTCGACACCATCAAGTGGGACGCGGACGGCCTGGTGCCGGCCATCGCCCAAGAGACCGGCACCGGCACCATCCTGATGATGGCCTGGATGAACCGCGAGGCGCTCGCCCTGACGCGGGAGACCGGCCATGCCGTCTACTGGTCGCGCTCGCGCCGCAAGCTCTGGCACAAGGGCGAGGAGTCCGGCCATCAGCAGGTGGTGCGGGCCCTACGCATCGATTGCGACGCCGACGTGGTGCTGATGGAGGTGGAGCAGAGGGGCGGCATCGCTTGCCACACGGGTCGCCACCACTGCTTTTTCCGGGAACTGGACGGCGTCGGCAACTGGGTCGAGATCGCCCCGGTGCTCAAGGACCCGGACGCCATTTACCACCGATGAGTGCCACCGCCCAATCGCTAGCCCGTGTCCACCGCCTCAGCGTGGCCGACTACCATCGCATGGGCGAGACCGGCATCCTCGGGCCGGAGTTGCGTACCGAGTTGATCGATGGGGAGATTATCGAGATGCCGCCGATCGGCCACCCCCATGCCGGGACCGTCAAGCTCCTTGCCAACCTCCTGAAAGAGGCCGTCGGGAGCGCCGCGGTCCTGGCCGTCCAAGACCCGGTTTGGCTCGACGACCATTCCGAACCCCTACCCGACATCGCCCTGCTGCGCCCCCGCTCGGACTACTACCGCAGCGGTCATCCCGGCCCGGACGAGGTGTTGCTGCTGATCGAGGTCGCCGACAGCAGCCTGCGCTACGATCGCGAGGTGAAGATCCCGCGCTACGCCCGGGCCGGTATCCCCGAGGTCTGGCTGGTCGATCTGGGCGGCAGTGCGCTCAGCATCTACCGGGAACCGGGCGCGAGCGGCTATGCGCAGGTCAGCAAAGCCGCCGACCTCGCGGCCGTGCCGCTGCCCCTTGCCGGTCCGGTGGTCTGCGACCTCTCCGCCCTCTTCTGAAACCGTAGCCAAGCCTGATCCGGGACGCAACCGCGGGGGTCGGGTTTCAGCACGCCTCTGCGTCAGGTTAGACTAGCCGCACGCCCCACTGCCTACTCGCGACCGGAAACATGACCGACATACTCGAACGCCTGGCCGACGTCCTGGAAACCCGCAAGCAGGCGGACCCGGAGTCTTCCTATGTCGCCCGGCTCTATGCCAAGGGGCTGGACGCGATCCTGAAAAAGATCGGGGAGGAGGCGACCGAGACGGTCATGGCGGCCAAGGACGGGGAGGCGGACAAGATTGTCTACGAGGTGGCGGACCTATGGTTTCACACCCTGGTGCTGCTGGCGCACCAAGGCCTGCGCCCAGCGCGGGTGTTGGCGGAACTGGATCGGCGCTACGGCCTCTCGGGTATTGCGGAGAAGGCGGCGCGCGGCGAGCAGGGGGCCGTGAAGGAATCGTAACTTGCAATCCCCAAGCGACGCGCCGAGCGCGGCTGTCTTGCCAAGACGGCATGATAAAATAAGTAGATAGGCGTGCTGTCCGGGGTCGGCAGGCCCGCAATCAGCGCGCGCCGAGGGGGGGCGGGCGGCCCCCTGCGCGTACCTGAACCGGGGTGATTGGAGTATGATTGAGGATCTGCGGCGGCGCGGGCGGTGCCCGGTCCGTCGGCCAAATCAACCTGAATTCAGACCGCTTGCGAGCGGTGGCGGAGAAGACCATGGGCCTTGGTGGTTTGCATGTCTGGCACCTGTTGATCCTGTTGGTGGTCGTGCTGCTGGTGTTCGGCACCAAGAAGCTGAAGAACATCGGCCAGGACTTGGGCGATGCGGTCAAGGGCTTTCGCAGCGCCATGGGGTCCGGTGAGAAGGGCGAGGAGCCCAAGCAGATCGATGAGTCCGCGCCGCGGCGCGTGGCCGATCCGGCGCCGACGGCCGCGCGGTCCAAGGTCGGGGCGACGCCCGCGGCCGGGGACCCGCGCTCCGATTGGCCGAACTCCTGATCCCGTTGCGATCCGCATCTTGAACAGGCGTTCATAGGGCCTCGCGATGTTCGATATCGGCTTTTGGGAACTGATGGTGGTCGGGGTGGTCGCCCTGGTGGTGATCGGCCCCAAGGACCTGCCCAGGGTGGCGCGTCTGGCCGGACTCTGGCTGGGGCGGGCGCGCCGCACCCTGGCCACGGTCAAGGATGAGATCGACCGTGAGTTCAAGGCCCAGGAACTTCAGGACATCCTGAAAAAGCAGGCGCAGGGCAACCCGCTGCAGCGCATCCTGGAGGAGCCGGTGGTGCCGCCGCCCGCTGCCTCCCGCCCCGATGCGGACGCCGAACCGGGGCGACACCTGTCCGAGCCGCCCGAGCGAATCGCCACGAAATCCTAATCCGGCCCCCGAAGGCGCCTGACCCGCGAACCAGCCGGTTCGCGTTTTTCGCGTTTTTCGCGGACCCATTCCGGTCCCCGCGGACGCGCGGATTGCCCCCCGAGATCTCCTCATGGCCCCGTCCACCGAACCCGATGACCCGGGCGCCGAACAGCCCTTTCTCTCCCACCTGGTCGAACTGCGCGATCGGCTGATCTGGATGCTGGTCGGGATCGGCGTGGCCTTGGTGGTGACCTTCCCCTTCGCCAACAGCCTCTATACCTATGTCGCCGCCCCGCTGATCGCCAAGCTCCCGCAGGGCGGCCACATGATCGCCACCCAGGTGATCTCGCCCTTCCTCGCACCCTTCAGGCTGGCGCTGATGGCGGCCGTGTTCCTGGCCATGCCCTGGCTGCTCTATCAGCTCTGGGCCTTCGTCGCGCCGGGGCTCTACCGCCACGAAAAGCGCCTGGCGATCCCACTCCTGGCCTCCAGCGTGGTGCTCTTCTACCTGGGTATGCTGTTCGCCTACTATCTGGTGTTTCCGCTCATCTTCGGCTTCATGGCCGCGACGACCCCGGAAGGTGTGGCGATGATGACGGACATCACGGCCTACCTGGACTTCGTGCTCGCCCTGTTCTTTGCCTTCGGTGTGGCCTTCGAGGTCCCGGTCGCGACCATCCTCCTGGTTGCCATCGGGGTCACGACCCCCGATGCCCTGGCCGCCAAGCGCCCGTATATCATCGTCGGGGCCTTTGTGGTCGGCATGGTGCTGACGCCGCCCGATGTCTTCTCCCAGACCATGCTCGCGATCCCGATGTGGCTACTGTTCGAGCTGGGGGTCTTCTTCTCCCGCATCCTGGTCCGTGACCGGGCCGCCCGGGAGGCCGCGGAGGCGGCCCAGGCCGCGGGTCCCGGTCCGCTCCCGCCCCCCGCACCGCCGCCCGGGCGGCCAGGCGGCGGTAGTCAGCCGTCCTTCCCGTCCGTGATGGGGGACGAGCTGGAGCCCGATGATCCCGGCCCCCCCCCGGACTGGCGTCCGCTGACCGACGAGGAGATGGAGTCCGAGTTGGACCGCGCCGATGCCGAACACGCGGCCAACCGGCCGGCGTCCGCGCCAACATCCGCGCCGGCCCCGCTCGATCGGGTCGAGGAAAAGATCCGGCGGGCCAACCGGCTGCGCGAACTGGAGAACCACTTCGCCGCCCGGCAGGTGCTCTACGAGGTGTTGGAGGAGGGCGACGAATCCCAGCGCCGCACGGCGCGCAACATCCTCAACTCACTCAACGGGTCCTGAGCCGGGGGCGGGCAGGCAGCCCGCACGCCGGGCGTCAGGGTTGGGTGAGGCCCGTGCGGGCCTGTCGAAGCGGAATCTTAACGTATTGCTTTTCTCAATGGATGCTATGGGCTAGTATCGGGTCCTTTACTACGGACCGAGCGTGACCGACCATGGCCTCTGGATCCCAGATCCACTACAAACAGAATCGATTGAAGCAATTGCGGGCCTTTTGCCATGCGGCGCGCACCGGCAGCGTCAGTGCCGCCGCCGACAAGATCTTCCTCAGCCAGCCGACCGTGTCACTCCAGATCCAGGCCCTGGAGCGGGAGTTCGACACGGTGCTCTTCGAGCGGCGCGGCCCCAAGATCCGTCTCACACCCGAGGGTCAGCTCCTCTTCGAGATGGCCGCCCCCCTGGTGGAGGGCATGGACCGGCTCCACGACGCCTTCGCCGTCCAGTGCGGGCGGGTCGATCAGGGCGCGCTCAATATCGCCGCCGGTGAGTCGACGATCCTCTATATCCTGCCGGAGCCGGTGCGCAGCTTTGTCCAGCAGTATCCCGGCATCGAACTGAAGCTGCATAACGTGACCGGCCGCGACGGGCTTGCCATGTTGCGCGCGGACGAGGCGGATCTGGCCGTGGGCTCCCTGATGGAGGTCCCCGACGACATCAACTACCGCCCCTTCGTCACCTACCGCCCGACCCTGATCACCCCGAAGGACCACCCCTTGGCCGGGCGGGAGTCCGTCACCCTGGCGGAGATCGCACCCTTCGAGATGATCCTGCCGCCCCGGCACTTGAGTACCTGGCGGATGGTGGATCTCGTGTTCAAACAGCACAATCTGGCCTACCGGGTGACCCTGGAGGCGGGCGGCTGGGAGGTCATCAAGAAGTATGTGGAGTTGGGGCTGGGCATCTCCATCGTCACCGACGTGTGCCTGACCGGCGAGGAGAATCTGGCCCGGGTACCGTTGGATCAGTATTTCCCCAAGCGCAGCTACGGCATCGTGCAGCGGCGCGGCAAGTTCCTCTCACCTCAGACCAAGTGCTTCGTCAAGATCCTGGACCGCGCCTTCGCCGACCGCGTCGTGGAGGCGGTGCCGGAGCAGGTGGGCGAAGAGCCCCGTTGGGATGACGCGATGCTGGGGTGAGCGGTCGACCATCAGTAGACCCAAGAAGAGTATTTGGCCGCAAATGAACGCAAAAAAACGCAAATAAATCTGGTGGTCAGCATCGTCGCGGGCGTCTGGGCGGTGAACGTGCAGCAAAAGCCAAGTCTCTGATTATTTGCGTCAATTCGCGTTCATTTGCGGCTAAATTTTCTTCCAGGGTCAATCCCGCCGCAGGGCGTCGGAGATGGCGATGGGGGTCGGAAAGCGCAGGACCACCAGATAAGACGAAGCGAGGAAGGTCAGGACGGTGGCGAACTGGAGGCTGTAGGCGGCCCGCTCGCCCAAGGCGCCGGTGGTCAGGGCCAGGCCGGCGATGAGGAGCGAGAATTCGCTCAGTTGTCCCAACCGGAACCCGATTTCCCAGGCCCGCGCCGGGGGCTCGCCGGTGTGGACCAGGAGCAGGCGGAAGATCGCCGGCTTGAGCGTCAGCGCGGCGGCGGCCAGCAACAGGGCGGGGGTCAAGACGTCAGCCGCCATCCCCAGGTTGAATTGCGCCCCCACCCCGAAGAAAAAGAGCACCAGGAAAAAGTCCCGCAACGGTCGCAGGCTCTCGGCGATGTAGAGCGCGATGGGGCTCGACGCCATCGCGACCCCGGCGATGAAGGCCCCGATTTCAGGGGAGAGCCCCAGCAACCCCGCCAACTCTGCCATCCCCAGGCACCAGCCGATGGCGATCAGGAAGATGTATTCGCGAAAGCGGTCGTAGCGGCGGATGAGCGGGATCAGGACGAAACGCGCGGCAAGCCCCGCGAAGACCACCAGCCCGGGGAGCGTGAGCACCAGCAAGGCGATCTGCAGCCAGGGGGTGGCGCCCGCGGCCAAGCCCTTGAGCAACAGGAGCAGGGCGATCGCGAACAGGTCCTGCAACAGCAGGATGCTGATGATGATCTCGCCGATGCGCTGATGGTGGAGTGCGGTGGTCGGGAGCAGTTTGAGTCCGATGATGGTGCTGGAGAAGCCCATGGCGGCACCGACGATCAGGGCCTCGACCGGCGTGAAACCGGCCAGCAGTCCGATCCCCCCCCCGATGATCAGGAGCAGCACCGCGCTGCCTACGGTCACCAGCGTGGTGCGGCGCAGGCTGCGGGCCAGGTCCTGCGGGGTGAGATCGAGCCCCAGCAGGAACAGCAGGAACATGATGCCCACCTCGGCCGACTGGGAGACCAGGGTGGCGTCGCCCACCAGGGCCAGCCCCCAGGGACCGAACAGCATGCCGAGCCCGATATAGGCGACCAGGAGCGACTGGCGCGCGGCCAGGGCGGCGGTGGCCAGGATCGCGGCGCCGGTGAAGACCAGGAAAAAGGTAAAGACGATCGGGTTTTGGGTCATGGTTGCCCCTGGGGTCTGCCTGGGGCCGGTCCGGTCCACGCGGGTGCGTGGATTTTGCCATGACTGGGGCCAGGGAAAACACCTGTTCCTGACGTGTTCGAGCGGACCGTTCAGGGGGCATCAATGCCCGTCGGTCGGCTGCACCTCGGCGGTCGGCGGCTGCCGGGCCTGTTTCGATACACAAAAGCGGCTGGACTCAAGGGCGGCGGCGGCGGCCCCGGCCCGGGCTGGCAGGTATAATCGTGTACCAATTGACGAACCTGCTTGTTTATCCTTTAGGGCCGCACCCGTGAGCGCTGGATGGGGCAGGAACTCATTGAAGTCTGCGTGCAATGGACTGCCGAGCCGCCAAGGCGTGGTGGCTTGCCCGACCTGCCGCTCTGGGGCCTCACGACCCGCTCGTGGGCCACGAACAGCACCCGATTGTGTAACCCATCATCCATGGACCTAACGAAGAGAATCGGCCAACGCCTGCGCGCTGCACGCCAAGCGCAGGGCCTAAGCCTTTCCGACCTGTCGGGCCGTACCGGCTCCTTGTCCAAGTCACGCATCAGTAACTATGAACAGGGCATCCGCCGCATGGGACTCGAAGAGGCCCAGGAGTTGGCGGTTGCCCTGGGCACCGTGACGGCCACCTATCTGCTGTGCCTGGACGACAAGGACCCCCTGTCCCAGGACGAGCGCCACCTGGTGGATCGCTACCGCGATACCGATTCCCGTGGCCGGGAAACGATCCTCAAGGTCGCCGAAACCCAGGCCATCTACCGGGTGGAAACCCCCCCGAAACCGCCGGACAGCGAGGGCGGAGAAGGGATACCCGTGGGGAATTAGTGGGGGCTTACACAAAAAGTCCTGAGGCGGGGTCACTTGATGTGTGCTCAGCGGGGCGAGAGGACACTGCCGCCGCGGCGCAACGGGGCGCCGCCGGTGAGTGGGTGCTGGTTGACACCGCCGCTGGCGTGTCGGTTGGGTGGGCGCAGCGTGGATGGGTTGGGTCGGTGGCGACGACACTCCCGACCGAGGAGTGGGGGCGTCCCGCCCCCGCGGCATAGCGGCGCGTCCGCGGCGCCGTCATCGTCCCGCCCCGACACGAGGTCGGGGCTGCGAAGGGCGCTATTTGTAGGCGCCGACCCCGCAGAAGAAGCCGTCCTTGTTGGCCATCACGTAGCTGGTCTTGGCCTTGATCTCTTCCGTGCCCGGGTAGGGCCACTTGTAGTCCACCCAGCCCTCCTTGGAGGTCTTGACCTTCGCGATCATGTTCTTGAACAACTCGTCGCCGTACTTTTTGAAGTCGAGCAGATTCTTGCCGACCAGTTCCGGCTTGAGCGGGTGGGAGAGCATCTTCCCGTCCATGTCCATGCAGAAAACATAGAGGTCTTTCGGCTTGAACTCCGCCGTGGAGAAGGCGGCGAAGGCCTTATCCTTGCCTAGCGTGTCGACGGTGGTCTGGGCCTTCTGGGACAGGGCCTTGGCCTCGTCCGGGGTGCCAGTGTCGGCGGCCAGGGCAACGCCGCTCAGCAGCGCGGCGCAGCCGACGACGGCGCAGGCGATCAGGGTCTTCTTCATCGGATGTCTCCTCGTTTCGTTGTGGTGGTGGAACGGGGCGACGATAGCCCAACCTTGGGCGCCGCGCCAGACCCTATGCACCAAAAATCCGGCGATAGCCGACGCCAAGGCGCCACGGGGTCGCGTCGGATGCCTGCCACTGCCCCGCATCGGCCCATTTCCGGGCGTGAGGCTTGGGCAAATGCACCAAGATAGAGCGATAGCGCTCGCGCTCCCCGATCATTTGCGCCGGAAACGCACCCCCAGACGCTGGCCCGTTACTTGCGTCGTAACCTCGGCGCGGGCGCTAGTGCGTCTCTGGTGAACCAGAAAAAACCAGTTGAGCCGCAAATGAACGCAAATTGACGCAAATAATCAGAGACTTGGCCTTTCCTGCATGTTCATCGTCCGGGTGACGCTCGCGACGATGCTAACCAGTAGGTTTATTTGCGCTTATTTGCGTTCATTTGCGGCCAAATACTCTTTTTGGGGTGAACGCCACCGGAGCCCCCGCCCCTGACGCTGCCTGCCGGCTGGCCGCGCCCAGCCGCGGACCACGCCCTTTCTTCCTCCATCTTTTTCCTTCATCGCCACATCTCGGGGAGTTACATCGATGCGCAAACGCGACATGATCAAGCGGCTGGTACTGGGGGCGGGCCTGGCCTTGGGGCTCACGGCGGCCATGGCGCCGGTAGCGGCGGACGACCCTATCAAGGTCGGGGTGCTGCACTCACTCTCGGGCACCATGGCCATCAGTGAAACCACGCTCAAGGACACCGTGCTGATGCTGGTCGACGCGCAAAACAAGAAGGGCGGCCTGCTCGGCCGGCAGTTGGAGGCGGTGGTGGTCGACCCGGCCTCGAACTGGCCCTTGTTCGCCGAAAAGGCGCGCGAACTATTGGCGAAGGACAAGGTGGCCGTGGTGTTCGGCTGCTGGACCTCGGTTTCACGCAAGTCCGTCCTGCCGGTCTTCGAGGAGCTCAATGGGCTCCTCTTCTACCCGGTGCAATACGAGGGCGAGGAATCGTCCAAGAACGTGTTCTACACCGGTGCCGCGCCCAACCAGCAGGCGATCCCGGCGGTGGATTATCTGATGAACGAGTTGGGGGTGCAGCGCTGGGTCCTGGCCGGCACTGACTATGTCTACCCGCGCACCACCAACAAGATCCTCGAGGCCTATCTCAAGCAAAAGGGGGTGGCCAAGGAGGACATCATGATCAACTACACCCCCTTCGGCCACTCCGACTGGCAGTCGATCGTCGCCGACATCAAGAAGTTCGGTGCCACCGGCAAGAAGACCGCCGTGGTCTCCACCATCAACGGCGACGCCAATGTGCCCTTCTACAAGGAATTGGGTAATCAGGGCGTCTCCGCCGAGACCATCCCGGTCGTCGCCTTCTCGGTGGGCGAGGAGGAACTCTCCGGCATCGATACCAAGCCACTGGTCGGGCACCTCGCCGCCTGGAACTATTTCATGAGTGTGGAGGCCCCGGAGAATGCCGCCTTCATCACCAAGTGGCACGACTTCATCAAGAACCCCAAGCGCGTCACCAATGACCCCATGGAGGCGACCAAGATCGGCTTCGACCTGTGGGTGAAGGCGGTGGAGAAGGCCGGCAGTACCGACACCAATAAGGTCGCGGCCGCCATCATCGGTCTGGAGACCCCGAACCTGACCGGCGGGATCGCCAGGATGCTGCCCAACCACCATATCACCAAGCCGGTGCTGATCGGTGAGATCCAGGACGACGGCCAGTTCGCCGTGGTCTGGCAGACCGCGGGCACCGTCCCCGGCGACGCCTGGTCCGATTTCCTGCCCGGTTCCAAGGACCTGGAGGCGGACTGGACCGCGCCCGTCAAGTGCGGCAACTACAACACCAAGACCAAGAAGTGTCTGGGTGCCCAGGCGGCGAAATAGGGCTCTGCCGGGGCGGGGCTGCGCAGCGGCCCGCCCATCGTCGCGCTCATACCACGAGAAAGAAATTCTCTCACGGAGACACAAAGACACGGAGAAAGGAGCTTTGTTAAGTAACGAGCCAAGAACAAGTTAAACATAATCGTTGTCGTTGTCGTTGTCGTTGTCGTAATCGTAATCGTAATCGGAGAAGCGATGTACTTTGGGGTGCGAGAGAATCCGGGATGCTACGATAACCTCGATTACGACAACGACAACGACAACGACCTGACTCATTACTTAACTATTTCTTCTCTGTGTCTCCGTGAGAGATATAGGTCACTGTCTGTTCCAGGGCCATAGGTCACTCCATGCTAAGTCACGAATCGCCGCTGCGTTGCGCCCTGCCCATACTCGCTGCCCTGTGGCTGCTGTCGGCGGCGCTGCTGTGGTCGGGTGCGACGCTGGCCGATCCCCTGGAGGACGCCCTGCCGGGGCTGGGCGACCGGGCACTCCCGGTCAGACAGCAGGCGGTCGCCGCGCTCGTCGCCGCCGGTGACGCCCGCGCCCTGCCGATCCTCGAAGGGCTGCTTGCGGGCGACCTCTACACGCGCGAGGGTGACCCCGCGGTGGTGCTGGCGAGCCCGGTCGGCACCAGCCTGCGCCTCACCCATCCCATCACCGGGGCGGACCTGGGTGAGGCAGACCGGTCCGCGGTCAAGAAGATCACCGTGACCAATGCACTGCGCACCACGCTGCGCGGCGCTATCGCCGCGCTAAGCCTCGGCAGTCCGGACCCGGCCGTGCGCCTGCGCTCCGCCCGCGCGGTGATGCAGGACCCGAGCCCGGAGGCGGTCGCGACCTTGCGGGCGCGCCTGGGGCAGGAGCAGGACGCGCGGGTGCGTGCGACCCTGGACCTGGCCCTGGCGGTGGCGGCGCTACGGGTCGGGACGGCCGAGGAACGGCTCGCGGCCATCACCACCCTGAACGGCAGCCTCTACCCCGAGGCGCGCAACGCCCTGGCGGCCATGCTTGCGTCCGAACCGGACCCGGCGGTGCGGGCCGCGGCGCAGCAGTGTCTCGATGAGATCGATGCGCGGGTAGCCTGGAACGCCCGTGCCGAGACCCTCTTCTTCGGGCTCAGCCTGGGCTCTGTCCTGGTCCTGGCGGCCATCGGGCTGGCCATCACCTTCGGGGTCATGGGGGTCATCAATATGGCCCATGGCGAGTTGATGATGCTCGGGGCCTATACCACCTACCTGGTGCAGCAGGCGATGCCCGGACTGCTCGATTACTCGCTGTTCGTGGCCATCCCCGCGGCCTTTGTCGTCGCCGGGCTCTTCGGCATCGCCATTGAGCGCACCGTCATCCGCTTCCTGTACGGGCGCCCACTGGAGACCCTGCTGGCCACCTTCGGCATCAGCCTGATACTGCAACAATTGGTGCGCACCGTCATCTCGGCCCAGAACGTGACGGTGGAGAACCCGTCCTGGATGAGCGGCTCACTGCAGGTCAACCCGGGGCTCGCCCTGACCTACAACCGGCTCTATATCCTGGCCTTCGCCGGCGCGGTTTTCCTCGCCCTGCTGCTGATCCTCAAGCGCACGGCGCTCGGGCTGCAGGTGCGCGCCGTGGCGCAGAACCGCGCCATGGCCCGGGCCATGGGGGTGCGCTCGCAGCGCGTCGATGCACTGACCTTCGGGCTCGGGGCCGGGGTCGCGGGGGTTGCCGGTGTGGCCCTGTCCCAACTCACCAACGTGGGACCCAACATGGGGCAGGCCTACATCATCGACTCCTTCATGGTGGTGGTGTTCGGCGGGGTCGGGAACCTGTGGGGGACCCTGATCGGCGGCACCGTGCTGGGGGTGGCCAATAAGCTCATGGAACCCTGGGCGGGGGCGGTATTGGCCAAGATCCTGGTGCTGGTCTTTATCATTCTCTTCATCCAGAAGCGCCCGCGCGGTCTGTTTCCCCAGCGTGGCCGGGCGGCGGAGGGGTGAGGCGATGAAAGCGAAGATTATTTGTCCGCAAATGAACGCAAAGACGGTTTGTCCGCAAATGAACGCAAATGAACGCAAATGGCAGACGGCCGTTCGCGCTGCCGGACCGGGCATTCGCCCCGTCCGGACCGTTCTGCTGCCGTTACCGGGACCGCGGACCCTGGGTTGCGGTGAAATCGTAAACGCTCGGGACGGGGTGAATACCCCGTCCCGTCCGGGAATGTGGCCGATAAGCGCGGCCGGACCGGGCATTCGCCCCGTCCGGAACGTTTTGCTGCCGTCACCGGGACTGCGGACCCTGGGTTGCGGTGAAATCGTAAACGCGCGGGACGGGGTGAATACCCCGTCCCGCCCGGGAATGTGGCCAATAGGCGCGGCCGGACGGGGCATTCGCCCCGTCCGGAACGTTTTGCTGCCGTCACCGGGACCGCCGACCCTGGGTTGCGGTGAAATCGTAAACGTTCGGGACCGGGTGAATACCCCGTCCCGCCCAGCCCGCTCAGTCTGCGCAACCCGCTCAATGTCCCGCGCCATTCCTCTTATTTGCGTTCATTCGCGTTCATTTGCGGCTAAAATTCTTCCTTCCGCCAAGTCGGTCACGCCAGCATGAGGATAGCACGCGCATTGACGGGCGATACCGGCGGTCAGCTCATGCTGACGGTGCTGCTGGTGGTGACCGTGCTGGTGCCGGTCTTGAACCTGGCAGTGCCGCAGACGAGTGCCTGGCATGTCTCCACCTTTACGGTGACCCTGCTCGGCAAGTATCTGACCTATGCCCTGCTGGCCGTGGCCGTGGACCTGGTGTGGGGCTATCTCGGTATCCTGAGCCTGGGGCACGGGGCCTTTTTCGCGCTCGGCGGCTATGCGATGGGGATGTATCTGATGCGCCAGGTGGGCGACCGCGGGGTCTACGGCAACCCGGACCTGCCGGACTTCATGGTCTTTCTGAATTGGCAGGAATTGCCCTGGTTCTGGCACGGCTTCGATCTCTTCTGGTTCGCCGCGCTGATGGCGGTGCTGGTCCCCGGGGTGCTGGCCTATCTGTTCGGCTGGGCGGCCTTTCGCTCCCGCGTGACCGGGGTCTATCTCTCCATCATCACCCAGGCGCTGACCTATGCCCTGATGCTCGCCTTCTTCCGCAATGAGATGGGCTTCGGCGGTAATAATGGGCTCACCGACTTCAAGGACCTGCTGGGCTTCGACCTGCAGCGCGATGCCACCCGCGTGGGGCTCTTCATCGCCTCGGCGGCGGCGCTCGCACTGGGCTATCTCGCGACCCGCATCATCGTCAATTCCCGTCTGGGGCGGGTGGCCGTGGCGATCCGCGATGCCGAGTCGCGTACCCGCTTCATCGGCTATCGGGTGGAGCGGGTCAAGGCCGCCCTCTTTGCCTTCTCCGCCATGCTGGCGGGGGTGGCCGGCGCACTCTATGTCCCACAGGTCGGCATCATCAATCCCGGTGAATTCTCGCCGCTCAACTCCATCGAACTGGTGATCTGGGTGGCCGTGGGCGGGCGCGCCACGCTCTATGGGGCGGTGGTGGGGGCCATCCTGGTCAACTATGGCAAGACCGTCTTCACCGGGGTCTTCCCGGAGGCCTGGCTCTTCGCCCTGGGCGCGCTCTTTGTACTGGTCACGCTCTTCCTGCCCCGCGGTATCGCGGGTCTGCGCCTCCCGGGGAGGGCCGGCTGATGGGCGGACAGGTTGAACGCTGGCAGTATCTCAATCCGGGCAAGACGCTCGCCGAGACCCTGGATATCTCCCATAAGACCCTCCTCTATGTGGAGGGGGTGACGGTGAGCTTCGACGGCTTCCGCGCCTTGAATGACCTGTCCTTCTATGTCGATATCGGTGAATTGCGCTGTGTCATCGGGCCCAATGGGGCGGGCAAGACCACCATGATGGATGTCGTCACCGGCAAGACGCGCCCGGATCAGGGCTTCGTGTTCTTCGGCCAGAGTATCAATCTGCTGGAACTCGATGAGCCGCGCATCGCCCAGGCCGGGATCGGCCGCAAGTTCCAGAAGCCCACGGTCTTCGAGCAGCATGCGGTGGCCGAGAACCTGGAACTGGCCATGGCCGGCGACAAGCGCGTCTGGCCCACCTTCACCGCCCGACTCTCCGGTGAGCAGCGCGACCGCATCGACGAGGTCCTGACCATCATCGGTCTCACGGAGCAGGCCCGGCGTCCGGCCGGGGCACTCTCCCACGGCCAGAAGCAATGGCTGGAGATCGGCATGTTGCTGATGCAGAACCCGCTCCTGCTCCTGGTCGACGAGCCGGTGGCCGGCATGACCCACCAGGAGATGGACCGCACCGCGGAACTGCTGCTGTCGCTGGAGGGCAAGCACTCGGTGGTGGTGGTGGAGCACGACATGGACTTCGTGCGCTCCATCGCCAAGCGGGTCACGGTGCTGCACCAGGGGTCGGTGCTGGCCGAGGGGTCCATGGACGAGGTCCAGCGTGACCCGCGGGTGGTGGAGGTCTATTTGGGGGAGTGAATCAGTGTTTCCTTATGTCCCGCCCTTTCAGGGCTAGGCCGAATAAATAACGCTATCCCAGGGCGTTGCCCTGGGCTGGTATATCACGCCCCTTCGGGGCTTGAGCAGGCGCAGGAATAGCTGGAACGCAGTACTGGTACCGCACGATGGAAATGCTCGGGCCATTGCCCGCACCGCGCCCGTAGGGTCCGCTGTGCGGACCGAGCGCCGCTCAAGAACCTTGGCGAACTTGGCACCTTGGTATGGCGTCACTCTTCAGGCCAGCGCCCGCTCGATCAAGCCCCTGACCATGGCGAACCCGTCCCGCGACAGGGTCGGGCGGTCGCGGGCGAGCAGGACATCGTTGGCCAGGGCCAGCATGTCGCCCACCTGGCGGTAGAAGTCGCCGATCAGCTTAAAGCGGGCAAAGTCCGCTGCGCCCAGGACCTCCGCGCCGTGCTCGCGCAGCAGTGCCGCGAGCCCGTCATGCTCCTGCTTCCAGTAGGCCGCGTGTTCGACACGCTCCCGAATGGTGCCGATGCGCGCATCGTCCTGCACCAGGGGCACGATGTGTCCCAGGAACGCGTCCTCCCGCTGACGCGCATTGGTGTAGATCCGGTACAACTCGGTCATGCAGGACTCGGAGCGCAGATAGGCGGCGCTCAAGACCACGACCACGCAGCGGCCCGCGCTCAGGCGCTCCATGAACCGCGAGATCCGGTCGCCCGGCTGTAACCCGGTGGTGTCCCGGCGGATGTGCAGGCCCTGTCCGGCCAGGGAATCGCAGAGCGCCCCGACTAGCGGGTCCGTGCGCTCCCGTGCCCAGCCGTAGGAGACATAGACCTCCGGCTCGGCGGGCGCGATGGCGGGGGGCGCGGCCGGCACGATGGTGGGCGGGATCGGATCGCGGGGTCTCGGCATTTCGCCCTCCAGCAGACGGTTGGACCATCCGGAACGCTCGTTCAACTTTGCGATCCGCTCCACCAGGCCGCGCAACAGGGTCTCGGCCCCGGCGCCCCGGGTCTGGATGCGGACCTGGCCGCCGTAGCCTTGCGCGTCCGGTAGCTCCTCGACGATGGCGCTCGCGCGGCTCGTCGCGTCATAGAGACAGAGGCCGTAGCGCCAGTAGAGCGCGGTGGCACCGGCCAACTGGCCGATGTTTGATAGAACCGCCCGGGCGATGGACGGCGACAGGAAGGGATAGGCGAAGGCCGCCGCCAACGGCTCGCCGGGCAGCGGGTCCCAGCGGGCCGCGATCTCCTCGGCCAGGGCCGATCGGCCGGCGGGGAGCAGGTCCGGGGCGACATACTCGGTCGCGTCGTCGTCATTGGTCCGGCGATGGACGAAGCAGACCCCGCTCGACACCATCATTTCGAGCAGTGATTCCTGGTCGGCCGCCGAGAGCCCGCGCCCGCGCCACAGCAGGTCGTCGAGGTCGAACCGCGTGAAGCGCCCGCCAAGTCGGCGCAGGGTGCGATGGACCCCGCCCTCGCGGGTGAAGAGCGCATAGACCGCGTTCAGTGCCCAGGACTGGTCCAGCACGAGTTGGTCGCCGAAGAGGCCGCGCCGAAAGAAGACCATGCCCGCGTTGTGCAGGACCTCGGCGAAGGTCTCGGGGCTATGAACACCCGCGGTCCGGCACAGCGACTCGAAGTCAGGGTAGGGCAGCAGCCGGTGTCGGCGCCCGGCGGCGTCCGGACAGGCCGCATCGGCGTCGCGCCAGGCCCGCAACTGGTCCCAGACCGCGAGCCGGTTGCGCCCGATCAGCGGCCGACCCTGCACCTCCCGCAGCCCGGTCACCGCCTGTTGCAGCGCGTCCATCAGGCGTGCCCGGCCGCTGTCGTCCCGGGCGCTGTAGGCGAGCCGGGTGAAGAGCCGGCCGTCCTCCTCGAACGGTTGCAGTTGCTCCGCGTCCACCGGCAGGTTCGCCCGCTCGCCCCGGCCGCCGTCGCATTGGTTTTGGACCAGGACCACCGGGCTCGCCTCACCGCCCAGGTGGCGGATGTATTCCAGCCAGTAGGGCAGCGGCCGATTCCTGAACACCTGGCCGCCGTGCTCGTGCTCGCCGCACTCGCTGCCCGGCGTCCAGACCAGCAGGAAGACCGCCCGGGTGCGCATGAAGAGCGCATGGGTCCCGTGGTAGAGGTCCTGGCCGCCGAAGTCCCAGAGGTTCAGGGTTGCCGGCTCCTGGCCCGCGGGCATCGCCAACTCCACCGAGGTCACGCTGATCCCGTGGGTCGAGTCGGCGTCCGGCTCGAACGGCTCGCCGCGCAGCCGGCGACAGATCTGGGTCTTGCCGATACGGCCGTTGCCCAGGATGATGACCTTCAGGTCACGCAGGGGCAGGGCGCCGGTGCGCAGGTCGGCGAGGTGGGCGCGGAGGCGGGGGAGGCAGTTGTCCTTGTGGTCCTGGGATAGGACCTCGGCCGGGATCGCGGCGAGGCCAGGGCCGGCGCTGAGGATCAGATCTTCCAAAGCGGCCGATTCAATCAGGGCCTCGGGCAGGTCGGAAACGGGCGCTCCCCAGCAATCGAGTTTGCGGAGTGCCGGGAGTGCGGTCAGCGGGGCGAGGTCGGCGACCTGGGTGTGCGAGCAGTCGAGCGATTCGAGCGCCGTGAGTCCGGCCAGCGGGGCGAGGTCGGCGACCTGGGTGTCCGAGCAGTTGAGCGATTGGAGCGCCGTGAGCCCGGCCAGCGGGGCAAGGTCGGCGCCCCGGGTTTGCGCGCAGTCGAGCGCTTGGAGCGCCGTGAGCCCGGCCAGCGGAGTGAGGTCAGCGATCTGGGTGAACGAGCACTTGAGCGATTGGAGCGCCGAGAGCCCGGCCAGCGGAGTGAGGTCAGCGACCTGGGTGAACGAGCATTCGAGCGATTGGAGCGCCGAGAGCCCGGCCAGAGGGGCGAGGTCGGCGACCTGGGTGCCCCAGCAGGTGAGCGATTGGAGCGCCCTTAGCCCGGCCAGCGGGGCGAGGTCGGCGACCTGCGTGCGCGAGCAGGTGAGCGATTGGAGCGCCCTTAGCCCGGCCAGCGGGGCGAGATCGGCGACCGGGGTGTACGAGCAGTCGAGCAATTGGAGTGCCGCGAGCCCGGCCAGCGGGGCGAGGTCGGCGACCCGGGTGCCCACGCAGGTGAGCGATTGGAGCGCCCTGAGCCCGGCCAGCGGGGCGAAGTCGGCGACTTGCGTGCCCGAGCAGTCGAGCGATTGGAGCGACATGAGCCCGGCCAGCGCGCCGAGGTCGGCGGCCTGGGTGCGCGAGCAGTCGAGCGATCGGAGCGCTGCGAGTCCGGCCAGCGCGGTGAGGTCGGGAAGATCGGTGTAGGAGCAGTCCAGGACACGCAAATGAGGGAGGCGGGGAAGAAGCGGCGGGAGCGCCGCGAGGCTGTTGCGCTTATCCGGCTCGAACCACCAGCCGCTGCCGCCTAACACCAACACTTCCAGCCACTCCAGTTGGAACAGATCATCCGGCAGACGCTCAAGCCCCAGACCGCTGATATCCAACCGCCCGGTTCGCGCCGCCCGTTCGGCCGCGATCCGCTCCAGTGCAATCTGTCGTTGTTCCTTGCTCATGGCCCTGGATTCTAGCTCAGTCGCCGCCTCCCGTTCGACCGCTTGCGCCCGATCGACCAGGCCCGGCGCCCGGCAGCACCTCGGCGGGCCCAGGCGGGCCGGGATGGATTTGCCGTTGCGTCGCCTCGACCGGCCTTGGTCATGGTCCCGGCCGCCGGGCTCACCGCGAGGTCGCTGGTCCGCACAGCGGACCCTACGGGCCCGTAGGGTCCGCTGTGCGGACCGAGCGCCGCCGGAATCGTGACCAAGGCCGCATCGACCCGCGGCCCCGCCTGGGCTAGACTTAGGTCAAGGCGGCTTAGGCTTGATCCCGGGGGATGGTGCATGATGACCGAAAAGACTGAAAACCTGGTGCTGGAACTGCTCCGCACCATTGGCTCCGATATTTCGGACATCAAGCAGGACCTCCGCGAGATGGCCTTGATCGTCGTTGCGGCCAGCATCGGCAAGAATGAGGTCTTACAGGGGTGGTCCCGAACCGCACGGCGAGCGCGAAACCAAGACATTTAGACAGGATTAACAAGATTTACAAGATGTTATTTTTTAATCCTGTAAATCTTGTTAATCCTGTCAAGAAATTTCGGAACCGGTCAGGGTCGCGGCCGTAACCATGATCAAGGCCCGCGAGATGAAGGGCCAGTTGATCGCCATCCGCCAACAGGCTTCTCTGCGTCTCTTGAGGTCCCCCTGACGATGAATGCCGACTACGACCACGACCTGACCGCCTGGTCCCGCGAGCAGGCGCACCTGCTGCGGGCCGGTGCCTTTTCACAACTCGATATCACCCATCTGGCCGAGGAGATCGAGGATTTGGGTAAGCTCGAGCGCCGCGCCCTGGAGAGTCGCCTGGCGGTGCTCCTGGGTCATCTGCTCAAATGGCAGTTTCAGCCGGATTATCCGAACCGCAAGTCCTGGCGCGCGACCATCAATGTGCAGCGGCGCTCCATCGGCAAGCTCCTCAATGAAAACCCGAGCCTGCGCCCCCAGGTCGAACGGATGATCGCGGATGCCTATCCGGAGGCGATCGACCTGGCGGTCGCGGAAACGCCCTTCGATTACGGTCACTTCCCCGCCGATTGCCCCTGGGACCAGTTGCAGGTACTCAGTGACAATTGGCCTTCAACGTCGGAGCCTCCTGCATGCTCACTATCCAAGGATTGAACCAGTTCTACGGCGAGAGCCACACCCTCTGGGACCTGGATATCGAAGTCCCGACGGGTCAATGCACCTGTGTCATGGGCCGCAACGGCGTCGGCAAGACCACGCTGATGCAGTGCATCATGGGCCTGCTGCCGCTGCGCTCCGGTACCATGCAGTATCAGGGGCAGGACCTGGCCCGCCTCCCCGCCGAACGGCGCGCCGACCTGGGCCTGGGCTATGTGCCCCAGGGCCGGCAGATCTTTCCGTTGCTGACGGTGGAGGAGAATCTGCGCATCGGGCTGCCCGCCCGGCACGACGGGCTGCGGCAGGTCCCGGACTTCATCTACGAGCTATTCCCGGTGTTGAAACAAATGCTGGGGCGGCGCGGCGGCGACCTGTCGGGCGGTCAGCAGCAGCAACTCGCCATCGGGCGGGCCCTGGTGATCGACCCCAAGCTGCTGATCCTGGATGAGCCGACCGAGGGCATACAGCCGAACATCGTCCATGAGATCGGCAGCATCATCCGCCGCCTGATCGCCGAGTTCGGCCTCACCGTGATCCTGGTGGAGCAGAAGCTGCCCTTTGCCCGCCGGGTCGCCGACGGCTTCGTGATCCTGGACCGGGGGCGGCTGGCGGCGCGCGGGGCCATGAGCGAATTGGGCGATGACCTGGTGCGGCAGTATCTCAACGTGTGAGCCCAGAAAAAGCAGTTTAGCCGCAAATGAACGCAAATGAACGCAAATCATCAGATACTTGGCCTTTACTGCATCTTCGCCGTCCGGGTGACGCCCGCGACGATCCCAACCAGCCGATCTATTTGCGCTTATTCGCGTTCATTTGCGGCAAAATACTCTTCCTAGGGGAAGCTATTTGCCGGCGCCGGTCACTTCGATCCTGGCGATGGTGCCGTTCTTGATGCTGATGCGCGCCACCGGTCGGTCGGGTCCGTCGTTGTAGACCCAGATCTCGTAGGGCTGGGGTATTGACTGGATCACATAGTGGCCCAGGTTCGTGTCATAGACCGGGGTGGCGATGGGGCGGTCCTGCGCCTGTTCCACGGCGGTGGGTTGGCCGCAGCGCTGCGTCAGGTCGAAGCTGCTGTCGCCCTCGGTGACGCTAGGGGTCCCGCAATATAGGATTTGGGCCGGTTCCGGAGTGCAGCCGCCGAGCAACAGGGCGCCGGCGGCAAGCAACGGCAGTAGTGGGTAATGCATGGCGGGTCTCCGCTGATTTGGTGACTTTTCCGGCCTAACTCATTATTCCGGCTACCTCTGGGGTGAGATCCGTCGCGGCCGGGGGGCCGCTCCTACGCCGTAGGAGCGGCCCCCCGGCCGCGACGGGTTGCCGCAAGGGCGCGTGGCCGGAGATACGATCAAGGCTAATTTTTCTACCCTATTGTATTTCTTGGCGAGCTTGGCGCCTTGGCGTGAGTATCCGCCGCACTTGGGGTCAATGCCGGGCCTCCACCAGACTCGCCCGCGGCACCGGCGCCAGCGCCGGACGCGTGTCGCCGAACCAGCGCACCAGGGCCGAGTCACCGGGCGGCCACTGGCCCTTGGTCCGGTTGTCCGGGGCCGCACCGGTGAAGGCCAGATAGCCGTATTTGCCGTAGTGCGGGAGCTTGCGGGCGAGCCCGGGTAGGGCGGCGGGGTCGCCGGCCGCGATCCAGCCCAGGGCCTGGCCGTCGCGCTCGCGGGTGAGGACCAGGCTGGCCCCCAGGGGATCTACATCCGCCCCGGCAATGCGCAGGGTCCGCCCCTGCGGGTCCAGGCTGAAGTCCCGGCTGTCGGCGGCAAAGGCCGGGCTGAAGCGGTTTTCCCAGCCCAGCAGCCAGACCGGACGGTCCTTCGGCAGTTCCGCCTGATCGCTGTCCAGCGCGACCTGCCAGCCCGGCTGGCCCGCGGTCCAGGCGGTCGCCAGGTCGCGGTAGCCGGCGAGCAGCGCGGGTTCCGCGCCGCTTGGGAGCAGGATCAGCCCCTGGGCGGCGCCGAAGAGCGCGCCTAAGGACACCGCCGCCTCGCCCGGCTCCAGGGTGCGGAAGCCGTCGAACTCCGGGTCCAGGGCCAGGCGGAGCGGTGCCGCGGGCAGGTCGATGGCGAAGCGCCCCTCGCGCCCATCGAGGTTCACCATCACCCGTTGCGGCGCGCCCGCCACCGGGTGGACCACCACCGGCACCACCAGCGGGAAGGGTGCCTCGCGCTGGGTCTGCATGATCCGGCCGCTCACCCGATACCCGGTCTTGGTCGGCTCGGTCTTGACCTCGGTCAGGGCCAGGCGCACCGCCCCGGTGCGGGTGGTCCAGGCGGTGAAATAGTCCTTCAGGTCCCGGCCGCTGACCGCCTCGAAGGCGCGGCGCAGATCCGCGTAGCCGGCGGCGCGGAAGCGGTTGTCGGCGTAGAAGCGTTGCAGCCCCTCGATGAACTGGGCGTCACCCAGTTGGAGGCGCAGGTTGTGAAAGAACATGGCCGCCTTGCCATAGCCGATGGCCTGGCTCGCCTCGCCGTGGCGCCCGCGGAACGCGGTGAGGGCAAAGTCCTGGTCGGTGCTCACATAGTCCGCGTAGGCCTGGAGGCTGTCGCGGCGGTAGGCGGCCCCCTGGCCGTCGCGCTCCTTCATCAGGTGGTCGGCCAGATAGGCGGTCAGGCCCTCGCTCCAGTTACCGGTGCGCTGCTCGACATAGACACCGTTGCCCCACCAGTTGTGCAGGACCTCATGGGGGTAGGATGAACCGATGATGAAGGGCATGCGGATGACCCGGGGGCCGAGCAGGGTGAAGGAGGGCATGCCCAGACCGCTCTCCCAGGAGTTCTCGACCAGGGCGAACTTGGCATAGGCGTAGGGGCCGATCAGGCGGCTGTAGAGGTCCAGATACTCACGGGTGGCCGCCAGATAGCTCGTCGCCAGGGGCTCGTCGGGGGTGCGCAGCCACACCTGCGCCTCGGCCCCCCCCTGGTTCCCGGGTTCGCGATAGAGGGTGAAGGGGGCGGCGATGAGATAGATGTCGTCCTGGGGCTGGGTCTCGGTCCAGGCGGAGCCCGCGAACCCCGCGCGTTCGGGCCCCGCCCCCTGGGACAGTGCCTGCCAACCCGGCGGCAGCGTCACCCGCAGGTCGAAGCGTTGCAGGGTACCGGGCACGCGCGGATACCAGCCGCTGCCCCCGTCCAGGAAGACCCCGTCCGGGGCGATGGTCCCGGTGCTCTCCTGGCGCTCCCGGCCCATGCCCTCCGGCACCGCGGTCAGCCCATGGCGGATCTGGCCGCCATAGGCCAGGGTGACGGCACCCTTGGCCGCGGGCGACAGATGCAGCCGCAGGGCCTCCAGGTGTTCATCCCGACCCAGTGGCTCCAGGGTCGCGTCCCCGGACAGGACACGCGGGGCCAGGCCGGTATGCAGGACCAGGTCGACGCTGTCGCGCCCCGGCGGCAGGGTCAGCTGGTCGACCACGGTGATCTCCCCGGCCGCGGGGTCGAGCCGGACCTCCATGCGGTGTCCGACGACCGGTGTCTCGGCCGGCAGGGCGCGGGGCATAAACAGGGCCAGCGGCAGGGCGGCGATCAGGGCCAGGACGGGGGCGGGCTTCAGAAAGTGGTGCATGGGGGTCGGTTCGGCGCTTGCTTGGGTTGGCGGTAATCGGCCGCATTAGGCCATAATCCTGGAAAGAGCAGTTATCCACAGATGAACACAGATGAACACAGATTATTCATTGATTTACGCTTGGCTGGAGGGCTCACCTTGCCGGTGATTGTGACAATATCAATAAGCGTATGATAATTAAAATAAAATATGTCGTCATCTGTGTTCATCTGTGTTCATCTGTGGATTTTAGGATAATCCGACGGGGTTGACCCACGTGGTTGTCGAATAATGCGGCCCGGCGCGGGCCAACACCAGCCAGACGCCGGCAGCGAGGGCTACCGTGACCTTTGATCGTTTCCTTTTCCCTACCGTCCTGGCCGTCTCGCTGGGTCTCCTATCCGCGGCGGCGCTGCCGGAGGCCGGCGGGCCCGCCGCCGCCCCGCCCCCACCCGCGGACTCGCTACCCATCGAAACCCCCGGGACTCCTGATGGCCGCGTCGTCACGGACCTGGAGCAGGTCCTGGATGCCATCGCGCAGCACCGGGTCGTCTTTGTCGGCGAGAACCACGATCGCTACGCGGACCACCTGAACCAACTCAAGGTGATCGAGGGCCTGCGCCGCCGCGGTAAGGACCTCGCCATCGGCGTCGAATTCTTCCAGCAACCCTATCAGGCGGCGCTGGACGATTACATCGCGGGCGCGATCGAGGAACCCGAGTTCCTGCGCCGCAGCCAATACTTCGACCGCTGGCGCTTCGACTACCGGCTCTATCGCCCCATCCTGCGCTACGCCCGCGAGCATCGGATCCCGGTCATCGCACTCAACCTGGAGTCCGAGCTGACCCGCCGGGTGGGGGAGGTCGGCATCGCGGGCCTGACCGAGGCCGAGCGTGGGCGCCTGCCGGAGCGAATCGACCGCTCGGACCCCGCCTATGAGGCGCGGATCAAAGGGGTCTTCGCCCAGCACCCCGGGGCGGACAAAAAGTCATTCGAGCACTTTATCGAGGTCCAACTGCTGTGGGACGAGGGCATGGCCGAGCGCGCCGCCGTCTATCTGCGCGCGCACCCGGACCGGACCCTGGTGGTCCTGGCCGGCGGCGGGCACGTCGAATACGGTCAGGGCATCCCCCAGCGGCTGTTACGGCGCGTGAAGGTAACCTCTACCACCCTGTTGAACGTCGGCGATCAGGAACTGGACCCGGCGGCGGCCGACTATCTGCTCGACCCGCAACCCGTGGAACTGCCCCCCGGCGGACTGCTTGGCGTCCAACTCGCGGAGCGCGGCGAGGGCCGCGGGGCCCAGGTGCAGGGTTTCGGTGCGGGCAGCGGCGCCAAGGCGGCCGGGCTCCAGGAGGGCGACTTCATCGTGCGGATCGGCGAGCAGCCGGTCGAGGGCTACGCGGACATCCGCATCGCCCTGCTCGACCGCCGGCCCGGGGAGCGCCTCCCCGTCGAGGTGCGGCGCAAGGGCGGCGGCGGGGAGGACAAGAGGCTCAGCTTCGAGGTGGAACTGCATTGACCCTCGGTTCCGCCCGGCGGGCGCCGCGTCTCGACCCCCGGCGGCGGAACTGCTACTGTCGCCCGCCATCGACAACACCGCGGGAATTTGCGTATGAACGAGATCAGATGTGCGGTTACCGGTGCCGCCGGCCGCATGGGGCGCACCCTGGTGCAGGCGGTCACGGAGTCGGCGGGCCTGGTGCTGGGGGCGGCGACCGAGCGGCCGGGGTCCAGCCTGATCGGGGCGGACGCGGGTGAACTGGCGGGCGTAGGCCGTTTGGGGGTCGCCATCACCGCGGACCTGGCGGCGGTCACGGGGTCATTCGACGTCCTGATCGATTTCACCGCCCCGGCGGCGACCCTGGCGCACCTGGCACTGTGCCGCGCCGCCGGCCGGGCCATGGTCATCGGCACCACCGGTATGGATGCCGACCAGCGGGCGGCCGTGGCCGCGGCCGGCGCCGACCTCGGCATCGTCTTCGCGCCCAACATGAGCGTGGGCGTCAACCTGTGCTTCAAGCTGCTGGACATCGCCGCCCGGGTACTGGGCGACGAGGTGGACATCGAGATCATCGAGGCCCACCACCGCCACAAGGTGGACGCCCCCTCCGGGACGGCCCTGCGGATGGGCGAGGTGGTGGCCGCGGCCCTGGGGCGGGATCTCGGCGAGGTCGCGGTCTACGGGCGCCAGGGCCAGACCGGGGCGCGGGAGCGGCGTACCATCGGCTTCGAGACCATCCGGGCCGGGGATGTGGTGGGTGAACACAGCGTCTGGTTCGCCGCGGACGGGGAGCGGGTGGAGATCGCCCACAAGGCGTCCAGCCGGATGACCTTCGCCCGCGGCGCGGCGCGGGCGGCGTCTTGGCTCGGCGGCCGGGGGCCCGGCGTCTACGACATGCAGGACGTGCTGGGATTGCGGGACTTTTGAGCGTGGTGAGTGGCTAGTGGTCAGTGGGGCCTGAGTCCGACGGGTCGACCGGGTGCGATCAGAACTGATGTGGTGACCGAGATCCCGGGTACGCTATCGTTGTCGTTGTCGTACTCGAATAATCCGACCACGATTACGACAACGACAACGACAACGACAACGACGCCCGGTTCGTGACGACGTCCGGCAGCTGGATCTGTAGGGTACGCGATGCGTACCCTACGACATCTGGGTTAACACCTCAGTTCTGATCGCACCTGGGCCGACCCGTCCCCGTCAGTCCTCGCAGGAGTAGCCGTGGGCGATCAGGCCCTCCTCCAGGTCGTCGGAGACCATCGGGTGGGCGATCAGGTACTGGGCCGCGCGCACCGAGTAGTCGCCGATGGCCTCGTCCACCGCCTCCTCCCAATCCTCCATGCTGTAGTCGCCGCGCCCGACCCACATCAGGGCGATCAACTCGGCACGCTGGCGCTGGTTCATCTCCCCGATGCACTCCACGAGTTCGGTGAGGGTGTAGTCCCCGCTATGGTCGGCCAGGATCTGGAGTGCCCAGTCCTCTGACGGGCTCGACGGGGTCTCGGGGATGACCACCTCTTCCTTGGACTGGAACTCGCGGGCCTTGGCGATGATGTAACAGATGGTGTCCAGTGGGATATGCAGCATGGGCGGGGCTCCGGGTCGAGGCCGGGGAACCGACCGGCGTGACGCCGTCGCGGACCCGTGGTCTTGTTTGGGTACGAAGTGTACTACGCGGACCGCGGGTTTCGGGGCGGGGGATTGCGGACCGCCGCGAACCTTTTGTGAGTTGGGGGGTGAATCCGGGACGATTGGGGCGCACTTGGCTCCTGATCGGTACCCCCCTGGCCCTTGGAGTTAGCGCCATGTCCATGTCCAACCCTTTGCGCGGCGCCGCTCTGCTGCTGGCGATGTGCGCCCTTGCGGCCTGCGCCACGGCCCCTGAGACCGGGCGCAGCCAGTTGTTGTTGGTTGATGCCGGCCAAGAGGCCCAAATGGGTTTCAGCGCCTTCGAGCGGAAGAAGCAGCAGACGCCCAGGGCCGGCGATCGGGCCGCGAACCAGCAGCTTCAGACGGTTGGCGGGCGCATCGCGCGGGTGGCGGGGTTGCCCGATGCCCGCTGGGAGTTCGTCCTCTTCGCGGACCCGGAGCCCAACGCCTTCGCCCTGCCCGGGGGCAAGGTCGGGGTCAATACCGGCATCCTGCCCATCACCA
Organism: Candidatus Thiodictyon syntrophicum; assembly: GCF_002813775.1. Classification (NCBI taxonomy): domain Bacteria; kingdom Pseudomonadati; phylum Pseudomonadota; class Gammaproteobacteria; order Chromatiales; family Chromatiaceae; genus Thiodictyon; species Candidatus Thiodictyon syntrophicum. The sequence continues at coordinate 1,870,692 of NZ_CP020370.1, forward strand.
AGGACGAGGCGGGGCTCGCCGCCGTGGTCGCTCACGAGATCGCCCATGTCAGTGCCCGCCACGGGGCGGAGCGGATGTCCCAGGGAATCGCCGCGCAGGTGGGCGGGGTCATTCTGTCCGTGGCCCTGGAGGCCTCCGGCTACGGCGGCGCGACGCGCAGTCTGGCGACGCAGGCCTATGGAATGGGCACCCAGTATGGGGTGCTGATGCCCTACTCGCGCCTCCAGGAGGCGGAGGCGGACCGCATCGGGCTCCTCTATATGGCGCGCGCCGGCTATGACCCGCGGGAGGCGATCGCCTTCTGGCGACGCTTCCAGTCCTATAACGCCGGTCGCGGCGGCCAGGTGCCCGAATTCCTGAGCACCCATCCGCTGGACGAAACCCGCATCGCCGAGCTGCAGAAATTCCTTCCCCAGGCCATGGCCGAGTATCAGCGGGCGGGGGGGCGTGGCTGAGAAGCGGTGTCCGGCCGCCGCTCGGACCACTGACCAGGCCGCGCCCGTAGGGTGCGCCGTGCGCACCATGGCGCCGACCGGGACCCTGGCCGCAGTACTCAACCGCGGCTTCTCAAGGTGCGGCTGGAGCACCCGACGCCGCTGGTCCGGGCAATGGCGTCTGGTGGTCCTCGTCTTGCCGCTCCTGGCCGGGTGCGGGCCCGGCGACCAGGGGGGCGCGGACGCCGACCGGCGCACCGCCAAGGCGCAGCCGGGTAGGGTCCCCGCCTATTCCCAGCGCCCCGGCGATCCCGGCCGCGGTTATGACGCGCTGCTCAACCGCGCGTCAGACACCTGCGGCCTGCCCTACCGCGCCTATGCCGCGGCGGCGGCGCCGTCCGGGGGCAAGGCGGGGCCGGACGCGGGGCCCCAGTTCCCGGGGCGCACCGGGCGCAACGCGCGGCTACCCTACCCGCTGACCGCCTACCAGACGGACTCCGGGGTGGAACTGGTCACCACCAATTGTCTCGCCTGCCACGCCGCGATCCTCGATGGCCAACTCATCTTGGGTCTGGGAAACGCCTTCCTGGACATGACCCAAGACCCACTGCTCGCGGTCGTCTCCACCGGCGCCCGGGTGACGGCGCCGGCCGAGCGGGCACAGTGGCAGCGTTGGGCGGACCGGGTCGCGGTGCTCTCCAGTTACATGATGACCGATACCCTCGGCGTGAACAGTGCCGGCAACCTGACCCTGGCCCTGATGGCCCATCGCGATCCCAAGACGCTCGCCTGGTCCGCCCGGCCGCTCCTGGAGCCCCCGCCGCAGCGGCCCCTGCCGGTGGCCGTGCCGCCCTGGTGGAACCTGCGCAAGAAGCACGCCCTGTTCTACAGCGCCCAGGGGCGCGGCGATCAGGCCCGCCACCTGCTGATCGCCGCTGCCACCTGTACCGACACGATCGCCCAGGCCCAGGCGCTCGACGCCTGGTTCGTCGATGTGCGCGCCTACCTGGCCACCCTGGCGCCGCCCAAGTACCCCTACGCCATCGACCAGGCCCAGGCGGCGCGCGGCGAGGCGCTCTTTGGGTCCCACTGCAAAGGTTGCCACGGCACCTACGGCGAGGACTGGCGCTACCCCAACCGGGTCCTGGCCCTGAGCGAGGTGGGGACTGACCCGGCACTGGCGCGCGCCGGCTACAGCGATCAGGACCGCTTCCGCGCCTGGTTTGCGCAGTCCTTCTATGGCGAACTGTCGCAGATCACCCCGGCCATGGGCTATCTGGCTCCGCCCCTGGACGGGGTCTGGGCGAGCGCCCCCTACCTGCACAACGACGCCGTGCCGACCCTGGCCGCGCTGCTGGAGCCGGCGGCGCGACCGACCTGGTGGCGCCTGCGCCGCAGCGCGGACGGGCAGCCCGTCTATGACCGCGACGCGCTCGGTTGGGCCTACGAGACCCTGCCCGCGGGCAAGTCCGCCGCCATGAGCTGGGACGAGCGCAACCGCCTCTACGACACCACTGGCAAGGGTTACGGCAACGGCGGCCACCGCTTCGGTGACCGGCTGTCGGCGGCCGAGCGGCGTGCCCTGATCGAGTACCTCAAGACCCTCTAGAACCGCTGTTCTTCTGATCGGCCCAAATAGTGCTTGCGCCGACAGGCAGTGGTCTGTATACTTGTTAAATCAGATGCGGGGTGGAGCAGTCTGGCAGCTCGTCGGGCTCATAACCCGAAGGTCGTAGGTTCAAATCCTGCCCCCGCTACCAATCAGAAGTAAGGGCTTATCGGCGATTCCGGTAAGCCCTTTTTCTTTGCCCGGCGTTCAGGCAAGCGCTGGTCCAGGTCAGTTTCGGCAATGCGCGCGCAGCGGGTGGGGCAGAAATGCCTGGGGGTGACCGTTCGTCGGCCCCGTCAGCGGCATGGGCGGCAGCGCACAACAGCAAGGGGTAAACAGGTTATGACCGCAGAGATTGAAAATCTCGTTTTGGAGCAACTGCGCGCGATCCGGGGGGAGCTCTCCGATATCAAGGAGCGCATGGGGCGCGTCGAGCTTCGCCTGTCCGGCATCGAGCAGACCTTGGATGGTGCCCTGGCCGACACCGACCGTGAAGCCGGCCAATGGTTCATCAAGCGCATGGAGCACATCAACGGCGCTTGGGGCTGAGCAACGAGTCAAGATCACGTCAAACACAATCGTCAGTCCGGTTCTGGGCCGCGCGGTACCGGGCACTCGTCACTGCCGCCGCGCAACCGCCCATAGACCTGATCCAGCATCCAGTTCCGGAAGAAGGCACCCAGGGCCTCGTCCTGGAAGAGCGTGTTGATGAAATCGCCGTGTTTCTCGTGGCGGGTCACCAGCGCATCGTCCAGGGCCTCGCGGAACGGGACCCCGAAGTTGCCCTTGTCATTGACGCGGGCGGCCTGTTGGAGTTCGGCATTGGCTACCAGTTGCGCAGTCACACCATCCACCAGGTCTTGGGCATCGAAGTCGGTGCCGAAGCGCGTATTGATGACCTCGATGATGGTGGAGAGCCGCTCCTGCGGCGGCTTCGCGGTGCCGGTCCCGGTGTATTCGGGGCCCGGCAACTCGCCGGAGCCGCCGGCCTTCAGGGTCAGTTCGCCCTCGGCGTCCAGCTTCAGCTTGTAGGAGGCCAGCACCACATCGTCGCCCAAGTCCACCGGCGCACCGCCGGCGGGCGGCGGCAGCTTGCGCAGCAGCAGGCGGCCGAAGGTGTAGAGCTTCTCCAGGTCCGGGTCCGCAAAGGGCACGATCTGACCGAGAAAGGCATAGAGGTTCTTGAAGGCGTTGAGCTTGGCGCGGAAGGCCTCTTGGCGCTGCGTGCCTTCAGCATCCTTATCGTCTCTTTTCAGCGCCTTGAAGCGATCCACGGCCGGGTCTAACCAGGCGTTGAGCCTGGCATTGTCGGTGAGCTTCCGGTCGCCCTTGAATTTGAAGAGCACGGCCGCGAAGCCGTCCAGCTCCGAGGGCGTGTAGAGTTGGAACTCCCCCACTGCGTGCTGCAATTCGTACAGGCGCTGCGGGTCGACCTCATCCAGGGTCGTCGTCGTCTCGTAATAGTCCTGGAAGCTGGCCAGGATCGCATCGCGCTCGTTGACGAAGTCGAGTACGAAGGTCGCCTCCTTGCCCGGACAGGTGCGGTTGAGCCGTGAGAGTGTCTGCACCGCCTGGATACCGTCCAGGCGCTTGTCCACATACATCGCGCACAGGAGCGGTTGGTCGAAGCCGGTCTGGTACTTGTTGGCGACGATGAGCACCTGATAGACACTGGAGGCGAAGCGGGCGGGCAGTTCGGTCTCCTTGATGGACTTGCCGTCGCTGCCGCGGTTCATCTGCGGCTCGGTATAGGTGACACCCCTCACCTGGTCGTCCTGAACCTCGCCGGAGAAGGCCACCAGACAGCGAATAGCGCTATAGCCCGGGTCCTTGCCTTTGTCGATCAGGTAGGCGTCGCAGGACTGCTTGTACTTCACCGCCATCAGCCGCGAACTGGTCACCAGCATCGCCTTGGCGCGGCCCTGGAGCTGGTGCATCACGCAGGCGCGAAAATGCTCCAGGATGATCTGTGTCTTCTGCGCGATATTGGTCGGGTGCAGGCTGACGAAGCGGGCCAGTGCCACCGCGGCCTTCTTCTTGTCCAACACCGGGTCGCCCGCGACCTTCTTGGCGAGTTGGAAGAAGCGCTGGTAGGTCATGTAGCCCTTGAGCACGTCGAGGATGAAACCCTCCTCGATGGCCTGGCGCATGGAATAGAGGTGAAAGGGCGCGGGCCGGCCGTCCGGCCCCCGATGTCCGAACAGTTCCAGGGTCTTGTGCTTGGGCGTCGCCGTGAAGGCGAAGAAGCTCATGTTGGGCTGAGGCCCACGGAACAGGGCCGCGCGCAGCGCGAGCTGATCCGGCGCCGACAGGTCCTCACCTTCAGCCGCGAGCCTGGCGGCGAGCGCGCTGTCGGACAGCAATTCCTTGAGGGTGACCGCCATGTCGCCGGTCTGCGATGAATGGGCCTCATCGACGATGATGGCATAGCGCCGGTCCGGCAGGGCCTGAATCTTGTCCTGAATGAAGCCGAACTTGTGGATGGTGGAGATAATGATCGGCACCCCGGCGCTCAGGGCCCGGGCAAGTTGGGCGGAGTCGGTGTCGATCTTCTCCACGACACCGCTCTTGTGCTCGAATTGATAGACGGTATTCTGCAACTGCTGGTCGAGCACCTTGCGGTCGGTCAGCACCACGACCGCGTCATAGACCTTGCGATCCTGGTCGTCGTGCAGCGAGGCCAGCCGGTGGGCGACCCAGGCGATGGTGTTGGACTTGCCCGAGCCCGCCGAGTGCTGGGACAGGAAGTTCGTGCCGGCGCCCGTCTCCCTGGCCGCCGCCACCAGACGCCGCACGCAATCCCATTGGTGATAGCGCGGGAAGACCATCGTCTCCTTGACCGTTACCTGATCGGTGTCGGCGTCCTTCTCCTCCTCGGTCTGCAAATGCAGGAACCGCCCTACCAGATCCAACAGGTTGTCGCGCTGCCAGACTTCCTCCCACAGATAGCAACTGCGGTGCCTGCCCTCCACCGGCGGGTTGCCGGCGCCGCCGTCATGTCCGCGATTGAAGGGCAGAAAGCGGGTGGAGGACCCATTCAGGCGGGTGGTCATCCAGACCTCGTCCGCATCCAGGGCGAAGTGAACCAAGGCGCGGGCCTTGAAGCGGAACAGGGGTGCATGGGGGTCGCGGTCCTGCCGGTACTGCTGCTTGGCCGCCGTCGCCTGCTGGCCGGTCATCGCGTTCTTCAACTCGCCGGTGGCGATAGGCAGGCCGTTGACGAACAGCGCCAGGTCCAGTTCGTCGTCGGTCTTGGGGTCGTAGCGCAGTTGGCGCAACACGCGCAGGCGGTTCTGGTCGTACAGGTCCCAGACCTCTGGATTCAGGTTGTTGCCGGGTTTGAAGTACGCCAGGAGGATCTTCTGGCCATGGAACTTGAAGCCCCGGCGCAGCACCGACAGCAGGCCGAAGCTGTCCAGGGCCTTGCAAAGGGCTTCTATGAAGATGTCCGCAAGCGAGGCGCCGTGGATCGCCTGGAGCCTGGCCCAAGGCTTGGGCTGGGTGTCCGCGACGAAGGCGAGCACATCCGCCGGGATCAGCGCCCGCTGCGCGTCGAAGCCCGCGTGGATGGCCAGGGCCTCGTCCGGGTCGAACGCCGTCCGGTCGCGGGGCTCGTAGCCGCCGTGCAGTACCAGGTGCTCGACGATCAGGCGCTCGAAGGCGTCTTCGGTGTGGATTTTCATCGTCCGTCTCCCGGGCTTGTGTCCCGTCTGCTCAACGCTAGCGAGTTTGTGTCAAGCAAAAGTCGATTTGCTTTACACAAAGGCGCTTGTGTCCCGTAGGCTTTACACTACCTTTCGCCCCTCCGCCAGGTTCATGAGATCCGCAAAGCACAGCCGCGCTGCGCGCCGGCCGCTACCCGGCTGGAGCACTCGAAGAATGCCGGCCTGCTGTAACTGCCGCAGCAGTCCCAGGGCCGTCGTGCGAGTGGGGATGCCGGAGCGTTCGCAAAAATCGCTGCTCAGGAAGATCGGCCGCGCAAAGATCGCGTCCAGGGCGTGGATCGCATACTGGGAGTGTGTGATCCCGACGATCCGGGCCTTCATGTCCTCGTACAGGCGCAGTATGTCCTGAACCTTTGCCGCATTCTCGCGGGCCTGGGCCGTCACGGCCTCCAGGAAGAAACCGACCCAGCCCGACCAGTCGCCGTCGCGGGAGATCGCCCGCAGCCGCGCGTAGTAGGTCTCACGGTGGGACTCGAGATAGGCCGACAGATAGAACATCGGCTGGCTCAGCACACCGCACTGAGTCAGAAACAGCGGGATCAGCAGCCGTCCGATACGCCCGTTGCCGTCCGTAACCGTTTAGCCCCCCCTGGGTGCTGGGTGCCAAGGAGTCCCGGCGGGTCGCGGCGGCCTTGATCATAAATCCGGCCATCAGCCCTTGCGGCGGCCCGTCGCGGCCGGGAACCGCTCCGACGCCGTAGGAGCGACCCCGGCTGCGACGCGTGCCAGCCGCGGCCGGGCCGCAATTATGATCACGGCCGGTCGCGGCGATCGGTCAGATGGCAGGTAAGGGCAACGGCGGGGCCTGAAGCCCTTGGCGGCGCTGGCGGACTACCTCGGCCAGATACGGCCAGGGCGAGACGGCGCGTTTGCGACAGGTCTCGATGACGCTGGCCAGGTGGGCGAAGGCGCGGGTGCCCTGCGCGGTGCGGGTCCCCATGCCGATGCGGCGGGCGATGACCCAGTGGCGCAGGGCGCGCTCGGCTTCGTTGTTGGTCAACGGCAACTCCGGATGGTCGAGTACCACCCAGAAGGTGTCCCAGTCGTTGAACAACTCGCGCGCCAGCGCGCGCATCTTCTCATGCGGCGCATCGACCTGACGCAGGCACTCGTCGAGCAGGGCGTTGAGCATCCGCGCATGCCGTGCGCGCAACACCCCGACGGGGGGCGGGGCGCCGCGGGCGTCGTAAACGGCGGCCATCACCGTCGCGATGACCGTCAGGATCTCGCTGCCAAAGCGCTGGGCCGCCGGTTCCAAGCCATCTTCCAGCGCCTGGGCCTTGCGGATCAGGTGGGCCAGGCAGCGCAGCCGTTGGTCCAGGTCGCGATAGGCCCAGAAGCCGTCGCTCATCAACCAGCCGTTGAAGGTCTCGCCGAGCACCTGGCGCACGACCTCCACCGAGCGCTTGCCAACGACGAACAGCGTGGCGGTGGCACAGGTGAACACCCACAGCCACCGCAGCCGACCATGCTCCTTCCAACTGGTTTCATCGGCATAGCGCAGTTCGACATTGCGCACCGCCGCGTAGAGTTCCGCCTCGACCACCGGGGCCACCGCCCGTCCGGCTTCGTGAAGGCACTGGTTGATGGTCGCGCTCGACAACTCCAGACCCAGCCAATCGGACAGAAACTCACGGACCCGCGCCCGCGACAACCGCATGCGCTGGCTCAAGGCGCAGATGAAGGACACTAGCAACGGTCCGGCCAAATGCCACTCGGTCAGGGCCACCGTCCACTCGACCTCGCCCGCCGCGCGCCCCGGCTGCGCCTGCGTCCAGTGGCCGCAATCGCAGCAGCATTCAAAATAGATGTGCTTGGTCTGGCGCAGGAGCAGTCCGGTCGCGCCGGCACCGGGCTGGATCAGCTCGATTTCGTAGCGGGCGTTGTGTGCCCGCGCCACATGAGCATCCGTCAACGCCTGGCCGCACCCCGCACAGCAGGTTGGCCGGTGAGGCTGCTCGGCGTCCACCGGCAGGTGCTGGGTGCGGCTGTGCCCCGGGCTGCCCGGGCGCCGACCGGGGGGCTGGCCGGTGACCGTCCGGTGCGAGCCCTGACGGCGCGGCCGGGGCGCCGCCGGCCCCGCCGGCTCAGCGTCGCCGGGGGTGTCTGCCGCAGCGGCCCCGTCCTGCGACCCCGCGGGGACGTCGGGCTGGCCAGCGGGCGTGTCCTGACCGCCCGTGCCCTCCCACGGCAGCCGCGTGCTCGGTGGCCGCGAACTGTTGGAGGGGTTCTGCCCCAGCCGCTCGCGCGCCGCCTTCAGGTCCGCCAGCGCCTTGCCCAACAGCACCCGCGCCTGCGCCGACGTGAGCGTCTGCAGGTAGGCGTCGTCGAATTGTCTGAGGTCGTGATCGCTCAGGTGCATGGCGGGGGCGTGGCGGCGCTGGCGCACTCTCGTATAGAAGCTTGGGCCATAGTTTGCCAGGACCGTCGAGCTTTGTCGCGTAGGCTTATGATCGTCGGCGAGGCATTCATCCGACTCCCGGCCATCCCGCTGGCCGCGCGGTCGCTGGTCCGCACAGCGGACCCTACGGGCGCGCAGCCTCCCCGTAGGGTCCGCTGTGCGGACCGGGCGTGGCTGGCCGAAACTACGTCACGCCGTCCGCGAGGGGGCTAAGAACAGGGGGGGCTAAACGGTTACTCGCCACCTCGGTCCCGGCGATCCGTAGGCGGCGCTTCAATGAGGCCGCGGCGAATTCGCCGCGGAAACGGCATCAGTAGAGTCCTCGGCGGTCGTCATCATCGTCAGGCTTCAATGAGGCCGCGGCGAATTCGCCGCGGAAACTTCCATTGATCGCGTTCCAATTGCTCGCAATGGCCGGCTTCAATGAGGCCGCGGCGAATTCGCCGCGGAAACACCAAGAAACCGAAAGCGAAACCCCGCGCCGAACTCGGCTTCAATGAGGCCGCGGCGAATTCGCCGCGGAAACCGGTGCGGTCGCAGGTATACCCGGATGGGCGGACGGGCTTCAATGAGGCCGCGGCGAATTCGCCGCGGAAACCACTCGCTGCCCCGCGTCCGCCCATGGTCTGTGCCCCGGCTTCAATGAGGCCGCGGCGAATTCGCCGCGGAAACACGCTCCGCCGCGCTCTGAAGCCCGGGGCGCCACTCGCTTCAATGAGGCCGCGGCGAATTCGCCGCGGAAACGCGAGACACCGCGGCAGGCCCTCAGGCGGATCGCCATAGCTTCAATGAGGCCGCGGCGAATTCGCCGCGGAAACCATGTCGCTCGAACTGCTCGCCGCCGCGAGTGGCAGCGCTTCAATGAGGCCGCGGCGAATTCGCCGCGGAAACCTTGAGACGATCCACGAACCACGACAGCGGTTCCCAAGCTTCAATGAGGCCGCGGCGAATTCGCCGCGGAAACCCAGGCGCTGGACCTGCTGACCGGATCGCCCCCGGCGCTTCAATGAGGCCGCGGCGAATTCGCCGCGGAAACGTCGTAGAGGGTCGGGGTGGAATCGTAGGGGACCCAGCTTCAATGAGGCCGCGGCGAATTCGCCGCGGAAACCGCATCGTTGTAGGCAACATAACAGCCAGCCGCGCCGCTTCAATGAGGCCGCGGCGAATTCGCCGCGGAAACCGCACCACGGTCCTGATCCGCCATGACGATGTGTTGGCTTCAATGAGGCCGCGGCGAATTCGCCGCGGAAACCTCGGAGAGATTGCGATGGTGTTGATGCTACAAGAGCTTCAATGAGGCCGCGGCGAATTCGCCGCGGAAACATCGCGGGCGGGTGACCTTCGTGTCTGCGCTGCCGAAGCTTCAATGAGGCCGCGGCGAATTCGCCGCGGAAACCGTCGAGCGCACGGCCGCCTACTATCTGTCAGGGGAAGCTTCAATGAGGCCGCGGCGAATTCGCCGCGGAAACCGCTCGCGGCCAAGTGGCAGAAGACGATGTCGGTGGGGCTTCAATGAGGCCGCGGCGAATTCGCCGCGGAAACGACACCCCCACCAGCCAGCGCGACCGCCTCAGCACCGCTTCAATGAGGCCGCGGCGAATTCGCCGCGGAAACGGTGCCCTCCGCGTCATCATCGGTCGATGCCGAAACGCTTCAATGAGGCCGCGGCGAATTCGCCGCGGAAACCTCCTAGGAGGTCTTATGGCCCTCACCGACGCCGAAGCTTCAATGAGGCCGCGGCGAATTCGCCGCGGAAACCGCCGTCCTGGCAGTATCCCGGGCTGGCGCGGTTGCTGCTTCAATGAGGCCGCGGCGAATTCGCCGCGGAAACCCGAAGATTTTGATCAGCACAACGCCACCCCCAAGGCTTCAATGAGGCCGCGGCGAATTCGCCGCGGAAACGGCGCGGCGATAGCAGTTCTCCCGCGCCGATCATTATGCTTCAATGAGGCCGCGGCGAATTCGCCGCGGAAACCCAGTGCGGCTGCCAGTGGCCAGTCAGGCGCGCCGACGCTTCAATGAGGCCGCGGCGAATTCGCCGCGGAAACGCCGACCACACCCGCGGGCCGGGATCGAGCGGGAACGCTTCAATGAGGCCGCGGCGAATTCGCCGCGGAAACCCAGGACCTACCGATGCCACGGCCACGGCCGCGGGCTCGCTTCAATGAGGCCGCGGCGAATTCGCCGCGGAAACCCGACGGCGCCGGCCAGGCCCCATTGGGCCCAGTCGGGCTTCAATGAGGCCGCGGCGAATTCGCCGCGGAAACCCTTCGAGGCGAAGGATTTCTCCTTCGGCTTCCAGGGCTTCAATGAGGCCGCGGCGAATTCGCCGCGGAAACATCCGTCAGCGATAAGCATATGGCGGGCAAGCCGGCCGCTTCAATGAGGCCGCGGCGAATTCGCCGCGGAAACTCGAGGCGGTCGGCGGCGCGCAGACCGCGTGCGCCGTGGCTTCAATGAGGCCGCGGCGAATTCGCCGCGGAAACCTATGACGCGCTGGCGAGCATCCACGGCGAGCAGGCGGGGCTTCAATGAGGCCGCGGCGAATTCGCCGCGGAAACCGCCCGGTATCCACCAGATCCAGCAACATACTAACCGGCTTCAATGAGGCCGCGGCGAATTCGCCGCGGAAACTGGGCAAGAGCTATGACCGCCTGTGCCAACTCGCCGAGCTTCAATGAGGCCGCGGCGAATTCGCCGCGGAAACATTGCGCGAGACCAGATACCAGAACTGCCCCTCGCTGCTTCAATGAGGCCGCGGCGAATTCGCCGCGGAAACGCGATCTCGCGGGAGGTAGGATGTTCAATCTGACCCAAAAAGGCGCTGAAAAGCCCATGCAAGAAGCGTGTTGCCGGGAAGGCCCGGCTGTCGGTTCTGTGCTCGGGTGGGTACGATGACGGTGCGACACTAGCTCATGCCCAGCCCTTGACAAACGGCGAACGGTTGGCCAGCCTACTGGCGCGGTGATCTGACCGCCTTGCCGGAGCGCGCACGACGTGATGAACGCATTCAAGAGCCCAGTGAGCCGTCTGGCCAACCTGTTCCAGCGGTCACGTGATGCCTGGAAGGCGAAAGCGTTGGAGCGGCAGCAGCGCCTGCGGGCCGCGGAGGTCAAGATTCGGGATCTGGAGCACAGCCGCGCGCAGTGGAAGGCGCGTGCGCTAAAGGCGGAGCGTGGGCGAACGGGCGCCGAAGAGGCCGCGGCGCCGGCGGCTGACGAACCAGTGGATGAGCCACCACAGCTTGCGCTGTCCCCGCCGGTCGGCCATCACTATTCGGTCATGGTCATGCAGTTGACCATGCGGCTGTATCTGCACGCGGGGCTTGGCAGTCGCGGCGTGGCGCGGGTCTTGAATCTGTTCGGCGCGACATTCCCGGTGGCGGCGCCAGCCCACACCACGGTGCTGAACTGGATCTATCGCTGCGGTCTCGCGATCCTCAATCGCCAACCGGAATGGCGCACGGATTGGATCTACGTCGCTGATCATACCATCGCCTTGGGGGCATCCAAGTGCCTGGTAATCCTGGGTATTCCGGTGAATGCACTGGCTCGGAGCGGTTACAGTCCGGGTCACGGCGCCATGCAGGTGCTGGCCGTGGAGATCACCACACACAGCACGGGGGCGTGGGTCGCGAACGTGCTCAGGCGCGTTGCGCAACGCACCGGTCCCCCGGTCCAGATCGTTGCCGACCACGGCAGCGACCTGCGCAAGGGCATCGCCTTGTTTCAGGAGCACGCCACTGCCTGCGTCTATACTTATGATATTTCTCATCTGATCGCGACGCTGCTCAAGGCCGAGATGGGCCGGGACGCGCGCTGGGAGTCCTTGCTGGCGCACTGTCGCAACGCCTGGTCAGCCTTGCAGCAGACCGATCTGGCCTTCTTGCTGCCGCCTCGGCAGCGCCTCAAGGCGCGTTTCATGAATCTGGATGTCCAGGTGCGGTGGGCACAACGGCTCCTCGCCTACCATGATCGCGGCGACTTCAGCGCGATCCGCGCGCAATACGTCCTGAAGTGGCCGGCATGGGAGCACCTGTGCGCGCGGTTCGGCGCCGCCCGGGCGCACCCATTGCGGGCCATCGTCGGCATTCGCTATCCCGACCGGGCGGCTTTTTGCCAGGCACTGCAGACACACTCAGACCTCGAGAGTGATACGCTCGACGATGTGTTCTGGCAGCAAGCGGACGCTGGGTACAGCCGCTTCCTTGACGGCTTTGCCTGGCTACTGTCCTACCGGGATGACCTGGTGGATTACGCGCAAATGATGGCGCAATCCAAGCTGATTCAGTCGCACCTCAAATCCAAGGGCCTCCAGCGGGGCTCCCAGGAATCACTCCAGGCCACGCTGCCACCGCAGTCAACGCTCACCCCACGCACGGCGGCCTTTACCCAACAGATGCTCGCGAAGGTGGCAGTGGAAGCCGCCAAGATCCCGACTGATAATGTCTGGCTGGCATCCTCCGATATCATCGAATCGGTCTTCGGGAAATACAAATGCTTCACCGCCAGGGGGCCACTCAAGGAGATCGGCAAGCTGCTGCTTGCGATTCCTGCCTTCATCGCCGACCTGGCGACTCCGTTGATTCGGGAGGCGATGGAATCGGTGCGTACGATTGATGTCGAGCACTGGGCGCAAGCGCATATCGGTGCGTCGATGCTGGCCCGGCGTCGGCATGCTCTCATTGATTCGTTATCAAACACTAAAACTGTATGAAGATAATTTGTGAAATAGGTCCGATATTGAACACCCTACGCGGGAGGTCATCGTGGGCGATGACGCGGAGCTTCAATGAGGCCGCGGCGAATTCGCCGCGGAAACAACCAACCACGCCGCAAACGCCTGAGAGAACGTAAAGCTTCAATGAGGCCGCGGCGAATTCGCCGCGGAAACAGCCGAACTTCAAAAGCCGCGCACCAACGATAACCGGCTTCAATGAGGCCGCGGCGAATTCGCCGCGGAAACGCGCATCACGCCCACCGCCGTTGATTTGAGAGGGTCAGCTTCAATGAGGCCGCGGCGAATTCGCCGCGGAAACATGCCAAGCATCCCCAGGTGCCCCATCTCCAATTCCGCGCTTCAATGAGGCCGCGGCGAATTCGCCGCGGAAACGTCGTTTTCTGTCGGTTTCAGATCCTTCTGTGTCCGGCTTCAATGAGGCCGCGGCGAATTCGCCGCGGAAACATGATGCAGGGCTGCAGGGTGTCCTGCATCGCCTCGCTTCAATGAGGCCGCGGCGAATTCGCCGCGGAAACCGCATCGCCCGGTTGCGGTGTCTGGTCGATTGCGCCGGGCTTCAATGAGGCCGCGGCGAATTCGCCGCGGAAACTGCAGTGGGATGGGCCGCCGCCCCGGTGGGCCGCATGCTTCAATGAGGCCGCGGCGAATTCGCCGCGGAAACGGCGCCGTTGCCGGTGGCATCGCCCTTGGCCCTGGCGCTTCAATGAGGCCGCGGCGAATTCGCCGCGGAAACGAGCCGGTACGCACAGACCTGTGGGGTCGGTGCGAGGCTTCAATGAGGCCGCGGCGAATTCGCCGCGGAAACCCGGACATCTGGACACCACTACCAGGCCAGCACCGGACGCTTCAATGAGGCCGCGGCGAATTCGCCGCGGAAACTTGCTCCCGCCGTGACCGCTCGCCCTGGACGACATCGCTTCAATGAGGCCGCGGCGAATTCGCCGCGGAAACCTGCCCGCCGGCACCATCATCCCTTTCGCCGGTGCGCTTCAATGAGGCCGCGGCGAATTCGCCGCGGAAACAAGAGCATCTGGGACTCGCTGACCGGCACCATCACGCTTCAATGAGGCCGCGGCGAATTCGCCGCGGAAACCGGAGGGCTCGACCGCCTGGGTCGCGGGCGCCGTCTGGCTTCAATGAGGCCGCGGCGAATTCGCCGCGGAAACCCGAGAAGCGCCAGATGCAAGACGGCATCCGGATGCTGGCTTCAATGAGGCCGCGGCGAATTCGCCGCGGAAACGCGCCTCACACAGGGCCGCCAGCCCCGCATAGCCCCTGCTTCAATGAGGCCGCGGCGAATTCGCCGCGGAAACGCCCGCGGCGTGCGCCGCCCGGTCCGCATCGGACATGCTTCAATGAGGCCGCGGCGAATTCGCCGCGGAAACCCAGCGCCATGCCCCGGCGTGTCATCGAGCCGAAGGTGCTTCAATGAGGCCGCGGCGAATTCGCCGCGGAAACGTGGGGCGACCTGACCGCCTTGAGCGACGGCATCGCGCTTCAATGAGGCCGCGGCGAATTCGCCGCGGAAACGACCAAATAGTTGAAGTCGAATCAGCCTTTAATTCTTGCTTCAATGAGGCCGCGGCGAATTCGCCGCGGAAACGTGGGCACTGCGGCGGGCTACTTCGCGCCAAGCCGCGGCTTCAATGAGGCCGCGGCGAATTCGCCGCGGAAACACCCGACGGACACTCGCACGCACCCGGGACCCCCGACGCTTCAATGAGGCCGCGGCGAATTCGCCGCGGAAACCTTTGTGCAACAGCTCGTTGCACAAATTCCCTGGGGCCAGCTTCAATGAGGCCGCGGCGAATTCGCCGCGGAAACGACGCTGGGGGCGGCGCCGGTCGCCGCTCCGGGCGCGGCTTCAATGAGGCCGCGGCGAATTCGCCGCGGAAACGCGAAAGGCCGCGATCCTCGCCGGCCTGGCGGCCGGGGCTTCAATGAGGCCGCGGCGAATTCGCCGCGGAAACACCGGCTACGGCAAGACGACGGCGACCACCTGGTTCGTGCTTCAATGAGGCCGCGGCGAATTCGCCGCGGAAACCGGAATACACCGTCGAGGATCTCCTGGCAGCCCTGGAGCTTCAATGAGGCCGCGGCGAATTCGCCGCGGAAACAGCGACCTCGGTATAGAACACGTCTTCGCGTTTGACCGCTTCAATGAGGCCGCGGCGAATTCGCCGCGGAAACCGCAGGCGACGCTGGACACCATCGCCGGCTGCTACCGGGCTTCAATGAGGCCGCGGCGAATTCGCCGCGGAAACGATCGCCACCCTCACCGAGCGGGCGGCCGTTGTCGGTGCTTCAATGAGGCCGCGGCGAATTCGCCGCGGAAACCGAGCCGCGCGAGTGGACGCGAGCGACGACCCGACCGGAGCTTCAATGAGGCCGCGGCGAATTCGCCGCGGAAACCACCCGCCCGGTCGACGGCCTCGCCAAGCTGCTGCTGCTTCAATGAGGCCGCGGCGAATTCGCCGCGGAAACCTGCGCGACCTGAGCATTTACCGGGCGTTCAACGGGCGGCTTCAATGAGGCCGCGGCGAATTCGCCGCGGAAACATAAAGTGACTCGCGGTGCGTTGTGGGTCGGTATCGATGCTTCAATGAGGCCGCGGCGAATTCGCCGCGGAAACCGGCGGAGATGTCTTGACCCCACTGCATCAGGCTCATGAGCTTCAATGAGGCCGCGGCGAATTCGCCGCGGAAACCCGACCGCGCGTTCCGGCGGTCGCGCAAGAGCGGTGCTTCAATGAGGCCGCGGCGAATTCGCCGCGGAAACCTTGTCGTGTGAAGGTTTGCCCGGTTGGTTCGTCGTTGCTTCAATGAGGCCGCGGCGAATTCGCCGCGGAAACCTCAGAAAGCGCGGAATACTCAACGACCACACGAGCAGCTTCAATGAGGCCGCGGCGAATTCGCCGCGGAAACGCGGCAGGCGCGGATTGTTGTGACTAATCTCGCGCTTGCTTCAATGAGGCCGCGGCGAATTCGCCGCGGAAACTGGAGACGCTCACCGAATCACTGCTGCGCCGGGACGAGCTTCAATGAGGCCGCGGCGAATTCGCCGCGGAAACCGCGGGCTCTGCAGACTGCTGGAACTCACTGCGGTAGCTTCAATGAGGCCGCGGCGAATTCGCCGCGGAAACCGCTCAGCCAGTTGGCCGAAGCGCTCCGGCCGATCGAGCTTCAATGAGGCCGCGGCGAATTCGCCGCGGAAACTGTTCAACGGGCGGCCGCCGCGAACACGGGGTTATCGCTTCAATGAGGCCGCGGCGAATTCGCCGCGGAAACGTGAACATGCGCCGCGCCGCCCGCTTTGGACGATGGCTTCAATGAGGCCGCGGCGAATTCGCCGCGGAAACGTGCTGATCATCGCCAAGGCCTACATAGAGGCCGGGGCTTCAATGAGGCCGCGGCGAATTCGCCGCGGAAACCCCGCGCCAGTCCTCGAAATGCCCATGCTCCGAAAGCTTCAATGAGGCCGCGGCGAATTCGCCGCGGAAACCTGTTACCTGGCGCTCGACCATGGGCTCTATTCGGGCGCTTCAATGAGGCCGCGGCGAATTCGCCGCGGAAACCTGCTGGCGCCAGCGGCCCCGGCCGACCTGGCCGGCGCTTCAATGAGGCCGCGGCGAATTCGCCGCGGAAACGATGCCGGACCCCGACACCCTCCTGCAGCAGGCCGGGGGCTTCAATGAGGCCGCGGCGAATTCGCCGCGGAAACCTCAGCACGTCGTCGATCGTCAACGACGCCGTGCTGAAGCTTCAATGAGGCCGCGGCGAATTCGCCGCGGAAACGACCCAAGCCGGCCGGGCAACCTCTGTGAGGTCTTGCTTCAATGAGGCCGCGGCGAATTCGCCGCGGAAACGCCCCATCACCAGCGAGGACCCCACCCCATGACAGACGCTTCAATGAGGCCGCGGCGAATTCGCCGCGGAAACCCGCGGAGAGAGCTTACCTCGACGGGCGCACGATCGCTTCAATGAGGCCGCGGCGAATTCGCCGCGGAAACCTACATGTACGTCTGGGCCGATGCCGAGGGCACCGACGCTTCAATGAGGCCGCGGTGAATTCGCCGCGGAAACACCCCGACGGGTTTGGACTTGATCAGATAGCGCGCCAGGCTTCAATGAGGCCGCGGCGAATTCGCCGCGGAAACTACGCAACTACACAGGTACATCAATGACACAGGACGTAGCTTCAATGAGGCCGCGGCGAATTCGCCGCGGAAACGATCCCGAATCTGCTGGTGCTCGGCCGGGGTGAGCGGGCTTCAATGAGGCCGCGGCGAATTCGCCGCGGAAACGCCCGCCCCACGGACCGGCAGCTACAAGGCCCGCTGGCTTCAATGAGGCCGCGGCGAATTCGCCGCGGAAACGCGGGTGTCGCTGTTGGAACACATGGCCCAAGAAGGGCTTCAATGAGGCCGCGGCGAATTCGCCGCGGAAACCAAGCAATTGGATGATACTACGGATGGAGGTTGGTTGGCTTCAATGAGGCCGCGGCGAATTCGCCGCGGAAACGAACTCGAAAGCTGGTTCGAGTAGTGGACCCCAAAGGCTTCAATGAGGCCGCGGCGAATTCGCCGCGGAAACCACAGCGGGGGCCGAAGGCGCGACCGCGCCGCGGCCCGCTTCAATGAGGCCGCGGCGAATTCGCCGCGGAAACGCCGGGGCGGGCGCGCAGGCGCTGGACGTCCTCGATGGCTTCAATGAGGCCGCGGCGAATTCGCCGCGGAAACGACCGCCCGGCGGTCGACAGCGTCAACCGCTATGCGCAGCTTCAATGAGGCCGCGGCGAATTCGCCGCGGAAACACGAGCAACCGGAGGACATCATGTTGCTGAGGGGACAGCTTCAATGAGGCCGCGGCGAATTCGCCGCGGAAACGGTATGAAAAAGAGATTGACCCAACGGGTATGGTTAGCTTCAATGAGGCCGCGGCGAATTCGCCGCGGAAACGTCCAGGCCGGGGCATCGCGAGCACCCTGGTTGTTCCCGCTTCAATGAGGCCGCGGCGAATTCGCCGCGGAAACAGTCATTTGGCGCCACACAGGCTGAGGCTTCGCACCTGCTTCAATGAGGCCGCGGCGAATTCGCCGCGGAAACACCGCATAGAGGATCGCGTCACGCCGCCCGCCATCGTGCTTCAATGAGGCCGCGGCGAATTCGCCGCGGAAACAGCGGCAATGCGCGTATGGCAACACGATAACAGCGCAGCTTCAATGAGGCCGCGGCGAATTCGCCGCGGAAACGCTTCCGGCCGCAAACGGACCCTTCACGACCGACCCCGGCTTCAATGAGGCCGCGGCGAATTCGCCGCGGAAACCCGCGGTCGGTTCGGTGGGCTCGCTGGGGTGCTGGCGCTTCAATGAGGCCGCGGCGAATTCGCCGCGGAAACAGTGGGGCCGGATGAACCTGTTACCTCGGGGGGCACGCTTCAATGAGGCCGCGGCGAATTCGCCGCGGAAACCTGTACACCGTCACCGGCTTGCCCAGGTCCGCCGGGTCGCTTCAATGAGGCCGCGGCGAATTTGCCGCGGAAACGACGACGCGCCCGGCACCGGACGCTTTGACGGCGAAGCTTCAATGAGGCCGCGGCGAATTCGCCGCGGAAACCGCAGGGGCGGCGGGGGTACATAGTCGCCGCGGGTCCAGCTTCAATGAGGCCGCGGCGAATTCGCCGCGGAAACCATCCCCGACGCCCACACCCGCGGCCCGCCTTGCACGTGCTTCAATGAGGCCGCGGCGAATTCGCCGCGGAAACTCCGAGGGACATCCGCATCAACCTGTATTCCTGGGCCGCTTCAATGAGGCCGCGGCGAATTCGCCGCGGAAACAAGACCGATGCGGACGAACTCAAGCAGGTCAATGACAAGCTGCTTCAATGAGGCCGCGGCGAATTCGCCGCGGAAACAACGGCGCCAAATCCACCCGGGGCTAACCCCACCACCGCTTCAATGAGGCCGCGGCGAATTCGCCGCGGAAACGCGGCGCACAGGCTACGCACAGGCTGCCTTTCCGCGGGCTTCAATGAGGCCGCGGCGAATTCGCCGCGGAAACACCTCGCGGCACGCCGCGGCCTCGCACAGTGACCCGGGCTTCAATGAGGCCGCGGCGAATTCGCCGCGGAAACAGCGCGACGACGCGGAGCCGATCCTGCCGCTGCTGGCGCTTCAATGAGGCCGCGGCGAATTCGCCGCGGAAACCTGCCACCTCCCAGGACCCGACGCCAGAGCCCGAGAGGGCTTCAATGAGGCCGCGGCGAATTCGCCGCGGAAACCGGCGAGCAGCGTCGCGTCCTCCATGTCCAACCCCTCGCTTCAATGAGGCCGCGGCGAATTCGCCGCGGAAACTGGGCTCTATTCGGGCCAAGTCAAGGGCTATTCGTTGCTTCAATGAGGCCGCGGCGAATTCGCCGCGGAAACGCGCTGGAACCGTGTGGAACTGATAGAGGAACCCGTCAGGCTTCAATGAGGCCGCGGCGAATTCGCCGCGGAAACGTCGTCAAGGCGCGTGATAGCGCCCCCGACACCGCGGGCTTCAATGAGGCCGCGGCGAATTCGCCGCGGAAACGGCGTCATGGCGCACGCGAAATGCGCGCGCCGAAATGGCTTCAATGAGGCCGCGGCGAATTCGCCGCGGAAACCTCGTAGACATGGGCGGGCTCCCATCCGGTATCGCTGCTTCAATGAGGCCGCGGCGAATTCGCCGCGGAAACCCCCGAGCCCCGCATAGCGCGCCATCAGTGCCCCCCCCGCTTCAATGAGGCCGCGGCGAATTCGCCGCGGAAACCAGGTAACCCCAGTCTTCGACGAAGCCAGCGGGAAGGCTTCAATGAGGCCGCGGCGAATTCGCCGCGGAAACTCCAAATGGTCTGGGACAGCGGCGACGAGAGCTTCGAGCTTCAATGAGGCCGCGGCGAATTCGCCGCGGAAACAATTCAGGGTGGAAACAAGGTTGAGCAAATAGCGAGCTTCAATGAGGCCGCGGCGAATTCGCCGCGGAAACGGTCAGGGGTCATATCGAGGACCTTGTAGAGGTCATCGCTTCAATGAGGCCGCGGCGAATTCGCCGCGGAAACCGGAGCCCAGCGCCCCCGCCGGGGCGGGGCTCGATGAGCTTCAATGAGGCCGCGGCGAATTCGCCGCGGAAACTTGACGCTCAGCGGGACGGTGGGGGCGTTGGGGTCCGTGCTTCAATGAGGCCGCGGCGAATTCGCCGCGGAAACGGGGAGCAGACCGAGCTACCCCTCGACGACATCTCCGCTTCAATGAGGCCGCGGCGAATTCGCCGCGGAAACCACCCCAAATCTATAGAGCGAGCACATGACCGACACGCTTCAATGAGGCCGCGGCGAATTCGCCGCGGAAACGCCCCTGACCAAGACCACGGAGACCCACGATGCCGACGCTTCAATGAGGCCGCGGCGAATTCGCCGCGGAAACACGGACTTCTGAGCCGTCTATTCTGCACACGGCTCGGGCTTCAATGAGGCCGCGGCGAATTCGCCGCGGAAACGGCACCTGCGCTCGGCCAAGTCGCAACGCGAATCCGCGCTTCAATGAGGCCGCGGCGAATTCGCCGCGGAAACTGGCGACTGCGACGTCCTGGGCGAAGGTGTACGCGGAGCTTCAATGAGGCCGCGGCGAATTCGCCGCGGAAACGAGTGGACGGCATGGGGCGGGGCCTTGATCGATGGGTTGCTTCAATGAGGCCGCGGCGAATTCGCCGCGGAAACCTCGATTGCGGGGCGCGCGCGCCACTGGGGGGCGCCGGTGCTTCAATGAGGCCGCGGCGAATTCGCCGCGGAAACCAGCGGAACAGCGCGCGGCGCAACGGCTTGCCAACTTGCTTCAATGAGGCCGCGGCGAATTCGCCGCGGAAACAGTGACCATTGGGGCGCAGACCGTCCGATTTCCCGAGCTTCAATGAGGCCGCGGCGAATTCGCCGCGGAAACGCTGAGCCCGCAAATAAAGGGCATCACGCAGTGGTTGCTTCAATGAGGCCGCGGCGAATTCGCCGCGGAAACCCGCGCACCCGGGCGGCGAGGGCTGGGGCTGTAAATGGCTTCAATGAGGCCGCGGCGAATTCGCCGCGGAAACCAGGTCGAGCAGGCCGGCTTGGGCCGCGGCCGCGGCGCTTCAATGAGGCCGCGGCGAATTCGCCGCGGAAACTTGAGGTCGAGACGGTAGAAGTACCTGCGACGGCGAGGCTTCAATGAGGCCGCGGCGAATTCGCCGCGGAAACCCAGCCCCGGGGCGTCGGACGCTGGAGCGCGCAGCATGCTTCAATGAGGCCGCGGCGAATTCGCCGCGGAAACCCCAGCACGAAAGGGCCGATGCAGACTTTGACGCAATCGCTTCAATGAGGCCGCGGCGAATTCGCCGCGGAAACAGGGCTTGCCGCACCTGTCCAAGATCACCCAACACAGCTTCAATGAGGCCGCGGCGAATTCGCCGCGGAAACACCCCCGAGGCATTGCAGGAGATCCCCAGGACCGCGAGGCTTCAATGAGGCCGCGGCGAATTCGCCGCGGAAACCAGATGACATCGAGGAATACAGGTACAACGGCGCGCTGCTTCAATGAGGCCGCGGCGAATTCGCCGCGGAAACGTGGTGGAATAGCGATGATGTGTGCGACAGGATAGAGGCTTCAATGAGGCCGCGGCGAATTCGCCGCGGAAACCACCAGGTCGCGGACCCTGCCGCCCGGCCGGACGCCTCGCTTCAATGAGGCCGCGGCGAATTCGCCGCGGAAACTTTTTTTGTTAATTTTAATGATTTAGGAGTTAATTATGCTTCAATGAGGCCGCGGCGAATTCGCCGCGGAAACAGCCTTTTGTTTCTCGTGTCAGGGCTGAAGCGGTTGGCTTCAATGAGGCCGCGGCGAATTCGCCGCGGAAACGCCGTTAGGGGTCTGGCAGGTGTCCCCAGTCGAAGTCGCTTCAATGAGGCCGCGGCGAATTCGCCGCGGAAACGTTGATGGCGAATGCAAACGGAAATGTCTGTCAGGACGCTTCAATGAGGCCGCGGCGAATTCGCCGCGGAAACGGTTTGAACGCGGGTGGATAACATCGGCAGATCTCCGCTTCAATGAGGCCGCGGCGAATTCGCCGCGGAAACATACGCGACAATACGCGCGGGTCCGCTTTTAGCGCAGAGCTTCAATGAGGCCGCGGCGAATTCGCCGCGGAAACCTTGCTCCAAGCTTCTAGTGCCCCCGCTGAGTCCAACGCTTCAATGAGGCCGCGGCGAATTCGCCGCGGAAACAACCTTACGGGAAGCTTTACCCGTATCACTCCCGCCGCGCTTCAATGAGGCCGCGGCGAATTCGCCGCGGAAACGACGCTAAGAAGATACTGTTCTATACCCAGGCTGAAATAGCTTCAATGAGGCCGCGGCGAATTCGCCGCGGAAACATCGCCTTTTCCAGCCAGCCGACTAAGCCCTGGGTCTGCTTCAATGAGGCCGCGGCGAATTCGCCGCGGAAACCGTGCGCCTGAAGGTCGGCAGCACCGAACTGCCGATTGCTTCAATGAGGCCGCGGCGAATTCGCCGCGGAAACGACCCGGCCGTGGCCGACCGCGTGGGGGCCTATCTGGCTTCAATGAGGCCGCGGCGAATTCGCCGCGGAAACAGTCGCAGCGGGCTGAGCGCCGCGGCGCTGCTGCTGGCTTCAATGAGGCCGCGGCGAATTCGCCGCGGAAACCACCGAAGCGGAATGGGATCTGTTTGCCCTGATGACGGCTTCAATGAGGCCGCGGCGAATTCGCCGCGGAAACGAACCGGCCG
This sequence comes from Candidatus Thiodictyon syntrophicum, assembly GCF_002813775.1. Taxonomy (NCBI): domain Bacteria; kingdom Pseudomonadati; phylum Pseudomonadota; class Gammaproteobacteria; order Chromatiales; family Chromatiaceae; genus Thiodictyon; species Candidatus Thiodictyon syntrophicum. The sequence continues at coordinate 1,893,392 of NZ_CP020370.1, forward strand.
AGAAAGTAGCAGGTGGAAGTATGGCAGGCTTCAATGAGGCCGCGGCGAATTCGCCGCGGAAACCTTAGGCCCCTACACGGCGGCGGACCTGCTCTGGTGGGCTTCAATGAGGCCGCGGCGAATTCGCCGCGGAAACGTCCGCCGCCGTGTAGTTGCCCAAGTCCTGTATCGGGCTTCAATGAGGCCGCGGCGAATTCGCCGCGGAAACAGTCGCAGCGGGCTGAGCGCCGCGGCGCTGCTGCTCGCTTCAATGAGGCCGCGGCGAATTCGCCGCGGAAACGTCGGCGTGGCTGTCGCTGGCCTCGTCGGTGGCCTCGCTTCAATGAGGCCGCGGCGAATTCGCCGCGGAAACTCCGGGTCCGGCAGGGCCGCGATGGTGGCGGCGCGGCTTCAATGAGGCCGCGGCGAATTCGCCGCGGAAACGACCCACCCCGTCATCACCGCGACCCGGATCGAACAAGCTTCAATGAGGCCGCGGCGAATTCGCCGCGGAAACGGATCGGCTTTGATGCTCATGTCGCTGCTCCGTGGGGGCTTCAATGAGGCCGCGGCGAATTCGCCGCGGAAACTCATGCAAGACATATACATAACCAATGGGGACTGGTTGCTTCAATGAGGCCGCGGCGAATTCGCCGCGGAAACTGTAGCGCAGATAAGCCGCCGCCCACGCCAGGAGCCCGCTTCAATGAGGCCGCGGCGAATTCGCCGCGGAAACCAGCAGGACGGGGCGCCCCTGTTCCAGGGCCAGCCAGGGCTTCAATGAGGCCGCGGCGAATTCGCCGCGGAAACGAGGGGGCAACCTCCCAGGCACCCGGTTCCTAGATGGCTTCAATGAGGCCGCGGCGAATTCGCCGCGGAAACGGCCGTCCTCGGGTTCTCCTCCTTCATAGTCGCTCAAGCTTCAATGAGGCCGCGGCGAATTCGCCGCGGAAACGGCCCGCGCTGGAGCCCGCGGCTGGCGCGGGCGGCGGGGCGCTTTGCGAGGGCTCCCCGCGCGGAGGCCGGTCTGGCATTCGGGTCATCATGCATGGCAGCATAATTGTAACCCAGTTTGCTGATTTTTAAAGAGCGGATTTTTGCGAGCGCTCCCGGGGTTTGGCGCACCACTGGAGCGCTCGCGGGGCGACGGCGGGGTCAGACGATCACGGCTTCGTGTTCGATGGTGACGAACTCGGCTTTGCCAAGGCTGACGACCCGGGGGATGACATTATCAGCGACGCCCAGGTCGAGCAAGACGATGTGGTCTTCGTCGTGGTTGATGATGCCGTCCAGGAGGGCGATCAGTTCGGCATGTTGCCGGGCGGTGAGCCGACACTGGAAGACGGAGAGTTGGACCCACTCGCCGTAGCCTTTCATGAGTTTGAAAATGCGGCGCCAGCGGCCCTGGTCGGAGATGTCGTAGGCGACGATGTAGAGACGTTGGTCCATGGGGGCCTCCTGGGCGACTGGGTTGGGGTGGCGTGCAAGAAGACGGTTGGTTCGTAAGGGTTCGGGCGTTGGCTCGCTGGCTTGGGTGTTGGGGGGCGGCCTTGGCGCTGTGGGAGTACCGGACGGGGGCGTTCCCGTGGGGGTCCTTTGATGCTCGCCGGGACTGGTACCACCTGACGCAGTTGCTCGGACCATTGGCGTAGGGTGCGCCGTGCGCACCTTGAGAGGCTCCGGTTGATTGCCGCGGCCAGGGTTTCGGTTGGCGCCATGGTGCGCACGGCGCACCCTACGGTCGTGGTGCGGTCAAGGGTTTGAGTATTTCCATCGTGCGGTACCAGGTTGCGGCGCGCTTGGCTCGTCGCGGCTGAATCCGCTCCCCCCGGGGGGCTTGACGCTTCCCGGGGGGCGACACGGCGACCGGTGTTGCCGACACTGGGTCAGCGCGGGGTGAAGTTCGGGTATTCCGGTAGTTCTCCGAGCAGGTGACGGGCGAGCAGGCGGGCCTGGAGTTCGAGCAGGCGCCGGTAGCTGACGCGGTACCCGAACAGGGGGTGGGTGATCTCGAGCGCCATGCGGCGCTCGAAGGTGCCGATGAAGCGTTTGCGCCCGTCGTTGGTGAGGTTGACGCTGCCGCCGGCCTGGACGAAGTCGGTGGGTCGGACCTCGCCGTTGTTGATGGCCTGGATGACGGTGGAGTCGGCGATCAGCGGCCGGAAGGGTTCCATCAGGTCGAGTGCGAGGGCGGGGCGGCCGTAGCGGGGCTGGTGGTAGAAGCCCAGGTAGGGGTCGAGGCCGACGGCGGAGAGGGTGACGACCCAGGTGCGCACGAGCAGCGCGTAGGCGTAGGAGAGCATGGCGTTGACCGGGTCGGTCGGCGGGCGGCGGGTGCGGGTCTTGAAGTCGAAGGTGAAGCCTTCCTCGTCGCCGGTGTTTTTGATGAGGTTGCTGAAGTTGCCGAAGTAGCGGGCGGCGGCGCTGCCCTCCACCCCGAGCAGGGTTTCCAGGTCGGGCGCGCGGGTGAGGCGGCGGGTGTCGCCGCTCATGGCCTCCAGCAGTTCCGCGGGGGCCTCGCCGGTCTTCCAGTTGCGGCGCAGCAGGGTGCGGGCGTTGCGGATCTTGGCGTCGATCAGTCCTTTGGCGAGGCGCAGGCAAAAGCCGTGGTCGTCGGCGGCGCGGAACTGGGCGCGGCGCAGTTCGATGTTCTTGTGGCCGGTGCCGATCGTGTGGCCCAGGAACCAGCCGCCGTGACTGTGCCAACTGATGGTGATGCCGCGCGACATCAGTTCATTCAGGGCCGGGGTGGTGACGTAGACGTTGCCGAAGACGGCGAGTTGGGAGCAGTCGATGAGGCGGACCGTCTGGACCTTGTCGTCGTCGATGAAGATCTCCAGACATTCGCCGGCCTTGGCGACCTTGGCGTGGAAGGCCTGGACATAGACCGGCAGGGAACTGTCGAGCCCGACGACCAGCGGGCGGGGGGCGATGTCGGCGCCGCGGAAGAAGCTGATCTCGTCGGGCAGGCAGATGCCGACCAGGGAGCAGTGCGGGCACTTGGGGCTGTCCTCCAGCGGGGCCGGGATGGTCCCGCCGGCGGCGACGAAGCGCAGGCCGTCGATGGCCTTTCTGGTGAGTTGGCGCAGTTCGTCGGTGAATGGCACGTTGACCCGCTCACGGCTGGCGGCGAAGTACAGCACACCGCCCTCGCACTGGTAGCCGTGTTCGGCCAGGATCATTCCCTGGACACACAGTTGCACCCGCTCCGGGTCATAGGCGCCGTGCGGGACGTGGGGGCGTTTGCCGCGTTTGTAGTCGACCGGGGTGACGCGCAGTCCCTCGCCCTCGAGCAGGTCGAGCCGGGCGATGAGGCCCAGTCGGCTGGAGGAGAGGGTGATCGAGCGGGCGTGGATCTTCTCCATGGTCTCGCCCTCGTCCGCCGCCGCCTTGGGCTTGGCAAGCGCCGCGGCGGTGGGCAGCTTGCCGCCGGGTTTGTCGACCCGGCGGTGGATGTGCCGGCCCTCGACCGTGTCGCTGGAGTCCTCCCACTCCCCCTGCACCCATTCCAGGTAGGCGAGCCGGGGGCAGTAGCAGTATTCGTTGATCATGCGGGCAGGCAGGAGCGGGACATCCCGCACCATTTCGGGGAAGGGAAGTTCCAGATCCAGTTGCTCGGCGTGCTCTTCATGGGCCATGGTCGACTCCGTCTGTCATGGATGGCGGCGGGTGGCCGCCGGTGGGGGCCGCGGTGGCGGACCGCGGCTACGATGAATCTGTTGTCGTATCAGGGCGCCGGGGTGCCGCTCTGCCTGGCGGTCGGTCCGGTGCAACGGCGCAATCGGCCTTGATCATCACTCCGCCCAGCAGCGATCCGTCCGCACAGCGGACCCTACGGTAAGCCCGCGCTCCGTAGGGTCCGCTGTGCGGACCAACGGCCTCGCGGTGAGCCCGGTGGCCGGAATGATGACCAAGGCCGCGCAATCGATGGGTTTCGCTGCGCTCTACCCATCCTACGGGGCCTATCCGGGTCTGGCAGCCGGCCCGGCTAACGGCCATGAAGGCTTGTCCGGCACCCCGGAATATGCAATGCCTTAGTGGGAGTGGCCTCCGGCCGCGATGCGGCACCGCGGCGCAGACCACCGCCGCCTTGGCCTTGATCATCGTTTCGGCCGCTGCCCCGAGGTCTCACACCGGAGGTCGAGGCTTTAGCCGGACCCGGGGCGCGCTGACGCGCCGTCGACCGGCTAAAGCCTCGACCTCCTGTCCCCTGCGGCCGGAACGACGATCAAGGCCGCCGCGTTCAACACTCGGCCCGTCGCGGCTGACGCCGCTCCCACCGCATCGCTGCGCGACTTTCACTTTAGACTCGACGGCATGGCCTTGCACCCGGCCGGAGCGCGCGGTGATGAATCGCGTTACCCGGGCCTTGATTGTCATTCGCGTCAGCGATGCGCGCTCCACGCAACGAGCCCGGGGCTTGGCCGCGAGCCCGTAGGGTCCGTTGTGCGGACCAGCGACCGCGCGGTAGGCGAGGATTCCGCGAAGCGCTCAACCGACCGACCGAAACAGCCCGCCCCCGAAATGCCGTGACCGGCCGATGAGAATCGGCCCGGCTTGCGCAATCTTGAATCGAAGTCGAAGCCGACCAGCGAATCCACCTCGTTGTCCGTCTCGCACCTCCAGGACCTCGACGTCCGGCTCGGGCCTGCCTTGACGCCGCATTTCGGCCAACACGTCAATCACGAGTGCATCGGCTGGCCCGACCCGCTTGGCATGGCGCGTCGGGCGATAGTCCGTCACACTCTCCCAGTGCTGTGACGGGGCGAACAGGCGATCTTCGTCGGGCATGACCGGAAGCGGCTCCAGCAAGAGTCGTCCGGCCGCTCCGGCGCGCAAATCCGTAAGCCCTTCAAGAGCGGCGTCTAGTGTCTCCAGGTAACCTCGCTCTTGACGAGTCGGGGCGCGGGCCTCGATTAGGTGCGGTGCCAGAACGAGTAGCCGACTTCGCCGAAGGTCCGCAGCGAAGGCAAGATGTGCATGGTTCCCCTCGCGCAACGGTTCACCGCTGGGGGTATGCCCGCAGAAGAATGCCGGCAGTCGAGCGCCTCTATCCAGTCGCTCCTGCACACGGGACATGACTGCTCGCCGCAGTGCTCGGGCCACTTCTTCCGGATTGACATGCAACGCCAACCCATCGACGATCGAAAATGAGAATGCCTCCGTTGCCCGCCGAACCGGCTCCATTAACCCAAGACCCAGGTAACGCCCATCGCCGATGATCAGAGGTCCCTCGACCGGATCGATGAACTGGACTTCCACATGCCATAAACGCTCCTTCGCAAAGCGGGTACCGGGAGAAAATGCCTCGGCGCGTGCACCCTTGGCGGCGAAAGGCTCGCGTTGGAGACGGATCGAGGCGACTTTGGCCCTGATTCCGGCGTGCCGTAGCGCCTGGAGCACGGCCGTCGAGGCCCGTCCATGCTCTTGCAGTCTCTCTTCTCCGCCCTTCGCCTCTTCGCGCAGGCTGCCTGGTTCGATTCGGCGCCGTGCCGCGCGTTCAGGAAGCGCGGCGGGTGTCACCGTCCGCCAGAGGCGGTTAGGTTCATCCGACGCGACCCCGAAGTGGTCCAGCATGCTCAAATCCAGTGCTCGGGTGAGCCGCGTTTCCTCCAGTATCTCCCCGCTTTCCACATCGAAAGACAGGCTGACCTGAAGCCCGGAAAAGGCCCAAGCGATGTCTTCGGCCCCGATCTCGCAACCGGTCGGGACTTCTACCAAGACGCGACGGATGCCCCGATCGGCGTGGACGTGACCGATAGAAGGTAGCGGGACGATACGGACCCGCGAACCCTTGTCGGCTTCGCTCGCGCTCCGACCAATCAGTACCCGCTCGATCAGCGCAGCGCGATCTGGTAGGCTATCCGCAAGCCGCTGATTTGCAGCATCTCGCAACTGAACCACTAGCGCAGCCGCGTGCTCCTGTGGCCAGGGAGCGAAGGACGCATCCGCTGTCATCGACCTGAGTTCAAAGAGCCACCGGGAAGGTGGGCTATCGTATGCGACCGAACGAAAATGTGCCTTTGGGGCCTGAGAGAAAAGGACGTTCGTCTTCTTTCCCTCCTGTTGACAAGTGAAACGCTGCCGCCCGGCGGCGAAGCGTGCTTCGAGACTGGCAAGTGAACCAATTGCCGGGCAATCGAGAAAAGTGCCTTGACCGCTGGCCGTTGGCCGAAATAGAGTGCCCTGATATCGTGCGAGCCGATCGGTCAGATCGGGTTCGTCGATCACCTCGCCCGAAGCCCAGGCTACATCCACGCCCCAGCCAAACTGGTAGACTTCGCCCGCGAGGTTACAGATGACGTTTGCGTTAGATGCCTGGTCGTCGTCTGCGTCGTACAGCCAGCCATAAAAAAATGGCATTGCAGCGTCAAAGAGCCACGGGTGAACAAGCTTACCTGCTCGGATTTTCCCAATGTCCCGGGGATCACCATCCACGCTATCAAGGTCGTTGTTTGGAACAAACATCGTGTAGCGCTGTCCTCTCGTTCCCTTCTGTGCGGCAATCACTGGAACCGTTAGACGCTCGAGCCATGCTAGCGCAGCCCGAGCGTCCTCTGGCAGAGTCCCGCCGCGAGCTCCGCCGCAAATCAGGGCCTGAAAAAGACGTGCCGGAGCTGGCGGCCATTCACCAACGCCATGGAAACGTCCGTCCAGGAAGCGAACTGATATCAAGAGTGCTTGAACCATGGCTACCCCTCTGTCGTGGCCCCGTCGGGAGCGCCTTTCCCACTCCTTTTCTTGACGCTCTTGGCCCCGCTTTGGGCTAACACATCCTGAAGATCTGCGTGTGCTAAATCCTTAGAAAAGAGAAATTTTTCATCCGAACAGAGTTGAATACTATTACGAATGCTCTGAGCGTACCTAAGGGCGGCAGTCTGATCCAACTTCACCGGGAGACGGGCGCCGTCGCGGCCGACAGCTTCCCATTTTGCTGGAACTGATGGATCAGGTGTAAGGAGGCAACCCTGCCGAAGAAAGCCGTCGAGAGGCTCAGTGGCAGCGACCAAGGCCAAGCCTAAAATGTAGCGTCTAAGACTCCTCGTGTTCTCCTCCGTTCCCTTGAGACGACGAAGTGCAATTAGGTTGATCGTTATGTGCCGCTCAATTGCACCGCGGACTAGAACTCCACCGAGAGCTCGGCCCGCCGGAACGTGAACGAACCCACGCTTGGCAAGAGGGCTCTTTGCATCCCCTTCTTGCTTTACCTTGTCCTCTTCACTAAATACGTCGAGTGCGGAATAATCTATCGGGGGATTGTACTGCGCCGAGCGCTTAAGCTCATCGACATCCCAGGCGCGGATTATCGACTGAAGTATCCGCGGTAGTTTCGCTTGGGTATCGCGCGAATCCCAGACTCCGAACACCAGTGATGTGGGCGCTAGTGTAGCGATGCCGGTCGCATCGCCAGTCTCGAGGAAACTCAGGAAGGCTGCGTTCGCCCTATCCTTAAGGTTTGATGAACGAATGAGTGCGTCGCCGAGCCGATGCCCGATGTCAAGAATCGAAACGAATTTCGCACTTCCGTAGCCGATTCTGATCTGTGGAACCAGGCTGGCGAGTGGGTTTTCTGTCTCATCGGCGTCGCTTGCCTTGAAGATTGGCTCTAACCGATTGGCTTGGGACCCAACGCTGTCGATAGTCGCGACCCGCGTCCCGTCAGCGAGAATATCAATGTTGTAGCCGATGTCCGCATAGGTGGGTGGAAAGATAACGCCGCCGTCTCCTTCGACGGACAACAGTTTCTGCTTTAGGTGCAAGGCGACAGGGCCCTTAATGTCGTCCGCCCAACTGTTGATGGACTGGTCGGTCAGGGTGGTGCTTTCGCTCACGGTACGATCTCCTCTTCTGAAAACGTTACGACTTTGTTCTTGCCGGAAAGGGCAAGCTCAAATCCGAAGCGCCTATGCGGCAAAACTGGGATGGCGCCAGACATCGCTGGTCTTGCCATCATTGCTGGGAGGGGGCAGCCCCACACCAGATACTGAACCTTGCGAACTCCATACACGTACGGCCTTGCGTGCTCCAAGCCGATAGCTGCGAAAAGTTCAACAATTGGAGACGCTGCCACTTGATGTTTCTGCGCATTGGGAGAGTACCCGGCATCAATGGCCGTCCACGCCCCCCTCGGGTCAAGGTTGAAACTCCCGCCCATTGGGGTCACAACATCAAAGGGACGTTCCAACAGTGCAGTTCGCTGCTCCAGCCAAAGCTGAGAAACGCCCTTTGTCTTGACGTCGCCAATGGATTGACCCCTCTTTGGCTTGTGCCGGGTTCCCGACAGCATGGATTTGGCTATTCCAAAGGCCGAGCGGTTACCAGAATACAACTTGAACGTTTCCCGGCTTGAACCGTCGGTCCAATGTGAAAGTTCAAGCGCCGGCTGTTTGGCTGCCTTCAAAATGATCGGCAGTTCCATAGGGTTTCCTTTACCAGATGGAAAAGAATCAGATAGTAGGATCGATGGTCGCGCGAGCAACTCTCCAGGTATGCCGTACGTTTCCGCATCTCCCGGTTCATCGGCTTCAGAATATCCGCAGGGTGCATAGCATGTAATGTCGGACGCAGTGATAGCGTCAAGAACTAAAGCAAACGGATTCGCTTCTACGTCTGTGCGAAGGCAGAAGCGTGTGTCGGTGGCGTCAAGCCAGTTGAACCAGCCCTCGGCGTTACCACAATACAGCTCTGCTGCTTCGAGGAAGCCTAAACAGGCGAGAACCTGCCCGGGATTGCGGAGATCGACTGGGATAGACGATTCGGTCACTTGGGGCTCTCCCTGGTTATGTCTTTCATCGGGCAATCATTATCCCGCGACGCCTGTTGGTCGGCCGCGCGCAGCAGTGACTCCCACCAAGCAAGTCCCCACGGTCCCCAGCGCTTTTGCAGCCGGGCGAAACGCAGAGCAACCTTGCAAGCGTGCGCTTTGAGCGTGGATGGTGGTCCATCATCGCACCCGCTCGTTCGTATGAGCGGACGAGCCTGTCCATGGTGCGCTGCGATCAGGTGCAGGATTAACTCCTGCAGATCAGCAGGTAGAGTTTGCACTTCAGGGTCGGCTTCAGCGTATCGTAGCGATCCGAACTCATGGCGATAGCCGTTTAAGAGCCTGATATTACAGGGTCCCTCGGTCTTCGCATAGGGGCCGCCTTGGCGCGGGGCATTGAAAGCACGCTGCCAGTGTTCGGCACGTTTACCCTCGTCATGCAGACGGGTCGCAATCTCAAGGGCCTGCGCTTCGAGCCTGGGTAGGCCAATGCGACTGGCGATTTCCCGCGCCTTCGCGGCCGCGGCGCTGCGATGCGCCTCAAGGCTCTGCGATGGACCGACGGACCGGTCGTGTTCATTGGCTGCATCGTAGCGCCACTTATCGACCACCAGCCAGCGCAGCGTCTCGCCTTCGTCGGACCGCTCAGCCGAAAAGCGGAGGCGCTCCCGCCAATGGCTATTGTCTTCTGATACGACAGGGTTGGTAGCCGCTACGCTGCGGAGCCTGAAGCGGATAAGGGGCGACTCGACAGATTGGACCTTTTTGGCGGTCGGCGTGTTCTCGAGCAATGCCATCCAGTTGTCGGCACCGTCAGCCGTATTTGGGGAATCAGTGGTGTCGTGCTCACTTAGCAGGCCGTCGCTGGTAAGCCCGCCAAGGCGGGCGTCGACCACGAGGGTCGCGCCCGCGAGCGATCGATTAAGGCGATCCCGGATTGATGTTTCAATCTTCTTGTCCCCGGAAATGAGGTCTTTAAGGCCATATCGTTGCCGAAGGTCTCCTGCTGGGGAAAGTGCTATGGCGATCACCTCGTCGCTGCGCAGGGCGGCTGCGGGGAGACTTGCTCGCTCGTCACCTTGGTGGACAGTGTCAAGTTCGCCATCGAGAGAACCATCGTTGTCTGCGAGGTTCTTCGCCTTTCCGCTCCGTTTCGCCGCCACGCTCATAAGCCAATCGACGACTTGCCAGGTTTCCGTCTCGAGGATCTCGCTGGCGTGAGGAGGCGCTGCTTCAAAAAAATCCTCAATCTCAGATGGCGCGACCGGGTGCTCACTGGCCCGGATCGGAAGATACCGCCGCCAAATGATCGCCGTATTTGGCCTGTCCTCGACCCAGCCTCTGAGCCAGGGGTCGATGTCCGGCCGTCCCGTATGCTCCTTGAGCGAGGTCATAGACCAGGCATCGACGAGCGCGCGAGTGAGGGCTGGCCGTAGGGGAGCAGCCGAGGTCGCCTCAGAAATCAAGAGCCGCAGGTTTTCACATCGTTTCAGTGCCCTTAGTGCGTTGGGACTTCCATCTGCCGAGCCGTCTTCATATTTGGGTAAGGAGTGAAGTAGGGCTAGCAGGGCTTCGTGCTGTTTGATGGCCCGGAGGTCAGCAGGGGCGGGGGTATCCGCCTTCTTTTCCTTCGCTGGGATCGGGTCTAGTACGATGACGGTAGCATCGCCCAAGCCACGTCGATTCACCCGCCCGAGCCTCTGGACCATACGCTCCCAGGCCACGAGGTCGCAGACCATATGATCGGCGTCCAGGTCGACGCCCACTTCGCCGGCGGAGGTTGCGACGAGAAATGCCGTGCCGTTGCGATTACCCGCTGGGGCTGCTATGAAACCCAGATTCGCAAGCCTCTTCGCCGCTTTCTCGCGCTCGCAGTTGCGTCGGGCGCCGACAAATAGCTCGGTGTCGATACGGCTATGACCGGGGTCTTTCTTCCTCAGATCGCTGACGAGTCTATCGAGGGCGGCCTTGGTTGCTTTCGCCGTCTCGCGCTTGTTGCAATAAATGATGCAACGGATGTGCTCCTGAGTGCTGCGTGAGATCTGCCATGCCTCAGCCGCGAGACGTTCTGGGAGGTCTTTTTCTCCGGCGGGACGAAGCGTTACTCGCTTCGTTGCATTGAGGCGCGTCAGGGTGATGGGCGTTGCAAGATGGGGCTCTTCCAGATCGCTCTCCTGGAGGGAGAAGACGTCACCCAGGCGTTCCCGTCCGGTGGCAGATAGCGAGACGAGTTTGAAGCGAGGGATCAGTGCCCTATGGGCTTCGTCGATCGGCGCGTATTGGCTTGGATTGGTCTCGATGCTCTCCAGGAGTTTTTCAAAGGGCGGGACCAGATGTGCCTCGTCGAGGATTACGAGAGCGTCGGCGCCGAGCAGCCCGGCATGGTACGGACGCATCTTGCGTGATACCCCGAAACCTTCAAACATCAGACGCGAGCCGATCATATCGACGGTTCCGACGATGATCGCGGTAGCGCTTGGGTCATCCAGCCACTCGCGATTGTCGATGTGGGCGCCGCGTAGTGTCGAAATGGGAAGGGAACGGCCATCCAATCCCAGCGACCCCTTAAGTCCTTTGGCTTCAGCGTCAAGATTAGCCCGAAGGGTCTCCGCGAAGCTGGTGGCTTGATCGACTACGGCACGGCGGTCGACCACATAAACGAGGCGTCGCGGCAGCCGGGCGCCCTGGGCGCGGGCGATCAGCCACAAGGCCATGATCGTGGTCTTGCCGAGGCCCGTGGGAATATCGACGCCGGACGGCAGCGTACCGCGCGCCAGCCAGTCGTGAAAAAGCCGGACTTGCCAGGACATCGGCGGGAATCCGGCAAGGGCGGTGAAGTTGGCTTGGAAAGTCATCTGGGGCAATTACTCCATGGCGTCAGACTTGCTTCATGTCCGAAAGGTGCCGGTCGGCTTGGCGCAGAGTTCCTAGGCGACGCTATATCTTCGCATGTCGTCGCTGCATCTGCGATCCGCCGCGTCCAAATGCCCATCAACGCAGTCCAATCACTGCGATCCGCCGCACCCAGCGCCGCGAGGTACTCACCGCGTTCGTCCTCACCCGCCGCCAACCGCACCGGCGGAAATTCCAGCCGCCGCAGCAGCAGCCGCAGGAACACCCGCGTGACGCGGCCGTTGTAATCGGCGAAGGGGTGGATGGCGAGCAACCGGCCTTCGGCGAAGGCGAGTGTTTCGATGAGTCGCTCGGTGGGCGCTAACCCGTGGGCGGCGATGCGTGCCGCAAGGTCGCGGCCGTAGTCGCGCATAAGGGTGGGGACCAGCGGCCAGTCGGGGGCGATGTGGCCGCCGACGGCGACTGCGATGCGGCGCCAGCCGGCGAGGTGCGGGGCGACGGGTTCGCAGATGGTGCGGTGCAGGTCGCGCACCAGTTGGTCGTCGAGGGGGTGGGCGTCGAATCGTGCCTGCTCGATCCGTCGTTCCAGGGTGAGGACTTGGCGGGCAACGGCGCTTGGGCGGTCGCTTGGGTTGGGCAGCGATTCGTTGGACCGCGCGGGGTCCGGGCCGCCTTGGGCGGCCTGCCATTTTTCCAGGGCACGCAATGGTACCGCTTCGCGCTCGAACGCCATGGACTGCGCCACGTTGCGCGGGATGCGTTCCCAGCGGACGCGCGCCCGCGCAGCACCGGGGGCGGCGCGCCAGGCGTTGATGCGGTCGGTCCAGGTTTCGGGTTCCATCGCTCTTTCCCGCTGCTCCAGTCCTGCCGCTTGCCGCGGCTTTAGTGCCGATCGTACTGAGTTGCGCTGCGCGGCGGTAGGTGTCCGCGGTTGGCCCGCGTCCCGGTCGACCGCCGACGGGCGTTTCCCGGGGGCCAGGCGAGAGTATGCGACGGTCACCTTGTCAGAACCTGACCAGGTGGCAGGCGGAACTCAAGATTCAGTTGCCGGCCACGGCTTGCGCGAACTTGGCCGGGGTGTAGATGGGTATCGCGGCGCGCGTAAAGTCGCTGCCGTTGCGGGTGACGATCGCTTCGATGCCGCATAGGCGGGCGCTTTCGTGGACGATGGCGTCTTCGAGGTCGGGCCAGTCCAATCGCAGTGCGGAGTCGATGACGGACTCGGTCACGTCGGCGATGCGCAGGATGCGGCGCAGTGTGGTGAGGTGGCGCATGACGCCGTCGGTGTCTGTGTCCTTGCGCAGGAGGTAAGCAAGGGTGTCGACGCCGGCCGCACAGAGATAGCCCTCGACCGCGCCGATCTCGGCCAGCCGCAGTGCGCTGGTGGATGCCGCTGCGTGGGGTTTCCGGTCGAGGAGCACGTCCAGCAGAACGTTGAGGTCGTAGATGGCCCGCATCCTAATCCTCTCGCAATGTCTTTCTGCGTTTCGGGTCCTTGGCGAATCCCAAGTCCCGCCAGCCAGCCTTCGCCGGACCCTGATAGGGAGTAGAGGGCGGGCGCCCTTGGGATGGTCCAAAGAGGCCGGGGCTGAGCCCCGGAGACAAAACGTCTTGAGAACATCGCCTTAAATCCCTGACTTAGCTTCAATGAGGCCCGCCGGGCATCCGCCCCCTACGCTGTCGTGGTAGAGATTAGCGCTTGGGGATTCGCGCGTCAACTCTTCCCTTACTTATAACTGAACTTGTCTACCTATGCTTCCGCTCCAAGTGCCGGAGATAGTCTTCACGGCCCAGTCTCGTTCCCTTGAGGACCCCGCGCAGTGAGTCGACCAAGGGTGTCGCTGGGGTGTCGCGAGTGGCTTCCCGCGGGGCCTCTTGTTCCGGGAGGCCGGCGAAGTAGTCGGCGACGAGCCGGGAGACTGACTTGCCCTGGGCGCGGCCGTAGGACTTGGCGTGGGCGATTAGGTCCTCGTCGATGCGTAGTGTCAGCTTGGTTGCCATGGTGGTTTCCGGTGACGTACCTGCAGGTCAATAAGTATACGTCTTTCCTGTCGGTTCAGGGCGGCCCTCAGGGCAGTGGGTGGCGCAGGGGCGGTCGGCCTGAAGGCCGATCGACAGGCATCGGCCGGGGGGCTGCGCATGGGTCTGATCACAATTGTGTTCCTGCTAGTCCATTGGACTCGGTTGCATCGGCGCCCGGCCCCTGGTCATACTTCGGGCGTTACGGCTGGTTCGGGGGATGGCGATGGGCCTTGGGGAATGCGCACTGAAAGAAGGACTGTCGGGGTATCTCCGGCGGGGGAGGCCCTCGTGGTGGCCTCCCGCGGGCGCCTGCGCGTGCGCATGAGCGGGGACGCCGACGCCGCGGGGGCCGAGACGCAGGCCGACCTGATCCTGCGGCTGCGCGCCCTGCCGTGGGTGCGCCCGGGCAACGGGGAGCGGTTGGAGCCGGTCGCCAACCCGCTGCCGGCGGGACCGCCGGGGGAGCCGTTGTTGAGCGAGTTGTTGCTCGCGGATCGGGGGTGATCCTGGGTCCGGACAGGTCGCCCTTGGTCGAGCTGTTGGTGGTGGACCTGGGGGTGTTGGCGTCAGGGACGGTTTGCTGTCGGCGCCTTGTCAGGCCCCTTCAGGGCTTGCCTGTTCACCGGCCGGTTATCCAGGGCCTTGCCCCACTACCATTAAGTTGAGCCTCGCTTGCAGTCCGGCCCAGCCTGGGAGCGCCGCACCCCAGTGCGGCGCGATCTCGCAGATAGCCCCGCCGGTGTGGGTTCGGGAGGGGCCGCGCCGCACTGGGGTGCGGCGCTCCCAGTAGCCGTTGCGGCTTGACTTAATGGCAGTGAGGGCCTTGCCCTGGGCTGGTGGCAGGTCGCGCCGCGGCGGGGCTGGCGATTGGCTGGCCGGTTGCGCTGCCAGGGGTGGCGACTGTCCGTTGCGGTCGCGCAGCGTCGCTGTGGGAGCGGCTTCAGCCGCGACGAGGCCGCGGTGGGGCGCGAGGTTTCGTCGCGGCTGAAGCCGCTCCCACAGGGGCTGCGGCGCCGGCGCGGTCAGTCGTACTGGGCGAGGGTGCGGGCGAGGAGGTCGCGGGCGGCATCAATGAGTTCGGGGGGGCTCAGGATCTGGACCTCGGGGCCGTGGCGCAGGATGTCCATGAGCAGTTCGGTGGCGGTGCCGTAGGGTAGGCGCAGTTCGTAGTGGCCGTCGGGGAGGCGTTGGCCCTGCTGGTCGGGGTGCCATTGCTCGTCGGCGACCCAGCGGGCGCGCGCGGGGCTGAAGCGCAGGACGGCGGTGTGGGGGGCGGGGCCGGCGAAGATGCCGTAGGCGCCGGCGAAGTAGGCGTCGAGTTCGGCCTCGCCGCAGTCTTCGGCGGGGGTGGCGAGCGCCTGGGGGTCGGTGATGCATTCGCAGGCGAAGCGGCGGTAGCCGTCGGCCTGGTGGCACCAGGCGTCCAGATACCAGTTGTTGCGGTACCAGGTGAGGCGCTCGGGGGAGACCTCGCGGGTGCCGCTGTGGGGGCTGGTGCGGGCGCGGTAGTGGATGCGCAGGCGGCGGCGCTGGAGCAGGGCGGTGGCGATGACGCCGAAGCCGCGGGGGCTCAAGGGGCGGGCGCCGATGGGGATGAGGCGGATGCGCCGGGCGAGTTGGTCGGGTGCCAGACCGCGGCGGGCGAGGATGGCGTGGATGCGTGCGGTGAGGGGGGCGAGGTCGTTCCGGAGCAGGCCGGGCGGAATGGCGCCCAGGATCTCGTGGGCGCTGAGGAGCGCGTGCAGTTCGGTGTCGCTGAACCAGAGGCCGGGGAGTTGGACGGGGTGCTCGCCGTGCCGGGTGTCGTAGCGCCAGCCCTGGGCGGGCCGGTCGTAGATGAGGGGGGCCTGGTAGTGCTCGCGCAGCGCGTCGATGGTGCGGCGGGCGGAGGATTCGGAGCACTGGAGTTCGGCCATGATGGCGGCCAGGGGCAGGGCGGTGCGGCGGCCTGCCAGCAGGCGGTCGAGGTGGTAGAGGCGTTCGACTTTGTCCATGGGGGGCACCCGTTTTCGGCCGGCCTTGGGAAGACCTCGATGGCGCCTGGGCGGGCGCCGACAAGGTTCAGGTGTTGTACTCCGGGTGACCGGTCGGGCGCGAGTTTTTTCGGCTCGGCACGGGCGTCGGTCCGCACCGCGGACCCTGTCCGGTCCGCCCTCAGCGCGCGCCGAGGTCCGGTGCGGCCGCGGGGCCGGCGGCTCGCCCGGCCCGCGGCGTTATGGCCGGTTCGCGCTCGAACGCCATGGACTGCGCCACGTTGCGCGGGATGCGTTCCCAGCGGGCGGACGCCCGCGCAGCACCGGGCGCGGCGCGCCAGGCGGTGATGCGGTCGGTCCAGGTTGCGGGTTGCATCGCCTTCTCCCTCTTGCTCCAGTCGCGCCGCGTGCCGCGGATGGCGCGCGGGCGCGTCCATACGCCCATCACTATCAGGCGGGCGCGAATCAGACCCGTCGGTCGATCTCGCGGGTTGCGCCGCGTTCCTGGGCCGCGGTGACGACGGAGTCCCACAGACGATACAAGGCCGGGTAGTCCGTGTCCGGGATGATTTTCGTCAACTGCGCTTTGCAATCCGCCTCACGCGCGCTGCGGCCTTGATCGTAATCTGGCCCACCCCGGTCAGCCCCGAGGCCGCTGACCTCCTGCAGAACATGACCTTGCGCCTGTACAACTCCATCGCCCGGACGGTCTTTGGCGGACTTATCATCAAGGCCCACGACGCCCTTGACCGTGCCTTCCTCCAGTAATACGGACAGTCCCATGCGGCCGAGCCCGGTGGCGCGCAGGTGGTCTTGGACCCGGTAATAGACGAGCAGGGGTTCGTCCTCACTTGCGTCGATCAGGGCAAAGGCGAATGGATACGAAAACGCCGGCTTGTCTTTCTCCGCGAGCGGGCCGAATACCTGGAGTACGAGCTGAACGACGCGCGGGGGGTTCGGGCCATCCGGGAAACACCCAGCGACGATACGGCGGACCAGGTCCAGCTCAACGAAGTTGAGTTCGGCGTGTTGTTCCAGGTCGTGGAAACGTACGGGATCGCGGCTGGCCACCTTTCCCAGGGAGAGGCTCAGGCGTCGCCGGCAGAACCGCTGGAAGCGGACACCGTAGGTGCTTGCCGAGATGGCCCAGGTCACTTGGAACATCTGCGCCCATGACCAGTGCCGGAACAGGTTCATCCAGCCGCGGTTGTCCGGGTGCTCGTACTGCGTCTCCAGGTTGAGATCGACATAGACGTTCTCCATGAGTTGCAGGAGCTGGCTGCAAAAATAGAATCCCGCCCGCATCTGCGCCGGTTGGTCCGGTAACAGCCGCGTGGTCGGGGCCGCTTCCTGGCCCGGCCCTGCACTCATCAGGTGCTGCCACTCGGGATAGAACTGGTCGTCCAGGAACGCCAGGTCGAGGTCCTTGCGAAGGGTCGCGAAGATCGTCTCGATCGCCTCGCCGTATTTGGAGAAGGAGGTCTGCACTTGCGTACTGGGCGGGTACCAGATCTCGGTGAGCGTGGTGAACATCTCCTCCATGTCCAACGCGCCATCCGCGTTTCGGCTCCGGTGCTCGGCGACTGCGTCAGCGAGCACCGACCAGGCGACGTGCAGTCCGAGCTTGCGGTAACTCTCGAACTGAGACTCGGTGTAGGACTGATCCGCGGTACTCTCATGGGGGAAAGGCCGTTGCGCCGCGGCATACTGCAGGACGTCGGCCGGTTCATCGCCGGTGAGTGACGATTTCAGGTAGAGGAGGAAGCCGGGGCGTGCGGCCTGGTCCGCTGTTTCGTAGTGTATGCGGCCGACCACGCAGTGAAATGCACTGTAGCCGGTCGACGCATCGGGCCGGATTGCGCGGGGATCGATGTCGATGTCGATGCCGAGGTCGATCTTGCACTTGCGCACGGCGTTGCCCAGGTCCTCGAAACCGAACCTGGGGTCACACCCGGCGTCGCCGACGATGATATAGCGGCAGCGGCGGCGTACCAGTTCATAGATGCCGAGGTTCTCGAAATGTCCGCCGTCACTCAGGTACACGTACCTGGACCGGTCGCTGGTCAGGCCGGAGAGTTCTTCCAGCAGCAGCCGCAGGGAGAGTTTGGGGCCGGTCTTTTGCCACTGGTGGAGGTAGCGCGGATTGGGCATCCACCAACCGAGCCGCACGTTGAAGACGGTCATGAGAAAAGCGGTTGCGGGATTGGTGTGGTAACCGCCATTGGGGCTCGCCGCGGCGCCGGAGACCGTGATCGGCAGGCCGAGCGAGATCCACCCCGGATTGTCACCCAGGAAGGCGCTGGTGCGCTGGTAGCACGAGAGCAGTTGCCCGTCGGGCTCCTGGATTTCGTATCCGCAGTACATCGGCGTGAAGGTGAAGGAGGCGGCCTTGCGCTCCTGCCAGGCAAGGTTGCGGGCCGCCGTGATATTGAGTGCCGTATTCACGATGGGCAGGGGGCGTTGACCGAACCTTGCAGTGTCCGGGTCGGCGCCCGCCGGGGTCGGCGCGACCAGGTTCATGAGCCTGGGCGCATCGGTCGGGTCCAATCCGGTGAGCGGATGGCGCCGCCCGGCGGTGAGGTTGCTCGCCCCCATGTAGCAGCGTTCGATGCGATTGCGGTAGAACATGTGCAGGCCGAAGACGTTGATGTCCACCCGCCGGCTGACGAGGAGCGCCGCGATCAGTAACCCGATCATCACCTGGAGCAGTGTCCACACGTGTCCGTCGAGGAGCGCGACGCTCGTCTCGATATAATTTGGCAGGCAGCTGTAGGTTGAAGGTCGTGCCTCGGAAAAGCTGCCTGACCCGACATCGCCGCGGAATTCGATGGCAACTTTATAGGCGGGTTCGGGCGTGGCCGCCACGCAGACGGGTCCCGGCGACGTGGAGGCGTCAGCGGACCAGGCCCACGACATGGTCTGGTAGACCGCATTGGACAATACCAACAGCACTCCCAGGACGAATACGAAGGGTGCGATCCGTGCAATGACCTCGGCCGCCCGGCTGCCGCGCTTGCCGCCGGTGGTTTGGCTCGCGCCGGCCAGGACCCCGGCGATGGTCGTGACGATCCAGGTGAGGCCCCCGGCCGCGGCCACCCAGGTGTTGACCAGCAGCAGGGCCAGGGGGCCGAAGAGCGCCGCGCCCGTGAGTGCCATCCAGATGATTCCAAAACGCAATTGATGTGCGCCGTGGCAGTTCCAGACCTCGCGTCCGGCTTCGCGCAGGCGCCGGCCGGTGAGGCCCAGATGCAGCGTGGTGGTGAGCAGGATGGCGCCCAGGAGGGCCAGGGGACCCACCGCGACGGCGAACAGTGAATTGTCGAGGTAATGGGACGAATCAGCGGCGAAGCGGGCCCACAGGTAGACCATGGCGCCGAGTCCCGCGGCCGCGATCAGGGCCCACAGCGGCCGCCAGAGCCAACGCTTGTCGCGGTCGGGATCAGGAACATCGTCCTTGCAGAGGTAGGCCCCGAACCACCAGCCGGCCGGCGTGCCGAGGCCGTAGGCGCAGCCGTAGAGCGTCGCCCAGCCCCAGCCGACCAGCTCGGGCTTGTAGGTGATCGCGATGCCGCCGAGGACGGCCGCCGCCGCAAAGCATGAGAACAGGATCCAGTAAAAGCGCGGTGTCTTCAGGTCGGTATCCGGGCAGGCGCCATTGATACCGCGCCCAAGTTCCGCGTGCAGCGTCTCAAACCCGGCCAGCAAAGAACCGCTTAAGATCAGCAAGGCGCCGCCCAAGATCCAGAACTCGATCCAGCCATTACCCATGTGGGGCAATAGTGCGCACAGCAACCAGGGCAGAACCAGCAGCGCGGCGCCAAAAGCAACCAAGATGGTCTGGTTGAGAATGAGGTTGCGGATGTAGGTGGACACCGCGGTCAGGGTGTCGGTGCTGAGTGCTCCCACCCGCGGCGTCAGGTAGTTGCTGAACGCCCGCAGCCAGCGCACCTGGCGGGGTTCGGGGGTCGACGCCAAGCCGTCGGCGGACGCCCGAGGCCCGCACAGGGCATCTTCCACACCGAGGATACCGGGGCGGCCCTGCCCGGCCGCGACGTCATTCTGGCGATGCACCCATGAGGAGAGCCAACTGCCGATATAGCCGCCGCCGGAGACCATGGACAGGTAGTCGACACGATGCAGCAGCCGCAGCTTGGCCAGGCCTTGAATGACGCCGAGATGGAAGGTGGCGCTGCGGATGCCGCCGCCTGAGAACGCCAGTCCGAGCAGGTTGCTGTTGAAGGCCCGGTCATAGACGCCGCCGTCCTGTTCCGGCGGTGGCCCTTGCGGATTTTCGGCGTGCGTGGCGCCGCGGCGGGTCCAGGCGACGGCGCGCAGTTCCTGATCCAACTGGGTTTCAAAGGTCGTGGGTGGTGGGTCGTCCGGCTTTGTACTTGCGAACACTGCGTACCTCCGTAGCTGAATCCGGGCGAGAGTGGCTTGGACACCGGCCCCAGCCCGGGCTTTTGCAGCGGTGGATCGCGCGCGCAACGGACCGCGGTTCGCCCGACCTTGGTCCTCTTGAGCGCCCGTCCCGGCCGGGTCTGGATCTCGACCGATAGTCTAGCTGCTGCCGGGAATTTTGCGCGTCTGGTCTGGTTGATGGCCTCCAGGCGGCGCAGGACGCGGTGGCTCCCAGCCGGAATCGAAAGGAAAGGCCGCCGGCGGAATGGCCGAAGGCCCGACCGGTGGCATACTATGACGAACGTGGTTTACGAGGCGCCAGTCGATGCAAAACCCTGGGAGTGATGCATGACAGACACGGATGACCGACCCGCACCCGCGATCCCCCCGACAGACCTTCGCAGGGAAGCGGAACCGGGTCCGGAACCGACCCTGCGGCAGCGGGCCGAGCAGACCGCGGGCGACACCGCGGCCCAGCCGCCGGAGGCCCTCGCGGCACTGTCACCGCAAGACCTCCAGCGCACCGCCGTCGTGCAGGCCTCCGAGGGCATGCTGCGCACCATCTATGACCTGCTGCCGGTGGGGATCTCCATCACGGACCGGTCCGGTCGGATCATCGACTGCAACCAGACCGCGGCAAGACTCCTCGACCTGACGCGCGCAGAGCATCCCCAGCGCCATTATGTCGGCAAGGACTGGGCGATCATCCGCGCGGATGGCACGCCGTTGCCCGCGGACGCCCATGCGTGTGTACGCGCCATGGTCGAGCAGCGCCCGGTCCGCGAGGTGGAGATGGGCCTCGTCAAGCCCGCCGGCATCACCTGGCTCTCGGTCAGCGCCACGTCCACTGCCCATGCCGACTACGGAGTGGTCATCACCTATGTCGACATGACCGAGCGCCGACAGGGCGAAGCCGCGCTGCGGACCGGTAAGCAGCAACTGGACATGGCCCTGCAGGCCGCCGCGATGGGGATCTGGGACTGGGAGATCGCCACCGGCCGGGTGGCCTGGGCGGGGGAACACGCGGCCCTGTTCGGCAATCCGCCCGCCGATTTCGGGGGAACGATCGCGGACGTGCAAGCCTGCGTTCACCCCGACGACCGCGCGCAGGGCATGGCGGTCTTCCAGCGCACGATCGAAGAGGGGAGCGCTTTCGACAATACCTACCGGGTCGTCTGGCCCGATGGCAGCCTCCACTGGCTGCATTCCCTGGGCCAGGTGACCCGTGACGAACGCGGTGTGCCGCAACGCATTCTCGGAACGACCCAGGACATCACCGCGAGCAAACGCGCCGAGGAGGCACTGCGGCGCAGTCAGGCCATGCTGGCGCGCACCGAGGCGATCGCGCACGTCGGTAGCTGGGAATGGGATGTCACGACGGACACCGTGACCTGGTCGGCGGAGTTGTTCCGCATCATGCAGCGCGACCCGGCCGCCGGGGCGCCGTCCTTTGCGGACCAATCGCAACGCTATGTTCCCGAAGACCGGCAACGATTCCGTGAGGCAGTGGACGTCGCCCTCACTGCGGGCGCGCCCTTTGAGTTGGAGCTGCGCGCCATGCGCACGGATGGCGCGACGGTGGTCACACTGGTCGTCGGCAATGTGGAAATCGGCACGGGAAAGCGTGTTACCCGCCTCTTTGGATGTGTTCAGGACGTCACCGAACGCCACGCGGCCGACCGCGCCCTGCGCGCTAGCGAGCAACGGTTCCGCACCATGATCGACGTCGCACCGGTGCCCTTTTTCCTGATCGATGCGCAGCAGCGCTTCACCTATCAGAACCGGGCCTGTATCGAGCTGTTCGGCTATACGCTGGCGGACATGCCTACCCTGGCGGAGTGGTGGCCGCTGGCCTATCCCGATCCCGACTATCGCCAGTGGGTCATGGACATATGGCGAGAACGGACCGGGCAGGCCCGGCAGGACGGCGGACCATTCGCGGCGGTGCCGGAGGTGACCATCCGCTGCAAGAATGGCCAGGATCGCACCGTGCTGGCCGGGACAGCGGTACTCGGTTGCGCCTTCGAGGAACCGTTCCTGGTCAGTTTCTCCGACGTCACCGACCTCAAAGAGGCCCGCGAGGCGGCCGAGCAGGCGGCCCGGGTCAAATCCGAATTCCTGGCCAACATGAGCCATGAGATCCGCACCCCGCTCAATGCCATGCTGGGCCTGGCGCAACTGCTGGAAGGCGAGGCGTTGGCCGCGGAGCAACGCCACCTGGTGCAACAGTTGCGCACGGCCGGGCGGTCCCTGCTCCGGCTGGTCAACGACATCCTCGATCTCTCCAAGCTCGAGTCCGGTCGGTTGCGCCTGGAGGTGCGGACCTACGCGCCGGCGGCGGTGCTGGCCCAGGTGCAGAGCCTCCTGGGTCAGCAGGCCCGGGCCAAGGGGCTCGATTTCCGGCTCGAGATCCCGGCGGGGCTCTCCTCCTGGCTGCGCGGGGACCCGCTGCGGTTGGAGCAGATCCTCGTCAACCTGGTCGGCAATGCGGTGAAATTCACCGAGCGCGGCGGGGTGCTCATCCGGGTCAGCCAACAGGAGGTCGACACCCGGACGGTGCGCCTGCGCCTGGAGGTCCGCGACACCGGGATCGGGATCAGCCCTGAGCACCTGACCATCCTGGGTACCCCCTTTACCCAGGCCGATGGGAGCATTACCCGCCGTTTCGGCGGCACCGGGCTGGGCCTGGCCATCAGCAAACAGTTGGTGGAGCGGATGGGGGGTCGCTTCGGGGTCGACAGCACCCTGGGGGTCGGCAGTAGCTTCTGGTTTGAACTGCCCTGCGAGCGGGCCAGCGCGAATGACACGCCGCCGCAGCAGGCCGCGCCCGCCGAGCGGCCAGCCGGACCCTGCCTGAGCGGCGTGCATTGTCTGGTGGTGGATGACAGCCCCCTGAATCGGGCGGTGGTCGAACGCGCATTGAGGCGCGAGGGTGCCCGGACGACCCTGGTCGCCGATGGCCAGCAGGCCCTGGACTGTCTGCGCGCCCACGCCCAGGATATCGATGCCGTGCTGATGGACATCCAGATGCCGGTGATGGACGGACTGACCGCGACCCGCGCGATCCGCCAGGCGCTTGGCCTGACCGCGCTGCCCGTGATTGCCTTCTCCGCCAACGTGCTGGCCGAGCAGCGCCACCAGGCGCAGGAGGCGGGGGTCAGCGACTTCCTGGCGAAGCCCGTGGACCTGGATGACCTGGTCGCGGTGCTACGCCGCTGGACCAACCCGCCACCGGCGGTTGCGCCCGGGGCCGCGGGACCGGTCCCGATCCCGGCCCCGACGCCGTCGCCAGGTCCGGCGGGGTTTCCGGACATCCCCGGCATCGATGGTCGCCGGGCGGCGCGTCTGCTCGACCAGGACTGGGCGTTCTTCCTGCGTCTGGCACATCGGTTTGCCGCCGATTTCGCCGACGCCACCCGGCAGATACACCAGGCGCTGGCGCGCGGCGAGGCCAGTGCGGCCGCCCGACGACTGCATACCCTGCGCGGCCACGCCGGGAACCTTGGCGCACTCGCACTGGCGCAGAGCGCCCAGGCGCTGGAGACCGCGCTCGCCGCCCCGCGGGTGGACCCGGCGCCGGCGCTGGCGGACTTCGATGCGCGGTTGTGCGCCCTGCTCACCGCGCTGGCGCCCTGGCTGGAAGGTGCCGCACCGCTGCCGGATGCAGCGCCCGCTGCGCCGCTGGACGAGGGCCGGCTCACCGCGCTCTGCGACGCCCTGTCCGGGCATGATCTGGAGACCCTGGATCTGTTCGAGGTTGAAGTGATACCCGAGAACCCCGCCATCCGGATACTGATCATCGACGACGATCCCGTCAGCGTACAAATCATGGCGCGGGCGCTGAAGCCCGTGTGCCGGTGCGACTTTGCCTTATCCGGACCGCAGGCGCTGGAGCGCCTGGCCGCGGAGCGGTTGCCGACGCTGATCCTGCTCGATGTCATGATGCCCGAGATGGACGGTTATACCCTGTGCCGGATGCTTCAGGCCGACCCGCGCCTGAAGGGCATTCCGGTGATCTTCGTGACCGCGAGCCACGATTCGGACAGTGAGACCCAGGCCCTGGAGGCCGGCGCCGCGGATTTCATCGCCAAACCGATCAACCCGCCGGTGCTGCGTCTGCGGGTTGGACTGCAATGCCAATTGCGCGAGCGCGAGCAGGCCCTGCGGGACAGTGAAGCGCGCTTTGAACACCTCGCCCATTTTGACGCGCTGACCGGGCTGCCCAACCGCCTGCTGCTGGCCGACCGTCTGCACCTGGCCATGGCGCAGGCCCGGCGACGGGGGCAGGGCCTGGCGGTGGTCTATCTTGACCTGGATGGCTTCAAGGCCATCAATGACGCCCACGGACACGCCGTTGGCGACCAGTTATTGGTGACCGTAGCCCACCACTTAAAGCAGACCCTGCGTGAAAGCGACACCCTGGCGCGCATCGGTGGTGACGAGTTCGTGGCCGTGCTGATCGATCTTAACGGCAGCGACGCCAGTGTGCCGCCGCTCAACCGTCTGCTGGCCGCCGCCAGCGCACCGCTGGCTCTCGGCGATCTCGTGGTGCAGGTCTCGGCCAGTCTTGGCGTCACCTTTTATCCGCAGCCGCAGGAGATAGACGCGGATCAACTGCTGCGTCAGGCCGATCAGGCCATGTATCAGGCCAAGCTGACCGGCAAGAATCGTTACCATGTTTTCAACCTTGAAGAGGACCATTGTACCTAGGTCGTCGGCGCGAGTTTTTTTGCGGTCGGCGCGGTGATCGCGCGGGGGGTGGTCCGCGCAGCGGACCCTACGGGGCCGGCATCAGCGCGCGCCGAGGTCGGGTGCGGCCTCGGGGTCGGCGGTCCGCTCGAACTGGAGATGCACGCGCAGTCCGGGGGCGTTGTCCTGCAGTTGGATGTCGGCGCCGTGCAGTTGGATGACGGCCTGGACCAGGCTCAGGCCCAGGCCGCTGCCGGGGGTGGAGCGGCTGTGGTCGGCGCGGTAGAAGCGGCGGAAGACCTCGGCTGGTCAGGGGTTAGTGCCCGTGATCGCGCGGAGGCTACTGAGAAAAATCGCTGCGCGAAACAAGACCCGGCGTCCTCGGACGAGGCCGTAGCAATGGTATAGCTGGCGTTCAGCGGCCGACCCTGCGAGTCCGCTGCCCGGGTCGACCACGCGCGGTCCATCGATCAGTATGTCAATCCGGTCATTGCTGCGCAGGACTGCCTGGAGGCGGCAATCCACCGAGATCTGGTGGGCCACATAGACCATCGGGTTGACTTCAAAGTCGTAGCCTTCCCCGCGCGCCTTCTCCAGGAGCGCGCAAGAGATCAACGCGGCCGTGAACATCGGTGGAAAGCACACCCGCTCAGTCAACTCGTCGAAATATGGGAACGGGTCCACCAAGGCCCCCAGCAGAAAGTTCTTGCCGTTGCTGGTATTCAGGAATTTCCGTTTCAGGTAAATCCCTGTACCCGGCAATAGCGTGCGGTCTGGTGCGCAGTGAGTCGGCGGCAGGTCGTCCGGAGACCAATCCGGGAGAAACTGCGGCTGGGAGCCGTCTCTGCGGTTGGCGAGCACGATCAAGCTGCCATCCAGCTTACGCAACAGCGCGCGAGTCGATAAAACGTCCGTCGTCGTGCGCACCGTGCGCCGAATCTCCGCCGTAAAATCCTCGCCCGGCCGCAAGGCGCCAACGAATCGATACTCGTAGTTACTGAACGCCGAACTCGGGTCGTCAGCGGCAGCGGCATGGGTTGCCGGTTGGTGCTGGTGCCCGATCAGGGCGTCGATCAACGCCTCCAATTGGAATCCCAATACGATCGGACTCCCGAAAGGATTGTCGCGGACGCGATGCCAGCGATGGGGGTCGTGGAACGGGTTGAAGTCATCGGTCGAGTTGCGTGCAACGTCGACGTGAAGTTGATCGAAGCGGTAGGTTCCGGCGTTGAGGCACATAGGTGAGGCGCTCGTTTGGTTCGCGGGGCCACAAGCCCAAGACCTTCGTTGGGAGGCACGGGTGGCGAATGTTAGGGCCTGAGTGCCTTGACCTCTACCGTCATCGCCGCCGTGTCGATGTACTACTCCGGCTCAGGGGCCGCGGTCCGCTCCAACTGCACCCGCACGCGCAGCCCGGGCCGGTTGTCCGTCAGTTCGATGTCGGCGCCGTGCAGTTGGATGACGGCCTGCACCAGGCTCAGGCCCAGGCCGCTGCCGGGGGTGGAGCGGCTGTGGTCGGCGCGGTAGAAGCGGCGGAAGACCTCGGTGTGCAGGGAGGCGGGGATGCCGGGGCCGTTGTCGGCGACCTCGATGATCACTGCGTGCTCGGTGTCGCGCAGGAGCAGTCTCACCCGGCCGCCCTCGGGCGTGTATTTGACCGCGTTGTCGACCAGGTTGCCCAGGGCCTGGAACAGCAGGTCGCGATCACCGATGACCCAGGCGTCGGCGGGGGCCTGCAGGTCGAGTTGCTGGCCGCGCTCGGCGGCGACCGGCTCGTAGAGTTCGGCCAGATCGGCCAGCAGCGGGACTAGGTCGACCGGGGCGAAGGCGGCGCGCCGTCCGCCGGACTCGATGCGGGCGATGCGCAGCAGCGCGTTGAAGGTGGTGAGCAGTTCCTCGGCGTCGGCGATGGTCTCTTGCGCTGCGGCCCCGGCCGGGTGGTCCTCGCCCAGTTCGGCGCGCAGCAATTCGAGCTTGGTGCGCAGGCGGGTGAGTGGGGTGCGCAGGTCGTGGGCGATGTTGTCGGAGACCTGGCGGACCCCGGCCATCAGTGATTCGATGCGCGCCAGCATGGTGTTGAGGCCGGCGGCGAGTTGGTCGAAGTCGTCGCCGCTGCCGCGCATGGGGATGCGCCGGGACAGGTCCCCCTCCATGATCTCGCGGCTGGTCTGGTTGATGGCCTCCAGGCGGCGCAGGACGCGGTGGCTCACGATCCAGCCGCCGAGCAGGGCGAGTGCTGCGGTCAGGGCGAGCCCCCAGGTCAGGGCGTCGAGGATCAGGTGGCGGGTGCGCTCCAGGTCGCGGACGTCGCGACCGACCAGCAGGAGCAGGTCGCCGTGCAGGCGGAATACCTGGCCGCGCGCGGCGTGTTCCTCGGCGTGGTCCGGGCCGCGCTCGCGCAGCCGAAAGTGCATCCAGCCGTTGGCGTCCGGCAAGCCGGCGGGCCAGCGGTCGAGGTTGCCGACGAGCGGCGTGAAGGCCTGGTCGGCCAGGAGGTAGACGGCGGCCCCGGTCGGGTCCTGGGCGAAGCGCTCGCGGATCACGGTGCTCAAGCCCGGCAGCCCGCGCTGGCGGTATTGTTCGGCCAGGCCCTGGATCTCGGCGCCGATGGTGGCGTCGGTCTGGCGGTCCATGAAGCCGGCGGTGGACCAGTAGATGAAGCCCAGCAGGACCGCGACCGAGGCGGACAGCATGAGCATGTAGAAGAGGGTGATGCGGAAGCTGGAGCTCTTCAGGACCTTGGCGGTGCGTGCCCAGGGGTCATGGCGGCGTCGGCCGGCGTCGGTGGGGGTGAGCGGGGGGGGGATCATGCCACTGAACAAGTCAATTGGGGAATGCCTTGGGCGTCGCGGTCGTTGTCGTTGTCGTTGTCGTAATCGTGGTCGGATTATTCGATTACGACAACGACAACGACAACGACAACGACAACGTTAGGCTCCGGGTCCGCGCAGCATATACCCCGCGCCGCGCACGGTGTGCAGGAGCGGGGTGTCGAATTCGCGGTCGATCTTGCCGCGCAGGCGGCTGATGTGGACGTCGATGATGTTGGTCTGGGGGTCGAAGTGGTAGTCCCAGACCTGTTCCAGCAGCATGGTACGGGTGACCACCTGGCCGGTGTGGCGCAGCAGGTATTCCAGCAGGCGGAACTCCCGCGGTTGGAGCGCGATAGGGCGTCCGGCGCGGGTGACCTCGCGTTTGAGCAGATCCATCTCCAGGTCGGCGACCCGCAGGCGGGTCTCGGGTGCGTCGACCGCCCCGCGCCGCAACAGGGCCTCCAGGCGTGCGTGCAGTTCGGAGAAGGCGAAGGGTTTGACCAGATAGTCGTCACCGCCGGCGCGCAGCCCGTCGACCCGGTCGTCCACCTCCCCCAGGGCGGAGAGGATCAGTACCGGGGTCTGGTTGCCGGAGGCGCGCAGGGTGCGCAGGATGGCGAGTCCGTCCAGGCCCGGGAGCATCCGGTCCAGGATGAGTGCGTCATAGTCGCCGCTCGCCGCCATGAGCAGGCCCTCGCGGCCGTCGGCGGCATGGTCGGTGACCGCGCCGGCCTCGCCCAAGGCCTTGCGCAGGTACTCCGCCACTTGACGGTCGTCTTCGATCAACAGGACTCGCATGGGTGGATGATACCGGGAAAAATGGCCGTCCATGGCCGGGGATGGCTAAAACGGGTTCCGGGTGGGGGGAACGCCCGGTCCGGGGCGCATCGTCAAGACACTGGTTGCCGGCGCGCCGCGTCAGGCCTTGAAGGGTACCGCAACGAACATGGGGCGGCCGTCCTTCTCGACCCGCAGCATGACGGCGCCGCGTTTGGCGGCGGTGGCGGCGCGCACCGCCTCGGTGACCTCGGCGGGGGTGCTGACCGACTGACCGCCGACCATCGAGATGAGGCTGCCGGCCTCGATCCCGGCCTCGTCGGCGGGACTCCCGGGCTGGACCCGGGCGACGAAGACGCCGCGGGCACCGGGGGGCAGCCCCAACTCGCGCCGGACCTCGGGGGTAAGCGGCGCCAGGGCGAGCCCGAGTTGCGCACGGCCTTGGTCGCCCGCGCCCTGGCCGTCGTTCTTGGCCTGGGGCTCGTTGCCGGGCATGGCGCCGACCTTGAGGGTGATCTCCTGCGGGGTGCCGGCCCGCACCAGTTCCAGTTTCATCGCGGTCCCGGCCTTGGCGGCGGCGATCAGCTTGGGCAACTCCTTGTAGTCCTTGATGGTCTGGCCGCCGGCCTTGAGGATCACGTCACCGGGCTTGAGCTCGCTGCCGGCGGCGGGGCCGTCCGGGAGGACGTCGGCCACCAGGACACCGGCAGTGCCGGTGAGGCCCAGCGCGGCGGCGATCTCCTCGGTCACCGGCTGGATCTGGAGCCCGAGCCAGCCGCGCTCGACGCGGCCGCCGGTGCGCAGTTCCGCCACCACCGTCTTGACCGTCTCCGCGGGGATTGCGAAGCCGATGCCGACGTTCCCGCCGGTGGGTGAGTAGATGGCGGTGTTGACGCCGATCACCCGGCCGAAGCCGTCGAACAGGGGACCACCGGAGTTACCGCGGTTGATGGGTGCGTCGATCTGGATGTAGTCATCATAGGGGCCGGAGTTGATGTCACGCCCGCGCGCCGAGACGATGCCGGCGGTGACGGACCCGCCCAGGCCGAAGGGGTTACCGACCGCCAGCACCCAGTCACCGACCCGCACCGATCGGGAGTCGGCCAGATCGACGAAGGGCAGGGGGTGGCCCGCGTCGATCTTGAGCAGGGCCACATCGGTCTTCTCGTCTCGGCCCACGACGGTGGCCTTGTGCTTGGTGGCGTCGTTCAGGGTGACGGTGATCTCATTGGCGCCGTCGATCACATGGTTGTTGGTGACCACGAGCCCGGTGGGGTCGATGACGAAGCCCGAGCCGGCGCCCTGGGTGGGGCGGCCGCCGGGCGCCCCATGCGGCATGCCGGGCTGCTCGAAGAAGCGTTTGAAGAATTCGTCCATCGGCGCCCCCTCGGGGAGGCCCGGGTGGGCGCGCAGCCGTTGCTCGGGCATGCCCGCCGCAACGACCGTCACGTTGACGACGGCGGGGGCGACCCGCTCGGCCACGTCCGCGAAGCTCGGCATGGAGGGTGCGACGACGGCGGCAGCGCCGGGGGTGGCCGCGGCGGTCGTGACGGGCGCGACGGCGGGCGGCGCCGGGGCTTGGGCGGCGACGCCGCCGCCGATCGCCAGGGCGAGCGCGACGGCGGCGGCGAGCGCGCCGCGGGCCAGGGTCTTGCCGTGATGCGTCGGGGTCCGGTGGGTGCGGACTTGATTGGTATGCTCAGTCGCCATGGGGTTTCGTTCCTGCCGATTGATCGGCGCAGGTCTTGGAGTTGGGGTCAGGAACCGGGTGCCTTCGGTAGTCGGCGCGCCCGCTCTGGTGGCCTAGATTGTGGGCGCTGCGCGTATCCGTGACCTTTCCGGCAGGTTAAATCTTGTTCAGGAGGGTTTTCGCGGTCGCAACGGTTGCAGCGGCCGGGCTTCCCGGGTACCGTTTCCGGTGTTGCGCGCACGTCAGACCAAAAATGAAACCGAGAGGAGTTCACCCGATGCAAAAACAGCCCTTGTCCCTGGCGCTGGCCGCCTGTCTCGCCGTCGGTGCCGCGGGCCTCGCCCCGTCGGCCCTGGCCGATACCACGACCCCGATTGCCGGCGGGGCGACCGTCACTGAGATCACCGGCACCATTGTGGCGGTCAACAAAGAGACCCGGCAGATGACCATCAAGGTCCCGGACGGTCACTTCGAGGTCGTCGACATCCCCAAGGAGGTCAAGCGCATCGACGGGATCAAGATCGGTGACAAGCTCTCCGCCACCACCACCGAGGCGGTGCTGGTCGATCTGGAGACGGGCCGCGACGCCGGCTCCATGGGGGCGATCGGCGACACCCAGGTGCAGCCCGATCCGGGCTCCAAGCCCGCCGGGACCATCACCGAGAAGCTCAAGCTCTACGGCAAGGTGGAGACGGTCGATCGGGCCAACTCGCGGGTGACCCTGCGCGGGCCCGAGAAGACCGTGACCCTGACGGTCAAGGACAAGGCACTGCTGGATAAGTTAAAGCCCGGTGACGGCGTGATCGCGACCTATGTGCGGATCATCACCGGCAAGATCACCTTCCAATAGCACACAGGAGCAGGCACATGAGCAATCTGATCGTCGTCTCGTTTCCCGAGGAACAACTGGCCTTTGAACTGCGCGCCGCGCTGGTGCAGATGCAGAAGGAGTATCTGATCGAGATGGAAGACGTGGTCATCGTGACCAAGGACGCGGCGGGCAAGATCAAGCTGCACCAGGCCATGAATCTGACCGCCGTGGGCGCCGCCACCGGTGGTTTCTGGGGGCTCCTGATCGGTATGCTGTTCCTGAATCCGCTCTTGGGGGCGGCGGTGGGCGCCGGTGCCGGGGCCCTGTCCGGGCGCTTTACCGACCTGGGGATCGACGATAACTTTATGAAGACCCTGGCCGAGCAGTTCCAGCCCGGCTGCGCCGCGGTCTTCATCCTGGTGAAGAAGGTCACGCCGGACAAGGTTCTGGCCGGTCTGGAGCAGTTCAAGGGCAAGGGCAAGGTCATCCAGACCTCGCTGACCAAGGATGAGGAGCAGGGGCTGCGCGCCTTCCTCGAGGCGCACCCCGCTCAACCCTAGGGCGCGCTTGACCGGTCGTCGCTTGCGGTCGCCAGCCGCGACCAGCGGCGAGGGCTGCCGGGCCGGCCGTTCTCCTGACCAACCCCGGCCTTACCCGCGCACCCGATCCCGCTCCCGCTCCATGCGGGAGCGGTGTTTCGTGATGTTGTCGTTGAGTAGGGACAACACCTCGGACGCGACCGCGATGATGTCGTTCTGGCCGAAGCCTGCGGTGGATAACTCGCGGTAGAAGTTCTTGGCCACCATCTTGGTCAACCGCAAGGGATCAGGGCTGATGGGATGGACGCCCCGGCCCCGCGCTTTGTCACGCTGGCGCAGGAGCTCGGCCATCTGCAACAGCCGCGACTCCGCCAGGCGTTGCAGTTGAAACACTTGAATAGACTGCCCCACGACCAGCGAAAAGACCTGGAGCAGGTCCAGGTCCCGCGGGCTGAAACAGGAGCGCCCCCGCGGCCCGCTGAGGTTGATGACACCGATCACCTCGGCCCCCACCGCGATCGGCGACGACAGCAGGCAGGCGCTCGCCCCCGGGTCCTGCCGCGCGCTGGCCGCGAACTGGGACTGATGAATGTCCTCGATCAGGAGCGGCCGCCCAGTGCGTAATACATGGCAGGCAACCCCTTGATCCTGCTGTGCAACCGGCTGGTAGGCGTCCGCCGGCAGATCGCCGAAATGGGAGCAGACGCGTAACTGGGGGCCAGGGGCCTCATCCCCCTCTTCCTCCCCGTCCCGCTCATGGACCAAC
Source organism: Candidatus Thiodictyon syntrophicum (assembly GCF_002813775.1). Lineage (NCBI taxonomy): Bacteria > Pseudomonadati > Pseudomonadota > Gammaproteobacteria > Chromatiales > Chromatiaceae > Thiodictyon > Candidatus Thiodictyon syntrophicum. Next base: position 1,925,469 of record NZ_CP020370.1, read on the forward strand.
ATCACTGAACAGCGCGCCGCCGCCAATGAGTCGGCGGTCAGTTGCGCCAGGTCCCGCAGTCCCTCCTCCAGGGTGCCGCGGTGCGCCAACAGGGTGGCGGCATCGAGCAGCGTATCAAACCATGGATTATCCAATTTTTAGGGTTACTCCGTGCGACGCCTCGCGCGAGCGGGGCCGAAGAGGACGCAGGCTGAACCACGGCGGACCGGTCCGGGCTGCGACCGGTGCCTCCATGTCAGCCACGATAGCACAAGCGGGGTCCGCGGGCGCCCCGCCCGGCGGCGCCGATTGATTCGGCTGCCGTCCATAGGATATGCTTAAACCATATTACAGCCCGCGATTCAGGCTGATGAGCGCGGGAGCGACGCGGATAGATGCGTCGGTCGAAAAAAACGCGGGCGCTCGGGCAGTCATGGAGGGCTCACGATGGCCCCATGACCCCTGCACGGCCAGGATCCGGAGTCGAGTGGCACCATGTTTATCGAGTATGTACAAGGGCTGTTGAGCAGCCCGCGGCTGTGCGAAGGCGTCGCCTGGGCGCGGCGGGGTTTCAACCCGGCCGACACCTTGATCGCCGAGGGCAGTCGCGGGGAGTCCTTGTTCATCGTCGAGGAGGGGCGGCTCGCCGTCCTGGGCTGGGCGCAGTTGCAGAACCAGCCAGGCATGGAGGTCCTGCTGACCGAATTAAGCGTCGGCGATGTGTTCGGCGAGTCGTCCCTGGTCGATGACTGCCCCAGCCTGGCGACCATCCGCGCCCTTACCCCGGGCAGCGTCCTGGAGATCAACGGGGCCATGCTCACCGTGTACCTGGACGACCACCCCCAGCAGGGCTATCTGTTCTTCAAGGAGTTGCTGGCCGCAGAACTGGCCAACCTGGCACGCGCTAACCGGGGGGTCCTGGAACTGTCGACGATCGGGGTCCGCTTGCGCGGCCTGCGGGGCTATCCCTGAACCCGACCACGGCGGGCTCGCGGGAGCGTCGGGTTGCGCGGCCGAGTCCATGGGGTCGCGCACCCTCATCGTTGAGCGGCTGGGTTTTTTCTGCGCATCGCAGCACGGGCATGCCAATATGACGACGGATTCGCGGAGTGTCCTCGCCGACTTCCCGCAGTTTTTTTCCATCCGCCCCGCCCTCTCCGAGGCGGATCGCGGTGAGACCTACCGCATTCGTTATCGCGTCTACTGCCAGGAATTCGGTTATGAGCCCGCGGACCGCTTCCCCTCGCGGATGGAGACGGACGAGTTCGATGAGGTCTCCGCCCACTGCCTGATCACCCATATCGCCTCGGGCCAGGCCGCGGGCTGCGTCCGTATCTGCCCCGCCTCCTTGGCCGGCGCCCCCCATCCATTGCCCTTCGACAAATGCTGTGCCCGGAGTCTGGACCCGGAGGCCATGGCCCGGGTGGACGCGCCGCGCGACCACCTGTGCGAGGCCTCGCGCTTCGCCGTGGACGGGGCCTTTCGCCGCCGCTCCGGCGAGGCCCTGACCCGCTTTGGTGAAATCAATTCCCTGGGGCTGTCCGATCCGGAGCGGCGTACCTTTCCACTGCTGTCGGTGACGCTCATGCTGGCCGGGCTGGCGATGGCAGAACGGCTTGGGCGCCCGCAGATCTTCGCCGTCATGGAGCCCTTCCTGCCGCGCCTGCTCAAGCGCTCCGGGCTGGTCTTCCGCCGCATGGGTCGGGACGTCGATCACCACGGGATTCGTGCAGTCTATCTTACCGATCATCAAGAGTTCCAGCGCGGTCTGACCGGGGAGTTCGAGACCCTGTATCAGTGGATTCTGGCCGAGCTGCGGGGGATTTAGCCCGGCAGCGCGCGCGCCAAGGTTCGCAACTGCAAGAGGAATCAGACAGATGTTCGACCATTCGCAAGCCTTCACGCGCAACATCGGATGGCTGACCGAGGCCGAGTTGGCCGCCCTGAGCACCAGGCGCATCGCCATCGCGGGCCTCGGCGGGGTTGGGGGCAGCCACCTCCTGACCCTCTGTCGACTCGGTATCGGTGGCTTTCACATTGCCGACTTCGACCGCTTTGAACTCGTGAATTTCAATCGGCAGGCGGGCGCGTCCATGAGCCATCTGGGGCGGCCCAAGGTCGAGGTGATGGCCGAGATGGCGCTCGACATCAACCCCACCCTGGCCCTGTCACGGTTTGCCGAGGGGATCAACGAGGGAAACCTCGACACCTTTCTGAGCGGCATGGACATCTACATCGACGGACTCGATTTCTTTGCCATGGAGGCGCGTGAGCAGGTCTTCGCCGCCTGTGCCGCCAAGGGTATACCGGCGATCACCGCGGCCCCCCTGGGATGGGGTGTGTCGCTGCTCACCTTCCTGCCCGGGGCCATGAGCTTCGAGGACTATTTCCAGATGGCTGGATGCTCGCCGGCGGAGCGGCTGGGCCGCTTCATGGTTGGATTGTCGCCCGAGGCACTGCAACTGGGGGCCTTGGTGGACCCCACGCGGCTGGACCTCGCACGCCAGGCCGGGCCCTCGACCCCGGTCGGGTGCGAATTCTGCGCGGCCATGGCGGCCGTGACCGCGGTCAAGCTGCTGCTCGGTCGCGGCACCGTGGAGGCCGCGCCCACCTCGATCCATATCGACGGATTCTCGATGCGGATGGCTACCTTGTCGCGCCCGCTGGGGATGCGTGAACCGGCGATGCAGGCGGCCCTGGCGCGATTGGCCGGCGCCCACCGGACCTAGAGCCCGCGCCGACCGACCGCGACCACCGTCAGATCGGTGCCCGCCGCGTCGGGCACCTCGTCATTACAGCGCTCACTTGCGCTCAGGATACCCGACACACCCATGGCCACACCCTCAGCCGAAGCACTCACGCGCATCCTGTCCGCCGCGCGCTGGGCACCCAGCGGCGATAACACCCAACCCTGGCGCTTCGAGCCCCGGGGAGCCGAGGTCATCATCCACGGCGCCGACACGCGCGACTGGTGTGTCTATGACCTGGAAGGCCGCGCCAGCCAACTCGCGCTCGGTGCCCTCCTGGAGACGATCGCCATCGCCGCATCCCGCGAGGGGCAGACGGTGGCGTTCGACCTCCTGCCCGCCGCAACCGACAGGCACCCCTCGCTCCGCGCCCGCTTTGTCACCTCAGAGGCGACCCCGGTGGACCCCTTGGCGGCCGTCATCGAGGAGCGCTCCACCCAGCGGCGCCCGCTCTCCCGGGCGGCGCTGCGCCCCGCGGACCGCGCCGCGCTGGACGCCGCGCCCGGTCCTGGTTACCGGGTCGTCTGGATCGAGGGCGCCCGACCCAAGGCGCGCATGGCGCGGCTGTTGTTCCTGAACGCGCAGGTACGCCTGAGCATCCCGGAGGCCTACGAGGTTCACAAGCGCATCATCCATTGGGGCGTCGGCTTCAGTGAGGACCGCATCCCGGACCGCGCCCTGGGCCTGAACCCCGTGGCGGTGTCCCTGATGAAATGGGCCATGCAGAGTTGGGGGCGGGTTCAGTTCCTCAACCGCTGGTTCGCGGGGACCCTGCTGCCGCGCATCGAGATGGACGTGCTGCCCGCCCTGGGCTGTGCCGCGCACTTCTTTCTCATCGCCGAGCGCCCCCCCGCGGGGCTCGCCGACTACCTTGCCGCGGGGCGCTCCATGCAGCGCCTGTGGTTGACCGCCACGGCCCGGGGGCTCCAGTTTCAGCCCGCGATGACCCCGCTGATCTTCGCCAACTATGTGCGGCACGGGATTGCCTTCACCCGCGATCCCGCGGCCCGGTCGCAAGCCGAACAGCTCAAGGCCCGGCTGGCGGCGGAACTCGGGGACGAGGTTTTGTGCCGCGCCGTCTTTGCCGGGCGCCTGGGCTACGGATCGGCCCCCCGGTGGCGTTCCATCCGCCGGCCGCTGGAGTCGCTCCTGACGCCGCCGACCCCTGGTTGAAGCGGGTCTCCACGCCACCGGCCGAATTTACTCTTATCATCATTCGTCTCGTCAGAGGCTGCCTCTGACCACGGGGAGAGAACTCATGTCGCGTCGCTACATCACCCTTGCCGTGGTCCTGATCGCGGGGGCCAGCCACTTGGCCGGCGCCGTTGAGGCGGAGAATTATCTCGCCAAGGCGCGCCAATTGGTCGCTTCAAACCAGCCGGAAGCGGCGCTCATCGAGTACGCGAATGCCGTACAGCAGGAACCGGATAACGCCGAGGTGCGCCTGCAGTTGGGGCTGCTGGAGCTCGCGCTCGGCAATGGCGCGGCGGCGGAGAAGGAGTTGGCCATCGTCGCCGACTCCCTGCCCGCGCAGGAGACCGCGGTGCCGCTGGCCCAGGCCCGCCTGCTCGCCGGACGGCCCGCCGCGATCGCCGACGCTGACGCGGCAAGTTCACTCGCCGCGATCGGGGACCTGACCGAACTGACGAGCGAGCAGCGGGCAACGCTCATGGGGATTCATGGTCAGGCGTTACTGGCGCTCGACCATCGCGAGGATGCCAGCCAATTGTTCGAGGCGGCCCTGGCGCAGAACGCATCCGAGGTGTACGCGCTGTTGGGGCAAGCCATGTTGGCACGGCGCGACAGCGGACCTGATGAGACCGCCCTGACGCTGGCCCGGCTGCGCGATATTCACCCCGAGTTCGCGCCCGCCTGGAGCTACTCCGGTGACATCGAGCGCGAGCGAAAGGATTTCAGCGCTGCCGCGGCGGCCTATTCCAAGGCGCTCGCGCTGCAACCCAATCGCTTTTCAGACCGATTGCATCTGGCCTTGACGCACCTGGCACTCAAGGACTACACCGGGGCCGCCAATGATGCGCAGGCCCTGGAGGCGTTGCGTCCGCGGGGCGCCGGGGCGGCGCTGATCCGCGGCCTCATCGCCTTCCAACAGGGCGGCTTTGCCGCCGCCCAAGTACAGTTCGACGCGGCGCTGGCGGCCGATCGCGATTATCTGCCGGCGATCCTCTACGCGGGTCTGACGGCCGCGGCCATCGGCAACAATGAGCAGGCCCGGGCGCAACTGCTGCGTTTCACTGCCGCCGGCCCCGACCATCCGGTCGCCTTGGTCGCACTCGCCGCGGTCCTGGGGGCGCAGGGCGACATCGGCGCCGCCCGTGCCACCCTGGAGCGTGCCCTCGCGGCCGATCCCGCCAATCCGGCGGCGCTCGACCTGCTCGGGCGGGTGGAGATCGCCGCCGGGCACCCGGAGGACGCGAGCGTGGCCTTTGCCCGCCTGGTCGAACAGGACCCGAACTCGGCCCTGGCTCAACTCAAGCTTGGTGCGGCCCTGGCGGCGGACGGTCAGGCGGTGCCGGCGGGCGAGGCCTTGACCCGCTCGTTGCAACTGCCCTCCAGCGCGGACCTGGACCCGGCGGTGCGCATCCGCGTCCTGCTCTCGACGGGGCAGGCGGACGCCGCCCTGGCCGCTGCCGACACCCTGACGAAAGAACAGCCGAATGCCGCCGCCTTTCTGACGCTCGGCCAGGTCTATCAGGCCCGCCGGGAACTCGATCAGGCGCAAGGCGCCTATGCCCGGGCGCTGAAACTGGAGCCCGCTAACCCGGCCGTCCAGCAGGCGCAGGGCCGGCTGATGCTCGCCCGGGGGGACGCGGCGTCGGCCGAGCCGCTGCTGCGCCAGGTGGTTAAGGCCCAGCCGGACAATCTGGGCGCGGCGATCCTGTGGGCCGAGAGCCTGGCGCGTCTCGGCCGTATCGCCCCGGCCGTCGCCGCCCTGGAGGCGGCCGCGCGCGCACATCCCCAGGCGTGGCAGCCGCGGCTCCTGCTGGCGCGGCACTACCGCAGCCGCGGTAACCCTGCCGAGGCGCTCACCCTGGTGTCCGCGCTGGGGCAGACGAGTGCGGATAATCCATTACTGGTGGAGGAGCAAGGGCTCGACCAACTCACGGGCGGAGATGCGGCCAAGGCCCAAGAGACCATGGAGCTTCTGGTTAAACTGGCACCGGCGTCCGGGCGCGCCCGGTACCGGCTGGCCCAGGCGCGGATGGCCCTGGGGGCGGCGGATCAGGCGCGCGACGATTTGGAGGAGGCGCTGCGGCTGGAGCCCAAACTGGTCGAGGCCCAGGTCGTACTGGCGCGCCTGGCGCTGGCCGGAAACGACCTCGAGCGGGCGACGCAACTGGTGAACAGCCTCCTCACCGCCCAGTCGACCAACCCCGATGTCCTGGCCCTGAGCGGGGCCCTGGCCATGCGTCGCGGGGATGCCAAGGCCGCCATCACCGCCTATGAGGCGGCCATGGCGCGGCAGCCGGCCGGCGGGCTGGCGGTTGCCCTGGCCATGGCGCGTCTGAGCGCCGGTGACACCGCCGCGGGCCTCGCGGGTTTGCAGACCTGGGTCGAGGCCCATCCGGACGACCATTCGGCCCGCCTCAGCCTGGGCAACCTGGCCATGGTGGCACGCAATACCAGGCTGGCCAAGACCCAGTTTCAGACCCTGATCAAGAACGGGGCCGGCACGCCGACGGCCCATGCCAACCTGGCCCAGATCCTGATCGGTGAGAAGGACCTCAATGGTGCCCTGATCAATGCCCAGCGCGCCGTCGAACTGGCGCCGCAGGAGGCCCAACTGCGCGATACTGTCGGTCTGATCCTTCTGTTCCGAAAAGACTATCCGAACGCGCTGAGCGCCTTCAACCAAGGGCTGGCCCTGGCCCCGCAGGACCCGGGCCTGCACTACCATAAGGCGGTCGCGCTGGAGTCGCTGGACCAGCGTGCCCAGGCGCTCGCGGCCCTGAACGCGGCCCTCGACAGCGGCCGGGAGTTTGCGGAATCCAAGGATGCCCAGGCCCTGCGCACCCGCCTGTCGGGCGACGCCGAGCCCGCCGCGCCGACCAGTCAACGGCCATGAGGGTACTGATCACGGGCGGTGCGGGTTTTATCGGCTCCCACACGGCGGACCGGCTGCTCGCGGCGGGGCATCAGGTCCGCGCCCTCGACCTCCTTGACCCCCAGATCCACGGCCCGGGACGGGTCTGGCCGGCCAGCCTGGACCCGGGCGTCGAGCGGATGCTGGGTGATGTCGGTGATCTGCAGCGGGTCCTGACCGCCCTGGACGGGGTGGATGCCGTCGTTCACTGCGCGGCCCTGACCGGGGTCGGCCAGAGTCTCTATGACATCCGCCACTATGTGGACACCAACACGACCGGTACGGCCACGCTCATCGAGGCCATTCTCAAACGCGGCCAGCCACTCCCCCGTCTGGTGCTCTCGTCGTCGCGGGCGGTCTATGGTGAGGGCACCCATCGGTGCGCCGCACATGGCCCCTGCAACCCACCCACCCGCGACCGCCGGGACCTGGAACAGGGTCGCTTCGGCTGCTACTGCCCGACCTGCGGGGCGGCGATGCAGTCAGTGCCAACCGCCGAGGACCAGCCGGCGGCCCCGCTCTCCGTCTATGCCTGGACCAAACGGCACCAGGAAGACCTTTGCGGCTATGCCGCCCGTACCTACGGTATCCCCGTCACGATCCTGCGTTATTTCAATGTCTACGGGTCTCGCCAATCCCTGGCCAATCCCTATACCGGGGTGGTTTCCGTCTTTTATTCCCGGCTGCTGGCCGGGCAGGCGATCTCGCTCTATGAGGGGGGGGAGCCCCTGCGGGACTTCGTCCACATCCAGGACGTGGTGACGGCGAACCTGCTGGCGCTGCGCCCGGATCTCCCAACGGGGATGGTGTTCAATATCGGCTCCGGCGGCGAGGTCAGTATCCGCCAGGTCGCGCTGGCCCTGATGGCGGCCACCGGCCGCCGGGTCGAGTTGCTGGATCGGGGCGAATTCCGGGTCGGTGACATCCACGCCTGCTGCGCCGATTTGCGCCGCGCGACCGAACACCTCGGCTATCGACCGGCCATCAGCCTGACGCAAGGACTGGAGGAATTTGTCGCCTGGGCCGCCAGCCAGCCCATGACTGACCGCTATGAGCAGACGGTGGACGAGTTGACGCGCTACAACCTCTTCGGCCGCGCGCGACCCGCCATGCCTGATGCCACGCCTGACCCTGGGGCGCACCATGCCTGACACCCTGCCACCCCCGGCGACTCCCGCCCCGCGGCGGCGCATCCTGTTCCTGGCCGAGGCCGTGACTCTCGCCCACGTCGCCCGCCCGCGGGTCTTGGCGGAGTCGCTGGACCCGGCCCGTTATGAGGTCCATCTGGCGGCGGCGGCCACCTTCGATACGGCACTGCAGGGCTTGCGCGGCCAGCGCTGGCCACTGGTCAGCATCTCCCCCGGACGCTTTATCGAGGCGCTCGCCGCGGGCCGCCCCATCTATGATGCCGCGACCCTGGAAGCCTATGTGGCGGCCGACCTGGCCCTCCTGGACCGCGTGCGGCCGGACCTGGTGGTGGGGGATTTCCGCCTGTCATTGGCCGTCAGCGCCCCGCTGCGCGGGGTCCCCTATGCCGCCCTGACCAATGCCCATTGGAGCCCCTATCTGCGGCTACCGCGCTGGCCCGTCCCCGATCTGCCGCTGGTGCGCCTGGTGGGCGAGCCCATCGCCCGCGCCCTGTTCAATCAGGTCCGCCCCGCGGTCTTTTGGCTGCACGGCCGCGCCCTCAACCGGGTACGCCGTCGCCATGGCCTGCCGCCCTTGGGCGACCTGCGTCACGCCTATACCTGGGGCAACGAGACCCTCTATCTGGACGTGCCCGAACTGGTGCCGACCGACCCCCTGCCAGCCAATCACCGCTTCATCGGCCCCATTCTCTGGGAACCGCCCCAGGCCGTGCCGCCCTGGTGGGATCAGATCCCGGCCGCGCGGCCCTGCGTCTATCTCAGCCTGGGGTCATCGGGCCCGGCCCGGCTCCTGCCGGCGCTGATCGAGGCACTCGCAACCCTGCCCATCAGCCTCCTGGTCGCCACGGCCGGACGCGCGAACCTGGGTCGGGTCCCGGCCAACGTCTACGCGGCCGACTATCTGCCGGGCAGCGCCGCGGCGCGCCGCGCCGTCCTGACCATCTGTAACGGGGGTAGCGGAACCGTCTACCAGTCGCTGGGGGAGGGCACGCCGGTGTTGGGGATCGCGACCAATCTGGACCAGCACCTGACCATGGCCCTGGTGTCGGCGGCCGGCGCGGGGGCCCTGATGCGCAGCGAGCAGGTCAGCGCCGCCGGACTGTGCCGCCTGGTCGCGGCCATGTTGGCGGAACCCCGCTGGGGTGCGGCGGCGGCGCAGGTCGCGGAATGGTTCAAGGGCCGATCGGCCGTGGCGGGGTTCCGGGAGTTTGTTGAGCATACCCTGTGAGGCCCCGGGGCCGGGGATCGGGGCGCCGTCCGGAACGCAAAAGGCCCGGGGCAAGCCCCGGGCCTTTGTTCTCGGCGCCGCCCCCGGCGGGGCGGTCGGTCAGGTCAGACCTTGCGGCGGCGGGCGGCGGCGGCACCCAGGATGCCGATCCCCATCAAGGCCAGGGTGGCGGGCTCCGGAATACCGGAGACCGGGCTGTTGGCATCCGACTGGAAGAGCGTGTCGGTACCGTCATTGCCGTTGACACCTTGCTGACCTCCGGTCCGGGCGTTGCTGTCCAACACAATGCGCGTGCCGACTGTCGCGCCACTGCCGGTCGAGTCCCAATTAAAGGACTTGGACGGATCGACGGTTTCAAACTGAAGACTCTGGCCCAGGTTCGCGATGCGGAACAGGTCAAACGCGATGGTTCCAGGGAAGACCCCGGGGGTAATGTCGACGGGAAGGACGTCCAGCGCCATCGTGCTGGTGGTGCCCGAACCCCCGATCGATTGCTTGCCGCCCCAGCCATCGGCCCCGTACTGATCCAGCAGCGCGATGTCGGTGAAATCCCCACCGAAATTAGAGATGAAGGCACCGCTGGGGGAAACAGTACCGGCCAGCATCAGGGTACCATCGGTGAAGCCGGTTCCGGCCAGGTAGTCGGAGTCGAAATTGTCGTACCACATGCGGAAGTAGTTCGGCGCACCGGTCACGAAGCCGAAGTTCGCTGAACTCTGCCCAGTACCGCCATTAATCGACGCCGCAGTCACCGACTCCTGGAAGCCGATCTCGTAGGTGATTTCCCAGCCACCGGCCTGATTCAATCCGCTGGGCGTACCGGCGTCGTTGTTGAAGGCATTCAGACGGCCGTGGCTGTAGACATCGAACTCGCAACTGCCCGTGGGGCATGCCCCGCTGGTGCCGATATAGTTCTGAAAGGCGGTATTACCGCCAATCGAGATCACGGGCGACGGCGCCCAGTCGAACTGGGTGACGTTCGTGGCCGTGCCGAAGCCGCCCATGTTGATGGTCAGCGGATTGGCCTGCGCGGCGAGCGGCAGCCCCAGGACGGCCACGCAGGCGGCAATGGCGGTCTTCTTGAATGCGGGCATCGGGTTCCTGACGGATGTCATGGTGTATCTCCTGGCAGTCTGAATGATAACAACTTTTGCGTCATACCGGAACGTGACGCACCGGACTCGGACCTTTCGGTCGCGAAGCGCCGCGACCTGAACCAGCCGTCGTGACGGCTGCATACTAAACCTTAAGCAACATGCGTGCCTACATCTGTTGCGATAGAAAAAAAGATATATTAGCCATTATGTTAGTGAATTTCTTTGGGCCCCGGCGAGGCGCCACCCCGGTCCCTGGCGCTGAAAGTGTAAAAAAAGCTGACACTCCGGGGGGCTCAGCGTCCGACTTGTCTGGTCAGGCCACTGTCAGGCACCCGGGGCGCTGCCGGTTGCACTGCGGCCCCGGGCGGGGAAAAATGCCCCTGCCCGGCCTGTCGTGCCGGGGCGCCCACCCTTTACATACCACGGGAGAGACTTGTGAACCAGCAGACGCCGAATCTTGACGGCCGTTACACGATGGAGCCACGTAACCGCTTTTTGTCCGCGGTCATGTCGATTGTCGAATATGAGATCAAGCGGCCTGGATCGACCGTCACCTTCCTCTCACAGGTCGACCTGTCCTCCATCGAGCGGGTGCGGGCCGCGGCCGCCCAGTCCGGGACGCGCAAACCCTCCTACACCGCCTTTGTCATGAAGGCCCTGGCCCTGGCGGTGCGGGAACACCCCTATGCTAACCGACGCCTGGTCCGGCTGCCACTGCTCGGCCCCCGGGTTCAGCGCTTTACACACATCGATGCCGCGGTGCTGATCGAGCGGGAACTGCCCGACGCACCGATGGTCGCCTTTGTCGACATGATTCGTGACGCCGATGGTCTCGGTCTCGACACCCTGACGTCACGGCTTCACGACCTGGCCGTCAGTGATGCCTCCAGTAATCAACAATGGGCAAGTTTCTCTTTTATTATCAATCGTCTGCCAAGGTTTCTGGCGCGTTGGGTGATCCGCCTGCCGGTACTGGTGCCAACGCTGTGGGTCCAGTATCGGGGGGGGGCCTTTGTGATCAGTTCCCCGGCAAAATATGGGGTCGACATGATCGCCGCCACCTGGCCCTGGCCGCTCGGGGTGTCCTTCGGGTTGGTCAAGGATCGGCCCCTGGTGCAGGCTGGAGCACTGGTGGTCCGGCCGACCTTTACCCTGACGCTCAATTTTGATCGCCGCGTCATGGCCGGCGCCCAGGCCGGGCGCTTCTATAAGCGCATCGTGGAACTGCTGGAGGCGGCGGAGACGACGCTGACCAACTAGCCCGGCAGGGTCGACCGGACCTGTGTGTGGATCCAACCATAGAGATCCCGGAAGTCGCCATGCTCCATCGCCTCCACGAACACATGGCTGTGGGAGAAATAGACGGCGCGGATGCCGTGGTGGTTGACGTCCTGACCCATGCGTCGCATCAGAAGACGGGAGCGCTGGAGGAGTCGGGGCAGAAAGGGCTCCATCACCGCGAAGACATAGGGCCGGTCCAAAATCTCCGCCTGGGCGGTGGCAGCCAGCATCAGGGCGGCCGAGAGCATGGGGAAGGTGCGCCGCTCCGTGTCTGAAAGGTCCAGGGCGGTAATCTCACCGAAACGCGTCAGTGATTCGCCGGAGCGGCGGCGGAAGGCCGCGTCCACGGCGAACCGGGAGGCCTCGCAGACTTTGTCCCGGGGCGCGCCGACGGCAGTCATGGCGCGGCGGTCAAGGCTTGCCGCGCAGCATTGCTCGTACGGCATTTCCTGTTCGGCCCCGGCGATCCATCCCGGACAGATGCGCACGCAGCCGGCGGGCATGCCGCTTGCCGTATGGGTGATCAGGCAGTGGGCGGCAGTCAGGTCGAAGGCGTCGGTCTCCATCCGGTCAGGAAATCGGTCCGCCGGCTCATAGCCGAATTCCTCGCAGTACACGCGGTAGCGGATCCGATATGTTTCTCCGCGCTCCGCGGCCGTGACGGCGGCCTTGATGGAGAAATAGTCCGGAAAGCTGTCGAGGGTCTTCTTGGTTTCCGTCGTCATGAGAGATACCCGTTGCCTGCCCGATCCCAGCACACAGATTCGACTGCATCGGTTTCTGCTAAGTCTGCGCGGCCGAACCACCGTCCGCAACCACAAAACCGACCCAAGGTCTTGGACTCAGGATAGCCGCGGGCATTCTCTCATTTCAACAAATTTAGCACTTGACGTCGTCCCGGGAGACTGGCGCCCCGTCAGGCCCTCAGTTCCCGCGTTTGTCGTCCCGGGCGGACGGGGCCGTGCCCGTGCACACCGGCGCCATCCGAACTGCCGGCTTTCTAGTGAAGGGCCTGCGAGTGCCGGTCGCCGGGGCACGGGGGCGGCGGGGCAATGGTGTCGCACTCCGCATCGAGCAGGCGTTGGAGGGTGGCCAGGCACTCAGGTGAGCAGCAAGGGAGCACCGCAAAGACGCCGCAGGCCCAGTGTTGAATCTGCTGTGAGGTCCCAAGGGGGGCACCGCAGGCCGGACAGCGGCCCGCATCCCGCGGCTGGTAGTGACCGCAAAAGTAGGGCATTACCTCTCCAAACCGTCCGTAACGGCGGTACAGGTGCCAGGGGAAACCCGGCGTCGGACAGCGGCACTGGCCGGGGCACGGGGCCCCGGTGCCCGTGTCGCCCTGTCCGTGACTGTCGTGAAGGCAGTTCCAGCAGGCCTCTCGCTCCATTGCTTGCTTCCTCGGCTCGATGCGCGCATAAAGATGCCCGCAGCATCGAACACGAGGGACCAAAATTCTGTGCGCCCCGTCATACATTCGACCGCCCGCGGGTCGCGGCTCAGGCCGACAGCGCGCTCGGGCTGATCGCGAACGGCGCTCGGTGAAGGGGGATGGGGGCGACCGCGCTGTCGCCGGCACCGCTGAAAAATTCCGAAGCGCGCAGAAACGCCGGGCTGGTTTCGGCGATGGCCGCGAAGGAGGTCAAGGTCTCTCGCATTCCCAGGTCGGCTTGCTCGACATCATAGCGAAACGGAATCCGTACCCCGCGGTGCTCGATCTCATGACCGACGCGGGTCAGCGCGATCCCAAACCGGGTCAACACCCGGGACAGGGCCGCGGTGACAATGAAATAGCAGTAGCGGATATCGGGGCTCCACGCGAGACTCGCGCGCAACAGCCGCAGGAATACATCATTATCGTATTGTCTGAAAAATACGCCGCAGCCGTCGCTCGCGGATTGCCCCGCAGGCTGATACCAGGCGTAGTGCTCGGCCTGGACTGTTTGACGGTAATCCCTGAGGATGCACAGGCGGGAGAATTCCACCGCGTGGGGCCGCAACTCCGTGAGCCCCTGCAGCGCAGTGCCGACGATCTCCTCGCACGGCAGCCTGGTGCGTGAGGCAGACACCAACCGCATGGCCCCGGCGCATTGCCGCTCCTGCCGATCCCAGACAATGAAATGCCGGGCGTATGGGTCATACTGATCATGCTCTGCCTGCATGGGAAAGGCGTCTGGATTTTCAAAGCCGGTGTCCTCACAAAACACCTTGAATCGTACCTGATGATGGAGCCTGCGGGCCGCGGCCGTGTCCGCGAGAATACAGACGAAGCGGTCAATGACGGGGAGTTGCACGCCACAGCGCGGTGACGCGAAAGGAATCGGTGTCATCATTTGAAACCTCGGGTCTTATGGTCGGGTGATATAGGGCGCTGTTGGTCCCACGCGAGCGCGATCGTATTGCAGAAAAATACGTTGCTTCCGCGCGCGGTCGTCGGTGTCATGACACCGACGATGACAAAATAGTCGCAATCACCATGGGTTCCGGTTACCCGCTAACCGAAGGAATTAATTCTTTATAAATCAGTTATTAAAAAAATATGACCCAACTTTGAGTCCTTATCTTCCCACATATATTATTATTTTTCAACTGACTATCGGCATGCACCTGAAAGTCGGTCGAGAAAAGCTTGGTAACCTTCTAACAACAAATGATTAGCGTCGTGCTTCAGCGACGGGATCCAGGCGCGCAACCGTCCGCGCCAGCGCTCCAAAGGGGCGTGACTTACCAGCCCAGGGGAACGCCCTGGGTTGTCCTGATCCCCTGAGAGATAGTCCTCAGACCTTGCCGCGGTCGGTCAGTGGTGCGCGCAGGGCCGCCCGCGCCTGGCGAATCATCTGCTGCGTGGTCGGCCAGTCGACGCAGGCGTCGGTGACGGAACAGCCGTAGCGCAGTTGCGACAGGTCGGTGGGGATCGGTTGATTGCCGGCCGCGATGAAACTCTCGATCATCAGCCCAACGATCGAGCGGTTTCCGACCCGGATCTGATTGACGCAATCCTGCATGACCAACGGTTGGAGTTCCGGCCGTTTGGAGCTGTTGGCGTGGGAGCAGTCGATGACCAGGTTGGCCGGCAGCTTGGCCTTGGCCAGCGCCTGCTCCGCCATGGCGACACTGACGGTGTCGTAGTTGGGTCTGGCCCCTCCGCCGCGCAGCACCAGGTGCCCATAGCGATTGCCGCGGGTGCGTACGATACTGGACTGACCCAGGGCATTGATGCCCAGAAAGCTATGGGGCTGGGCCGCGGAGACGATGGCATTGATCGCGTTGTCGATGCAGCCATCGGTGCCGTTCTTGAAGCCGACCGGGGTCGAGAGGCCGGAGGACATCTCCCGGTGGGTCTGTGATTCGGAGGTGCGTGCGCCGATCGCGGTCCAGGCGATCAGGTCTCCGAGATACTGGGGGCTGATGGGGTCGAGCGCCTCGGTGGCGGCGGGTAATCCGAGTTCGGTCACGGCCAGTAAGAAGCGCCGCGCCCGCTCCATCCCCTCGGCGATGCGAAAGGTATCATTCAGGTCGGGATCGTTGATGAAGCCCTTCCATCCGGTGGTCGTGCGGGGCTTTTCAAAGTATACCCGGATGACCAGGACCAGGGTGTCGGCCACCTCGTCGGCCAGCCCCTTCAGGCGCTGCGCATAGTCGAGACCGGCGACCGGGTCGTGGATGGAACAGGGGCCGACGATGACAAAAAGACGCGGGTCGCGTCGGTCCAGGATGGCCTCCAGGGTGGCGCGGCCCGCCACGACGGTCGCCGCGGCCCGTTCGGAAATGGGCGCGGCACCCAGGATCTCGTGCGGGGACGGCATGGGGTCGAAGGCGACGACATTCAGATTTTCAGTGTGTTGCATAGGTGGCGACGGAATCTCAGGTGCGGCGGGACCGGTCGAATAGAGATGGCAGTTGGCGAACCGCTGCGACGACGCAGGCAGGCTTGCCAAGAATACTCCGCGTCGACCATCCAGGTGGCAACCGCGGACTACGCCGAGGCCCACGATGACGCGATTGTGCCAGAATACTACAAACGGTATATTTCAGCCGATGAACGGTGCAAACTGCCGATGGCGGGCCGGATTGTCACCGTCCGGCATTCGCAGGCTGTTGCGGGCGGGGCCGCTCGGGTTACCCTAGGTGCCGGCCCGGAGCACCCGGCGATACCCCACTATGTCAGTCAACCCCATGCATCGTCGGTATCTGTCCATCGCCTGCCCCCTCCTCCTCCCATTTTGCCTGGCGGCGGCGTGGGCACTGGCGGGTGCCTCCAGTGCCCGAGCGGCAGACCCGACCGCTCCCACGCGTGAGCGACCCACCCCCGCGCCCCGCACCGTCATTGCCGCCCTCGGCCGCGTGGAGCCGCTCTCGGAGGAGATCCGCATCGCCGCGGCCATGACCGGGCGGCTTGCTGAGGTGCTGCTGGACGAGGGTCAGCCGGTCACCCGCGGCCAGGTCGTGGCCACCCTGGAGAACGCGGACCACCTGGCGCGGGTGCAGGAGGCGCAGGCCAACGTCGCGATCGCACAAGCGGCCCTGGAGCGCGTGATCAATGGCGCGCGGCCGTCCGAGCGGGAGGAGGCGGCCGCCGCCGTCGGCGAGGCGCAGGCGCACCTGACCCGGGCCGAGCGCGAGTTGGCCCGCCAGACCGGACTGGCGCAGAAGCGTCTGGGCAGCGGCCAGGACCTGGACAACGTCGGGAGCGCGCGCGACGTGGCCCAGGCCCAACTCGCCCGCGCCCGCGCCCGGCTGGCGGTGGTGGACAGCCCGGCCCGGGCCGACGAGCAGGCCCGGGCGGAGGCGGAATTGGCACTGGCGCAGGCGCGGCTCGCCGTGGCGCGGGCGCTCTATGAAAAGTCCTTCGTGCGCAGCCCCATCGACGGGGTGGTCCTGCGGCGCTTCCGGCGTGCCGGGGAGCAGGTCACCGAGATGGGCGACACCCCCATCCTGGCCGTGGGGGACCTGGCCCACCTGCGGGTGCGCGCGGAGGTGGACGAGGCGGATATTGCGCTGCTGCGCGTCGGCCAGGACGCCTATGTCCAGGCCGACGCCTACGGCGAGCGGCGCTTCCCGGGCCGGGTCGGGCGGATCGGCAGCCTGATGGGGCGCAAACAGGTGCTCTCCGACGACCCGGCCGAGCGCAAGGACACGCGCGTGCTGGAGGTGCTGATCGACCTGGAGCCGGGTCTCGCGCTGCCGGCAGGGTTGCGGGTGGATGCTTATATTGTTATCGAGTCGTCGGGGTAGGGCGCCCATGGACCGGACAATCCGAGGCTTCGGTCATCCGCCGGACCGCCCGGCGGCGCGAACCGCATGAGCGCCCGGCTGTCGCAGTGGGGCATGGGCATGGCCGGGCTGCTGGCCTGGCGTAATCTCTCCCATGACCGTTCGCGCTTTGCCGTCACCCTGGTGGGGATTATCTTCGCGGTCGTCCTGATTGCCGCGCAGATGGGGCTTTTTCTGGG